>CAITEH010000001.1 GCA_903891415.1 Candidatus Firestoneibacteriota bacterium
ACTTTGGTGAAGATGGCAATAGTTCTCTTACTATCTTAATTAATTCCTGATACCATACTTTTCCAAAGCATTTCAGGGGGGTACCATCTACCTTCCCATTCCCAAGTAAAATTGATTTTAAGTTGACCCCGGAACCCCTTTCTGGTATATAAGATATATGAAACTAGGAATTGTTGGTCTGCCCAATGTAGGAAAATCCACACTTTTTAACGCGCTCACCAAACTTGCGGCGGAAGTGGCAAATTTTCCTTTTACCACGATAAAGCCCAATGTCGGTATCGTCACCGTTTTTGACGAACGGCTGGAAAAACTCTCAAAAATAATCCCGCACGAAAAACTGACCTTTACGACCGTAGAGTTTGTGGATATTGCCGGCCTGGTCAAGGGTGCTTCCAAAGGGGAAGGACTGGGCAACCAGTTCTTGTCCCACATCAGAGAGGTGGACGGTATTTTACATGTGGTCAGATGTTTTGAAGATGAAAATATCGTGCATGTTGCCGGCAGCGTTGACCCTGTCCGCGACGCGGAGATAATCAACACCGAGCTCCTGCTGGCAGACCTGGAGCACGTGGAGAAGGGTTTTCAAAAGCTCCAGAGGCTGCTCAAGACCAATAACAAAAAAGTATTTCAAGAAAGGGATATGCTGCAGAAAATAAAAGAAAATCTGAATAACGGCATCCCCGTGCGGTTGGTAAAATTTGAAGAGCACGAAGCGGAATTCATGGCGCAATACTTTTTTTTAACAAGCAAACCGGTCTTATACCTGGCGAACGTAAGCGAGAAAAAATATCCCGGACTCGCGAAGTTAAAAGAAAAAGCCGCGGCAGAAAATTCGGAAGTCGTGGAGATAATGAGCCAGCTGGAACTGGAGATGTGTTCTTTGACCGAGGAAGAATGTAAAGAGTTCGGAAAAGAATTTGGTATTGATGAGGCAGGCCTGAAGCGCCTTGTCAAAGCCGCGCACAACCTTTTAGACCTGATAACTTTTTTTACGGTGAAAGAGCCCGAGATACGTTCCTGGTCCATCCCGAAAAATACCAAAGCCCCGAAAGCTGCGGGGAAGATCCACTCCGATATGGAGAGGGGTTTTATCAGCGCGGAAGTTATCAATACAGAGGCCCTCTTAAAGATAGGTTCCTGGTCAAAAGCCAGAGCTGAAGGCGCGCTGTCTCTTGAGGGGAAAGAGTACCTTATTAAAGACGGGGATGTCGTCCAGTTCAGATTTGGGATCTGATGTATTAGCAGAAGGGCGAAAGAGCAGAAGGGCAGAGGGGCGGCAGACAGTAAGCACAAAGTAAAAATGACTATTTTCGGTGCCAGAATTGCATTATCTGACAATGCTTTATCTGTGTCCGGCTACGGCGAGATCTCGCCAACGTTTTGGCGGACCATCTCTTTTATAATCCGTGTCATCAGCCCTGAACGGGCAGATTACTGTTGCAAAACTTGCTTTTTCTGGTATAATTAGGGCTCGCTAACCAGTGCGGGTGGAGTATCTACCGCCTGCCGGGTAAGGAAATTTGCGAGAAAACAATTGAGGATGCTGTCTCAAAAGCTCTTACGCTGCTTTTGCTGACAGACGAAACATCCGGTATTAGCGGCGCCAACCTTCTGAAACCGCATAAAGCCAAAAGGGATGTTTTTTATTAAAAATTCAAATTTTTTTAAGGAGGGTTTTACTTTGACAGTTTACGAAACCACATTTGTAGTTGACGGGAAATATCCGGAAGCCGAAGTTGCAAAGCTTTCAGAGAAGTTCACACAGCTTATTACCGCCGCCAAGGGGGAAGTATTAAAGCTGGACAAGCTTGGAAAAAGAGAACTTGCCTATAAAATAGGCTCGGCCCGGGAAGGGTACTATATCTATATTGAAGCGAACATGGACGGGGAAATAGTCAAGGAACTGGAAAGAAACTATAGAATAGCTGATTCCGTTTTAAGGTATCTGACCATAAAAAAAGTCACCTTAAAGCCCGTCAAGAAGAAAAAGAAAAAAATTGCAGCCGCAGCTGCGGCCGCGGCCGCAGTACCTGCCGCCGCAGCGCCGGTAACACCGGCCGCGCCGGCTTCTGTTGCAGCTCCCGCGCCTGTTGCCGCGCCTGAAGCACCCGTGACAGAAAAATAACAGCGAACAAATTTGGCTCAAGGGGGAAAGTATGGCCAGTTTAAATAAAGTAATGTTGATAGGAAATCTAACCAGAGACCCGGAATTGAAATATATTCCAAGCGGGTCCGCAGTCGGCATTTTAAATATTGCCGTCAGCAGGAAGTACAAGGCCCAGGACGGTTCGCTTAAAGATGATGTTTGCTTTGTCCGGGTGACTGTGTGGGGAAAACCTGCCGAGAATTGCAATGAATACTTAAGCAAAGGCAGCCCGGTATATATTGAAGGCAGACTGCAATATAAGACCTGGGAAAAAGACGGCCAAAAGAGGTCTTCTTTGGATGTTGTCGCGGAACGTGTTCAATTTCTGGGTGGCAAGAAAAAAGAAAACGCAGCGGATGATGAAGCCGTACCGGAAGAGCCGGCTGAAGGCGCTGCCGGCGGCAGTTCAGAAGAGGACAAGCCTCCATTCTAGGAAGAATGGAGCAGTCCCCGGAGTGGGGCAAGCCTCCATTCTAGGAATGGAAGTTAGATATTTGGAGTTCAGTCAAGCAAAAAAACTAAAGGAGATATTTTCAAATGGAAAAAAGATACGAATCAAGAGGCGATACCAGGGGTGATTCAAGAGGGCCCCGCGCGGATGGACCCGGAGCAAGAGGCAGCAGGCCCAGGGGCAAGTTTTTTAAAGGGCCCAGAAAAAAACAGTGCAGATTTTGCACGGAAGAGAACCAGATCATAGATTATAAGAATGTAGCCATGCTCAGGCAATTTTTATCAGAAAAAGCGAAAATAATGCCCAGAAGAGCGACAGGTAATTGCGCGAAACACCAGAGGCATCTAACGGAAGCCATGAAAAGAGCAAGAGTTCTGGCGCTGGTTCCTTTTACTGTAGAATAAAACAAGTACGAAGGTGCCAGGTTCCGGGTTCTTGGTGCTTGGAGAGATAAAAAAAATTTGACAGAACAACAAAATTCGCCAAATTTATATGGCAGAAAATAGGCCCAGTACCTAGCGCCCGGCACCCAGTACCAGTAGCTATTTTTTGCAAAGGAGTTTCAAAATGAAAGTAGTGCTTACAAAAGATGTGGAAAAGGTCGGGAAAAAAGGTGAAATAAAGAATGTTTCGGCCGGCTATGCCAGGAACTTTCTCCTGCCGAAAAATGTTGCCATAGTTGCCACCGAGGCAAATATAAAAGCCGTTGAAGAAAAGAAGAAGAGAGATAACGTGAAACTTGCGAAAGAAAAAGAGGTTTTTGTTGAATTAGCCGCTAAAATAAGCAAACTGTCACTGACTATTTCCACGCAGGTGGGTGAAGAAGACAGGATGTTCGGCGCGGTTACCACGGAAGACATAGCGCTGGCGCTCAAAGAACAGGGCTTTGAAGTTGACAAGAGAAAAATAGACCTGGTAGAGCCGATAAAAGCTCTCGGGGTCTATGAAGTGTCCGTTAAACTTCACGCGGATGTTAACGCGGTAGTTAAGGTTTGGGTGGTAAAGAAATAAGGTCTTCCGTTGAAATTCGGAATGTCTTTATCCTAAGAAGGCTGTTAATGCGGCGGTTGTCTTTCCGGGCCAAATCCGGGGACAGCCCCCTGAGGCAGCGGCTGCTAAAAAATGGATCAATCATCTGGCTATGGCAAACGATAAATTACCACCTCAAAACATAGAAGCCGAAAAATCGGTCATAGGTTCGATGCTTATTGAACCTGACGCCCTGCACAGGGTGGTCGAAATGCTCAAGGAAGATAATTTTTACAAGGACGCGCACAAAAAGATCTACTCTGTTGTGGTCGGCCTGTTTGATGCCAACCAGCCGGTTGATCTGATCACCGTCACCGAAGAATTAAAAAAGAAAAATCAGCTTGACGCGATAGGCGGGGCGGAATATATCGCCGAATTAATAAACAGCGTGCCGACTGCCGCGAATGTCGAGTATTATGCCGGTATTGTAAAAGAAAAAAGTTCGCTCCGGGACCTCATCAGTATTTCTACCGGTATTATTACCGATGCCTATAACGAAACTTCCGATGTGGATTCTCTTCTTGACAGGGCGGAAAATAAAATATTCTCGATCTCGGAAAAACGGATCCGGCCCGGTTTTTTTAATCTGAAAGAACTTGTCCATGCCACGGTTAAAAAGATAGAAGACCTTACTTATAATCATGCCCTGGTAACCGGCGTTGAGACCGGTTTTGAAAGGCTTGATGAGCTGACTACCGGGCTGCACAGCGGTGAACTAATAGTTGTTGCCGCCAGACCGGGAGTGGGCAAGACCTCCCTCTGTCTTTCCATCGCACTGAACAGCGCCATAAGATTTAAAAAATCAGTG
The DNA here is from genome assembly GCA_903891415.1 of Candidatus Firestoneibacteriota bacterium. Lineage (GTDB taxonomy): Bacteria > Oederibacteriota > D2-FULL-39-29 > D2-FULL-39-29 > D2-FULL-39-29 > CAIYPD01. Next base: position 4,435 of record CAITEH010000001.1, read on the forward strand.
GCGATCTTCTCGCTTGAAATGGCCGCCGATCAGCTTGCTTTGAGAATGCTCTCCAGCGAGGCCAGAGTTTCCATGCACCGCCTCCGGTCGGGAAAAACCTATGATAATGAATGGGGAAACATAACTATCGCGGCAAGCAATCTTTCGGAGGCCTCCATCTATATTGACGACTCTTCGGTGCTTTCCGCGCTTGAAATAAAAGCAAAATGCAGAAGGCTTAAAGCGGATAAAAAAATTGACCTTATAATAGTTGACTATCTGCAATTAATGGAAAGCGGTAAAAGCAGCAGTGAAAACAGGGTCCAGGAAGTTTCCCAGATCACCAGGAGTTTAAAGGGCCTGGCCAAAGAAATGGGAGTCCCGGTCATTGTTGCCTCCCAGCTTTCGAGAGCAACAGAAAAACAGGAAAGATCCGAGCGCCGGCCGCTGCTTTCTCATTTACGCGAGTCGGGCTCTATTGAACAGGACGCTGATGTGGTCTTGATGCTCTATAGAGAGGCCTATTACGACAGAAATATTGAAAATAAGGCCGAGACCGAGCTCATAATCGCCAAGCAGAGAAACGGCCCGGTAGGCACAATAAAGATCGCCTTCCTCGAAGAGTTCGCGAAATTTGATAATCTTGCGCTTGTGCCCAAGGAACTGCCTCCCGCGCCCGAAGAAATGGGGCAGATCAATTAAAATAAGGTTTAAGAGAGGAACCAGTGAATTCAAAAGAACGGTTTTTAGCGGCTATTTTGGGAAAAAAGACTGACCGGCCCGCGATAGGGACACCAACTTCGGTCATCTGCGTTGAGCTGATGGAAAAACTCAAAGTTTATTTTCCGGAAGGCCATTTAAATCCCGGCAGTATGGCTGCGCTGGCCGCAGCCGGGCATACGGTCATGGGTTTTGATAATGTAATGCCGTTGTTTTCCGTTTGTCATGAATCCGCGGCAGTCGGCGTGGAAACAAACTGGGGTGAAAAGAACATAATGCCTTCGAATTTAACCCCCATCTGGAAAAACCCCGAAGATATAAAAATATCAAAAAAGTTCCTGGACAGCCCGTTTGCCCAAACCCCCCTGGAAGCCATAAAAAAAATGCGCAGGGAGTTCGGGGAAAGCGTAGCGATAACCGGAAAGGCCTTCGGGCCCTGGACGCTGGCTTATCATTGTGTCGGAATGGAAGATTTCCTGATGGGCACCATTACCGACCCGGAGAAGACCCGGAAGCTCCTTGATAAATTAAAAGAGATAACTCTTATCTTTTCGGAAGCCCAGATACGGGCCGGGGCGGATAATATGCTTATAGCCGACCATGCGACCCGGGACCTGTGCAGTCCCGAGGCCTACCGGGATTTTGTTCTGCCTATCCATAAGGAAATGGCAAAAAAAATAAAAGTTCCGGCCATCCTGCATATCTGCGGCTATACCCTGGACAGAATAAAATACATTAACGAGACCGGGCTCGACGCGTTCCATTACGATTCAAAAAATGATGATCTTGAAATGAGAAAAGCCGCCTCAAAGGTCGCCCTCCTCGGAGGGACCAATAATATACAGCTCCTGCGAAGCGGGACGGAAGAGGATATATTTAAAGATATAGAAAAGAAAATTAAAACAGGAATAAATGTTATCGGGCCTGAATGCGCGGTCCCGCTGGATACTCCGCTAAAAAACATGCAGGCATTTGGCAGGTATTTTAAAGCAATATAAGCGCGCAGGGAATTAATACATTACACCGCAGGGGTGTTTTTAAAGAGCCTGGCCGTTCTTACGCGAAAATGTTCTTCCCTCCCCGGAACCAAAACAAGAACAGAGTGCCTTTCCCTGCTATTTTGACAATGCCCGGTTTTATGCTATACTTACAGATAAGCAAAAGCAAGATACGTGCTATGGTAACGCCTGAAATTGAAAAATATGGCCAAAGGTGCGGTATGAAAATATTATGGCTGCCGGTTTTTATCTGCCTGCTGTTCAACGGGCCTTGTTTTCCTGAAGGAAAAATATATCCTTACAGATGGGTCTATATCTCCGCTGATTTATCCGAGAATTATCAGGTTAACGAGGTGGAAAAAAAGCTCAAAACAGCGGCGGCCCACGGTTTGAACGGAGTTGTTTTTGCAAGCGGCCTCGACAGATTAAGCGGTAAGAATGCGGATTATTTTGACAGGCTGAGAAAAGTTAAAAGCACCTGTGACAGCCTTAATATGGAAATTATCCCCGTTATTTTTTCGGCCGGGCATGGCTCCGCCCTGTTTCGCAATAAAAATCTTGCCGAAGGTTTTCCCGTAAAAGATGCACTGTTTACCGTAAAAGACAATATAGCCGTTTTGACCCCTGAGTTTCCGGTTAAGATAGAAAACGGGGGTTTTGAAGAGTATAAAGAGAATAAATTGAGCGGCTATAATTTTTACGACCAGCCAGGCGAGGTCAGCCTTGTAGATACAAAAGAATTTTTCGAGGGCCGGGCTTCGCTGAGGTTTCAGATGTTCCGGACCAACCCTTACGGACATGGAAGAATTATGCAGGAGGTAAAAGTAAAGCCAAACAGGCTGTACAGGGTGAGTTTGATGCTTAAGACCGATAAGCTTGAGCCGGCAGATTCTTTTAAGATCCAGGTCTTGAACCTGAAAGGAAAAGCACTCGCGCCGGTGGAGTTTAATATTAAGCCCACGCGGGACTGGCGAAAAGTTACCCTGGGTTTTAACAGCGGTGAAAATGAAGTTGTAAGGGTTTACGCGGGGGTGTGGGGCGGGAGATTCGGCAGGTTCTGGCTGGATGACTGGCAGATTGAAGAACTCGGGCCGGTAAATATCTTAAGAAGGCCGGGCACGCCGCTTACGGTGAAAGGCGAAGTAACCGGGCTTGCCTATGAGGAAGGAAAAGATTTTGAACCGGTTATTGACCCGGAACTGAATTTTCGGTTTGATCACGAAGCGCCTTTGCTAAAGATCCCGCAGGGCAGCAGGATAAAAAACGGCGAAAAACTGCGGGTAAGCTATTATCACGGCATGGCTATTCTAAACGGCCAGGTTGCCGCCTGCCTGTCCGAGCCGGAACTTTATGAAATATGGAAGCAGGAAATGGGCCTGCTTTATAAAACTCTCCGGGCAAAAAAATACGTTTTAAGCATGGATGAAATAAGGATGGGCGGGACCTGCCGGCTGTGCAAGGACAGGAAAATGCCCATGGCGGAAATACTTGGAGACGCGATAACAAATGAATACAATATAGTAAAAGCGGCAGACCCGCAAGCGGAAATATTTATCTGGTCTGATATGCTTGACCCCGAGCACAACGCGCATGATAATTACTATCTCGTAGACGGGGATTTTTCCGGTTCCTGGAATTATATTCCTAAGGACCTGGGAATTATATGCTGGAATTACAAAACCCGCGAAACAAGCTTAAAGCATTTTGATAACCTGGGTTTTAAGACCATGGCCGGGGCCTATTATGACAGTAAGGACCTTGAAAATCCGAAAGCCTGGCTGGGCTCCCTGGATAGAACAAAAAGCGCGGCCGGTATAATGTACACGACCTGGGAAAACAGATATGAACTGCTTTCCGCTTTCGGGGAGCTGGTTTCAAAAAGAAAAGACCAAAAGTAAAAAATATATGAACTGAATATTATTTAGAGCACAGTTATGCCGAAATAATTACCCACCTTGCTGTTTTTACCGTGCGAGCATTTTCCGGGAACAAAGACCTGTTTAAGTTTACATTTAAAAATGGTACTATATCACAAGACAGCCTTAATGCTATAGCTGCAGCAATAATTTAATTACAGGGATCCAAATGAAAAGATATAAAGTGCTCAGCATGCTTTTTACGGCCCTCCTTGCCGCGGTTTTTAGCCGGGAAGCCGGCCTGCGTGAAGTTTGGAGCCGTTCCTTCCTGCTGGAAGCGGACGCCACCGAGATAGGCAGTGATATTAAAGTGGACAATATTAAGAACAGCCTCTACGTGACGGGCCTGAAATGCGTTAAAGAAGGAGCGAACAGCCGGGGAATAGTTGCCGTCAGAAAGATAGATCTGGAAGGCAACGAACTCTGGAAACAGGTTTGTGACATCGGCGTGGGCGGTTTTGACGAAACTAACGCGATCGCGGTGGATAACAATAACAATGTGTGTATAGCCGGTTACAGATATATAGAAGGAAAAGGAAAGAATCCCTGGATCAGAAAATATGACCAGAACGGCGGTATCATCTGGGACAAAACCTATGAAAATCTATACGACAGCAGGGATGCCGGGTTCAAAGAGATCGCCGTTGACGCGGAAGGAAACATTTACGCGGCCGGGTACAAATACACCGATGAAATAAAACGCGACCTCTGGATCCGGAAATATGATCCCCGGGGTACAGAGCTCTGGAAAGATATTTATTGCCCCGGTAATACTCTGGAAGAGCAGCAGGGGCTTGCCGTTGATCCGGAAGGCAGCGCTTGTGTGGCCGCCTACGCGTACGGGGAGAATGCCGAATATCTGCTGACAATTAAAAAATACGATAAGGCCGGCAGGATCCTGCTGGCCAGGCAATATCCGGAAGATAAACTGCGGGCCCGCAGTATGAACAAGCTCGCGCTGGACAGCACGGGAAATATTTATATGGTGGGCTCAGAACAGGTTTTCTATCAGGGCCGAAATATTTTTGTCCGGAAATTCGATGCCGGCGGGCTGGACCGCTGGACCAAGACCTACACAAACACCGGTTATGAACGCTATGCCGGGAATAATATTATGGTGGACCGGGACCTGCAGGTGTATGTTTCCGCGACCGGCGGCGGGGGAAAAAATGATCAAAAGTACAGCTGGTTATCCGGGCTGGATAAAGAAGGCAATGAATTGTGGGTCATGAATTATACCGGCTATTCCTACGGGGTAAAGTTTACTGTTCACAGGAGCGGCTCCATCTATGTGCTGGGCACAGAAACGGATAAGAACAAGAATTCGAATATCTGGGTGAAAAAGTACGTGCAGGAACCGAAAAATTAGAAAGTATTTCAAAAAAACATGTTCTTAAACAGCCCGCAGCAAACGGGCGTTGTTTTTAAATACGGACTCCAATTGTGCCGCGGGAAGACCGGAGCTGGGCATGGAAAGCATTAAGACCAGGGAACTTAAAAAAATATATGGAGAGATAAAAGCCGTTGACGGAATAGATCTTTCCGTGAACGAAGGCGAGATCTTCGGCCTGCTGGGCCCCAACGGAGCAGGAAAGACCACGACTTTGATGATGTTATCCACCCTCTTAAAACCCACCTCGGGAACGGCGCTGGTTAACGGGTTTGATGTGGTTAACAGTCCGGACCGGGTCAGAGAATCCATAGGCATGGTCTTCCAGGACCCCAGCTCGGATACTTTACTTTCCGGCTATGAAAATCTGAAGCTGCACGCGCTTATGTACAACCTGCCGCTCAAAGAGATAAATAAAAAAATAGAAAAAGTGCTGGAACTTGTTGACCTGCAGAAAAGAAAACATGATATAGTCAAAAAGTATTCGGGCGGCATGCGGAGACGGCTGGAGATAGCGAGAGGGCTGCTGCATGAACCAAAAATATTTTTTCTTGATGAGCCCACCCTGGGCCTGGACCCGCAGACCCGGCAGCATATCTGGGAATATATAAGAGCGCTGGCTGCAAAGATAAAGATGACCATTATCGTGACCACCCATTACATGGAAGAAGCGGAAAAACTCTGCAACAGAATAGCCATAATAGACCACGGCCGGATAGTCGCGCTTGATTCGCCGAAAAACCTGGTGCGCGCGACCGGGGGAGATATTGTCAGCCTCAAAGGGTGCAAGCTCAATTTAAGCGAACTGGAAAAACTTGCTTTTGTAAAAGGAATAAAGACCGTGGATGGAAAATTCCTTATCGCGGTTGAAAACGCGGGTAAAAATCTGCAGGAGATCCTCCGGATCGCGGGAGAAGTGGAGTTTGTGGAAGTGCACTCTCCCGATCTGAATGATGTATTTTTGTATTACACCGGAAGAGAAATGCGCGAAGAAGGCGATGAAGTGGGTTTTATGACAGATGTCACGAGGGCGACCTGATGAATATCCGGAAAACTTTAAAAGGCCTGTACGCGCTCTGGTTCCGGGAGTTCCGCGTTTTTACCCGGGAAAAAAGCAGGATCATCTCTTCCGTTTGCCTTCCGCTCTTCTGGTATTTTATCTTCGGCAACGGCGTCGGTTCGGCCATGCCTTCCGGAGCCGGTAATTACCAGCATTTTATTTTTCCGGGTTTTCTTGCCATGACCATTATTTTTACAGGACTTTTTGCGGGCGCGTATATAGTTTGGGATAAAAAAGTGGACTTCCTAAAGGAAGTGCTTATTACCCCGCTTTCAAGAACAACTGTTTTTTTCGGGAAAGCCATGGGGAGCATGACGGACGCCCTGATACAATCCTATTTTCTGCTTTTTATCGGAATTCTCCTGGGTATTCCCTTTACACCGGCAAGTATCTTTCTTTCCATGCTGATGCTTTTTGTTTTTGCCAACGGCCTTATAAGCCTGGGCCTGATAATAGGTTCTTTCATGGAAAGCCCTGAAGGCTACGGGCTGATCTCAAGTTTTGTTATCTATCCGTTATTTCTTCTTTCCGGCGCGCTGTATCCGCTTGATAATCTTCCGGGCTGGATGAAATTTCTTACCCGGCTGGACCCGGCTACTTACGCTGTGGACGGGCTGCGAGCGGTTATTCTGGGAACCTCGGCGCTGTCCTTTACCTCAAACCTGCTGATAGTCCTCGGATTTGATGTGCTGATGGCCGCGGTCGGCACCTGGGCGTTTAAAAGGATGAAACTCTGAAAGCAACTGCCGGTACCGGCGGTTATTTTATGAAAAGGAGGCGTCTATGCCGTTCGTTGAAATAAAGCTGTGGAAAGGCCGCAATAAGGAAACAAAAAAGAAGATGATAGAAAAGGTGACCGAGGCAATAACGGAAACCATCCAGTGCCCCAAAGAAGCCGTGCATATAGTAGTGCACGAGGTGGAAAAAGATGATTGGGCGATCGGCGGAAAGATCTGTTCGGAACGCAATCCTTAACGTGTTAAATTTCATGGGAAAATAGAGGAGCTATGGCAAAAAAAATAAAAGGAAAAACTGCTAAAATAGATCATTATATTGTCGCGGCCTACCTGGGCGGGCTGGCTAACGCGGCTCTTGCCATCTTGACCTTATTCATCTGTTTTTTCGGTTTTAAGCAGCTTGATGAGTTCACCAAGAGCGCGCAGGAAAAATTCGCTTTTGATTTTAATAAAGATTTTTACCTGGAAAATAACAGAAATTTAATAATGTTAATGGATGTGGATTGTTTAAAGTTCAACAAAGAGGACCCGAAATTTCCTGTATTTGAGGCCGGCGGCCCGGCTCAAAAATATCTGACAATATGCGATGCCGCAAATAATGAAAAACATGCAAAAACCAGGTATTCGTCGTATGAAATAGATATGCTTATGGATCTTTTTGATCAAATTAATCATTTTGAAGAGAATGGCATGATGAATATCGAAACTATTTATTCGGATTTTGGCTGGAAAATCACGACCGTTTGGGAATGTAAGGCCATAAAAGAGTATGTTGCCTGGATAAAAAGCCGCTACAATAAAGACCTTTATGAGGGTTATGGAAAATTATACAATAAGGTAATAAAATATGAAAAACAAAAGAAAATGCCCAAGCCCGGGAAGCTGCCGGCCCCGGAAAAATAACAATTTCAATAAAAAAAGGGAGTTATTAACATGAATGAAACACTAAGAACGATCGCGAAAAGAAGGAGTATCAGAAAATTTGAAGAAAAACAGATAAGCGCTTCGGAACTGCAGGCCATACTGGACGCGGGCCTGCAGGCGCCCAGCGGGCACAATGACCAGTCCTGGTATTTTTCTGTCATACAGGACCAAAAGTTGATAAAAGAATTGAGCGACGGCAGCAAGGCGGAAATGCAAAAAATGCCGGTTCCGTGGATAGCTGACCTGGGAAAAAATGAAAACCTTAATATTTATTACAAAGCGCCTACGGTCATTATTGTGGCGGCAAAAAAAAGTGCGGTATCCCCGCTGCCGGATGTCTGCGCGGCTATTCAAAACCTTCTGCTTGCCGCGGCCAGCCTGAATATAGGCTCCTGCTGGATTGGCTTTGCAAAATTTTATTTTACTGCTCCCGAAAGAAATGCAAAGGCCGGAATACCGGAAGATTATGAAGTACACTATGCCGTCGCGCTCGGTTATATGCTTCCGGGGCAAAAATTAGAGCCACCCGCGCGGAAATATAAGGAATATTACCGGATCATAAAGTAAACAGAGACCTGTCCCGGGTTTTGTTTTTGAGGAACCATGAAAAGAATATTGTTAACTATTCTGATAGTTCTTATAACCGCGGATATATTTTATGCTACCGGGTTTGTCGTAGTATCCGATACTCAGGGCAGGTACAGACCTTGAATATTTGCGGTAAATCCGTTAATATCGTAAAAAAAGCGGGCCAAGGCAGGTAAACAGGCCGCGAAAATAAATTTGGGAGAGCCCTTTGAGTGCTAATTCTGAAGTAAAAACAGGTTTGGTCCTGCCGGTAATAACCACGAGATATATCTTAAAATTGGTGGACAGGGTCATCAGTACCGTGCATATTAAGAACTATCATATTTGCATAGTAAATAATGGACAGATAGAAGTCGCGGAATACCTGGCCGGGCATAAATGGCCGGATAATGTGAGCATTGTGAACCTTCCGGAGAACAGATGTTTTGCAGGTTCACATAATGCAGGCTGGAAATATTTATTGCAAAAGTTCCCGGAGGTCAAATATCTGGGCTCCTTAAGCGATGATACTATCCCGCGGGACGGCTGGCTGGACAACCTGATAGAATCCCTGGAAAAATATCCGAAAACAGCCCTGGCCGTGCCGGTCATCGAGGAAGAAGCGGGGATCTTCCATTTAAGGGGCGCGAGGCTTTTTAAGAGGCTTAAGGGTCTTGGAATATTTAAGCTCAAGGACCTGTGTATTTACGAATATGATGATTCTTCAACAATAAAATGCAAGGGTTTCCGGGCGGAGAAGGATACTTTTGTGCCGGTCATAAGGGGCGTTTGTTTCCTGACCGATGCAAAAATACTGCAGGAAGTAAATTTCTTTGATGAGAGCTTCAAGAACAGCTGTGAAGATGTGGATCTCTGCTTGAAGATACTGACCGGCGGATACAGAATGGTTTTGTCGAGTCATTCAAGAGTTTTTCATCTGGGAGGCATGTCCATAGGCCTGAAGAAAGCCGGGACAAATTATTCCATATCTCACGCGCTTTTAGATAAGAAGTGGGGAACAAATATAAGCAGATACAATAATATTGATAAAGAAGGTTTTTTAAGGCCCTGAGAATTTATTGAAACCGGCGGTATTTGAGCCGGCTGTTTCAAAAGATATTCAACCGCGGCATTTTCAGGGAAAAGCATACGGAAACGGATCTTAAAAGTTGTATTTTTCAAGTTCCGGAAAATTTAGCTGTTTAAAGCGTGTTCTTGTTTTAAAAGAGCGTGAAAGGATAACTATGCCCTGGAAAAGGCCAAAAACAATTAAATTGTATCTTAGTCCGCCGGAAGCCAAAAGGCTGATAACTGTTTGGCCGGATTTCAAGATAATAAATAAGGCGGTGGACAATAAAGAAGGCGGGCCTGACGATGATTTCGGGATACATTTTGTCTTCGGCGCACGGGCTCAAGCCTTGAATTGGAGGAAAACCGGATTCCGTGTCAGGGCGGACGGCCTTCCCGTGCATACTCTGCTTGGGAAGCACGAAGGATTTTCTCTGGAATTGGAATCGTTTTGTGATTTTGGAGCGGAACCGCGTACCTTTATCAAGCTCCTGGTAAAAAACGGGCCTGAAAGTAAAAAAACATATAAATTCGGGCTGATGGCCAGGCAGTACAAGGCAAACCTGCTTAACGGGCTTAGCGGGGACTTTTATGATTCCTATTTCCCCATGCTTGAGCAGTGGGACATGGCAAAAAACCTCTGGACGCTTAAGAATAATTGTCTGGAGGGCGGCAGAAAGAGCATAGCTTTTTTAGCGCCCGCAGGTACCGGAGTAAAGTGGGTCCCTAAAAACAAGCGCAATATTTTTGCCAAAACGTACGCCGAATTTACGGCAAATTTTGACCGGAATGAACCGAAAGAATATTATTTTCTTTTAACCAATACCGGGCCTGAAAATATCAGTGGGTATGAGTACGCTGCTAAACGGAAAGAAATGGTTGCCGGGTGGGAACAGGAACTTGCAAAGCTAACGGTCCGGCCGAAGACAAACGATAAGAAGATACAGGCAATGTACAACTCTCTTGTCTGCCAGTGCCTACAGATGTTCGCGGTCGCAAATGACGGCTTGATAAGGCCCAGGCAGGGCGCGCAGAACAAAGGTGTTTGGTCTGTAGAGGCCTGTGAATTCCTGATCGCACTTGACAGGATAGGGCTGGGGTCCTGGTCAAAAAAGGGTTACGAGTTCTTTTCCCATTACCGGATTAAGAAAGGTAAAGACAGGGGAAAATTCTTTGCTGCCGGCGCCCCGGACTGGATGAGCTACACCGCCGGAGTTTTGACCGGCCTGGCTTACCACCTGGGACAACGGGCTTCCGGGGAATATTTTAAGAAGTGGCGGAACCTGGCCCTGGAAAGCGTCAACTGGGCCGAAAGACAAAGAAATCTTACCAAAAAAGACAAAAATATTCCGGGTTATGGCCTGCTTCCCGCCGGAAAAGGGAATGACTGGGGGATAGTCGGGCAATATTGGTCATTTACCGACGGGTTAATGTATATGGGCATGCGGGATATGGCAAAGGTTTTTAAGAAATTCAAGGATCCGCTGGCCGGCCGGATGCAAAGGAGAGCCGAAGATTACGAAGCCTGTTTAAAACTGGCGCTTAAAAAACTTGTGGCGCCTCAAAAAGGTAAAAAAGAATATTTCCTCCCCAATATCCTGGGGATTGAAGACGTGTATCCTCCGCTTGGCCCTTATTTCGCTGACGGGCCTACGAACCTTATTAGAGCCGGGATAATAAGGCCTGGAGGCGATATATGCAGGAAAGTTGAGAATTACTTTTTTAACCGGGGCTGGATGAAGAACGGCTTGACAGGCCTAATGACCGACTCTTTTATTCAAAATGATTTTTTTCAAGACAAATGGTCAGGGCATACCTGGTATGTCAGTTATTCCGATATGATCTGGTTCAGTGCCTGGCTAAAACAGGGGGAAAGAAAGAAGGCGGAAAAGACGCTTAAGGCGCAGTTCAAGTACGCGATGACTCCGGAGTACTACATGCAGGAAAGATATGCCGATAATGACCCGGCCTTCTGCCCGTGGCAGCCGAATGCGAGCGCGAATGGAAGGACTCTTAGAATGCTCTTAGATTTTTACGGGGAAAAAATAATAAAATAACCGCTGTAGTAAAAACTTGTTTGAAATAATTGTCCTCTGTATTTTATCATATTAAAAGGAAGGATTAAACATGGAAATATTTAAACAGATCAAGGCGGAATTGGAACTGGCTTCTCTTCTGGAAAAACTTCATTTAGAAGCACAAAGCGACGACGCTAAAGAATTTGGTGAGCTCCTGGAAAAAGCCAGGGCCATAGCTGCACCCAAGGTGGTCTATAAAACAGCTTATATTGATGAAAGGCAGGGTGATTCCGTAACGATAGAGGGTATCAGGTTTAACAGCCATATCCTGAGGAAAAATCTTGAGAAGGTGGAAAGGGTGTTTGCTTATGTCGCGACCTGCGGGACAGAGCTTGACGGTATTGATATTCCCAAAGACGATATGCTTAAGCAATACTGGCTGGATAACATAAAAAGCGTGGCGCTCTTTTCCGCCCGGCAGTATCTGGTTGAATATTTGAAAAATAAATACGCGCTTGGAAAGACGGCGGCTATGGCCCCCGGTTCGGGTAATATTGATGTATGGCCTATTGAACAGCAAAAAGAATTATTTTCGGTTTTCGGGAACGTGGAGGAAATTATCGGCGTGAAACTTACGGAGAGTTTTCTTATGATTCCCAATAAGAGCGTGTCCGGAATTATTTTCCCCACGGAAATAAATTATGAGAGCTGTAAACTTTGCACGCGGGAGCAATGCCCGAACAGAAGAGCGCCTTTTGATAAAAAATTATCCGAATCCTACAATAAATAATAACCGGCGATGCCCGAATAACTCGGGTCAAAAAGGGTAAAATATGAAAAAAACAATATTTGGAAAGACCGGACTTTCCGTAAGCCGGATAGCCTTCGGGGGCATCCCGATCATGCGCCTTTCTACGCCGGAGGCGGTCAGGGTCGTGAAAGAAGCGCTCGACCTCGGGATAAATTTCATAGATACCGCCACGGGCTACGCCGACAGCCAGGTGAAAATAGGGGAAGCTATCAGCGGCCTGCCCAGAAAAGGCCTTGTGCTTGCGAGTAAATCAATGGCAAATGATAAAAAAACCATACTTGAACATATAGATAATTCGCTAAAGCAGATGAAGACCGCTTATCTGGATATTTACCAGCTGCATAATGTGAGCTCGCAGGAGAAGTTCGATGCCGTTTTCGCGAAAGACGGGGCATTTGAGGGGCTTATGCTCGCGGTCAAGCAGGGGAAGATCAGGTTCCCGGGTTTTTCCGCGCACGTTATGAGCTTTGCGGTCAAGATGCTAAAGACGGATAAATTTTTTTCCGTACAGGTCCCGTATAATTTTATTGACAGGCAGGCCGAAGCAGAAGTGCTGCCGCTCGCAAAGAAGCTGAACGCGGGCATCATAGCGATGAAGCCGCTCGGCGGGGGGATGCTTGACGACGCGAACCTCTGTTTCAAATTCCTTTTTAAGGACGCCGGGATAATCCCGGATCCGGGCATAGAAAAGCCGGGGCAGATGAAAGAGATAGTAAGTATCTTCAACAAGGCCGAAAGTTTGACAGAGGCGGAGCTGGCGGAGATCGAAAAGATAAAGAAGGAAACCTCCGGGAACTGGTGCCACAGGTGCGATTACTGCCAGCCCTGCGAGCAGGGTATCGGGATCAGTACGGTACTGCTTGTGAGATCTTTTATCAAAAGAATGAACGCCGAGAAAGCGATAGCGATGGTGAACGAAGTCGTGCAAAAAGTGGAAAACTGCACCGGGTGCGGCGCATGCAAAAAAAGATGCCCCTACGGACTCGATATTCCAAAGCTGCTCAAGGAAAACCGCCTGGTCTGGAAGGAATACGTTAAGAAAACTTGCGGGGACAGGCCCTGAGTTATTCTTTCCGTAAAATTTCCGGCTTCGTCCCGGGTTGAGGCTCAAAGGTCGTATGAAAAACAATATTTTCAAATTATTTATAATAATAACCTTGCTCTGCGTAAATGCCGGATATTTATTGACTGCCGGCGACCTGATAGACTGGAACAAAGCTCAGCAAATTTATAATAAGAAAAAAACCGGTGAACAATTAAGTACGGAAGAACAGGAATATCTGCAAAAGGCCGTACAGGAACGCCAAAAAACACAGGCGCAAGGAAATAAAAACAACAATATGCCGGGCCCGGGTCTAAATGCGGGGCCTCAGACCCTTGAAGGTGTTTTACCTCTTTCCGAATTAACTGCTGTATATAAAGGCAAAGACGGAGGGCTTTACGGTAAGGGAAATAATGAGCCGCCTCTTTCCCATAGACTACTGGCCGAAGAAGCGGCAAAAAAGATAAAATTGCTGGATGAAAAGGGCAACCCTTCTGCCGGCGGAAAGATAGTCCTTTTAACAATAGGTATGTCAAATACTTCCCAGGAATCCGAGGCCTTTATAAGGTTGGAGAGAAATGACAGCGCTAAAAACCCCGCTGTCGTGATAGTGAACGGCGCCCAGGGAGGCATGACGGCTAACGCCTGGATCCCCGGTTCCGGTTTGGAAAGTAAGGTCTGGGCTGCGGCCGAAGAAAGAATGAAAAACGCCGGGGTTTCCTCCCTGCAGGTTCAGGTCGTATGGCTTAAACAGGCCCTTGCCCAGCCCGCGGGAAAAGGCGGGTATCCGGAACATGCCAAATTTCTTAAGGCCGCGCTTAGGGAACTTGTTAAATATGCCAAAATAAAACTTCCCAACCTGCAATTTATCTATTTATCCTCAAGAATATACGGCGGTTATGCCGCAACTCCGTTAAACCCCGAGCCGTATGCTTTTGAAAGTGCGTTCCCGGTAAGAGAACTTATTTTGGAGCAGATAAACGGAGATAAGGATTTGAACGCAAATATTTCCGGCGGTGAAATAAAAGCGCCGGTACTCCTATGGGGCCCGTATTTATGGGGCAACGGGACAACACCGAGGAAAAGCGACGGGCTGGTATGGAATAAGGAAGATCTTGGGCCTGATGGAACGCACCCTTCCCCGTCCGGTACCGCAAAAGTCGCTACAATGCTGGCTAATTTTTTTAAGACGGATACAAATACCAAGACCTGGTTTTTAAGCAGTAAACAGTAATTCTTTTCCGGAAGGAAGTTCTATGCCTGACAGAATAGCGAGATCTTGTTTAAGCTAATTAGAACGGCTTTAAGTAAACGGCCACGCCTATTGGACTTGCTCTTAAACCACAAAAAATGTTATAACCTGATATAATAGTGAAGTAATAAAGGAAGAACAGAAATTTACTTGACGCTTTTTGGAGAGACGGGTAATTTTAAAAGTTCTATACTAATAAAAGGGAGCACTTAAAATGAATAATAAACCCAAGATCCTCATTGCGGATGATATGGAAGATAACTTGTTAATGATGAAGGGGATGATAGAGGACTTCGGGTATGAAGCCATACTTGCCGTTGACGGCGAAGAAGCTCTCGAAAAAATGAAAGAAAATCCGGATGTCGTACTCCTGGACATAATAATGCCCAAGTTAAACGGTTTGCAGGTTCTGAAACATATCAAGGAGGACGGAAACGCGGCGTACACGCCTGTAGTGATGCTTACCGCGAGCGATGACACAAAAACAAGAGTGGAAGCGGCAAAGCTGGGAGCCGATGATTTTCTTACAAAACCGTTTGATATGTTTGAACTGGAGGGCCGGATCAGGAATCTTGTAAAAGTAAAAGCCTATTACGATAATATTAAAAGTTTTAATTCAAGGCTTGAATCAGAAGTGGATTTGAAGACGAAAGAACTGCGAAAAGCTCTTTTTGAAATAAAACTGGCTAATATAGACACCATCTTGAGGCTTTCGCACCTTGCGGAATACAGGGATACGGATACGGGAAAACACAATGCCAGGATAAGTGAGTACTGCGCTGTGATAGCAAAAAAGATAGGTATGAACGAAGCAGAAACGGAACTTATTAAATATTCAAGCCCCATGCATGATATAGGAAAGGTCGGGATCCCGGACAATATTTTGCTGAAACCCGGAAAGCTTACGACCGAAGAGTTTAAAATAATGAAAACCCATTCGGATATCGGTTCAAAAGTATTGGCGGGTTCAGATTCCGAGATCTTAAAAACCGCGGAGGAGATCGCGGAAACACATCACGAAAAATTTGACGGCACGGGCTACCCGTTCTGCCTCAAAGGTAAAAACATTCCCCTGTTTGGCAGGATCACGGCGATTGCGGATGTTTTTGACGCCCTGGTTTCAGAGAGGATCTACAAGCCGGCGCTGAAAAAAGAGGAAGCCCTGGATATACTGGAAAAAGGAAAGGGGACTCATTTTGATCCCGAGCTGGCAGATGCTTTTTTAAGCTGCCAGGAGGATATTGACAGGATCTTGCGGATGTATTCAGATAAAAAAGAATAGGGACACGAGCAGCTATTAAATTATTAAAGAACAAAAAGTTATCCGGCCTGAAATTACTTTAAGGAGCGCTTATGATCCGTTTAATGCGCAAAGAAATTAACCTTGAAAAATCCGCCTTGCTCTTCCGTGAACCTTTTACAAATGAAAATCTTGAAAAATACTGGAAGCCCTGCACGGGAGAATGGTGGTTTGAGGACGGTTGGGTTCACGGAAATAATCCAAAAAACCTGCCGGGGATGCTCGTTTCCAAAATGGATTTTCCCGGAAATATCTTAATGGAATTCGAAGCCCAAACGGTGCTGCCTTCCACGCATGATATTAATTTTATGTGGAACGGGTCCTGGGATGAAAAGAAGAACGAACGCGGTATCGCTTATGTTGCGGGACTGCAGGGCTGGTGGGAAGGGAAAATAGGTATTGAAAAGTCACCGGACTACAAGCTTAACGTAGGGACTCCGCTCTTTCCTTTTGAAGCCGGGCGTATCTATAATATCAAGGGCGGGAGCATAGACGGGCATTGTTTTATTCTTGCGGATGATAAGCTTCTTCTTGAGGTTACCGATCCGGAGCCTATAGACTCCAAAAAAAACGCAAAAATAGGTTTTGAAGCTTATGCCAGCCATATTAAAATTAGAAATCTGACCGTAAGACAAATAAACTGGTCGCCGCTAACCTTGAAATATTAAAGCACCTGCAGAGGGCCTCCTCAGGTATCCTTAAGAGAGTACCCGGGGAACTTAAAGGAGCTGAACTGTGTTTAAACCCGGACAGAGCTGGAATGATACGAACGGCAAACCTATCAGAGCCCATGTGGGGGGAGTTTTATTTGAAGCCGGAACTTATTACTGGTACGGGACAAACTTTGACGGGCCGACTATTCCCCCGTCCACCTTACCGGGCCAAAGATTCAGCTGGTATTTAAACCGCGGTGTTGCCGTTTATTCTTCAAAAGATCTCTATAATTGGAAATACGAGGGGAGTTCCCTTGCAGAGGTTGAATACGATCCTGCTTCCCCCTTTCAGCCGCTTAACGGGGTTGTCCGTCCTAAAGTAATAAAAAATAAGGCGACAGGTAAATATATTATGATGGCGGGCTTAATAAGCCCGGATGTTGATACTTTCAACGATGTTATTGTAGCTGTTTCTGATTCGCCTGCCGGCCCTTTTGAATTTCAAGGAAAATTGCAGTGGAAAGGCATGCCAAATCAAAAAGGGCCCTGGGCCAGCCTCTGGGAAAAAGCAAAGCAAGATGCCCCGGAGCGTATCAGGGCTTTTGATATTACTCTTTACAAAGACAGCGATGAAAAAGCGTATCTTTTGACCGCGCTCGGTGATATCCGGATATACGAACTAAGCCCGGATTACAGGTTCGCTGTTAAATGCGATAATATGAAAGGCGTGGAAGGGGAAAAGCCGGCCGGTTTCAAATATTTAACAGCCAGTGCCCGTAACCACACATTTTGCGGGCCTGAAGGCGAAGCTCCGGCCGTTTTTAAATACAACGGGACTTACTACCTGGTAACTTCCGGGCTTACCGGCTGGGGGCCAAACTCAAATGTATATTTTACAGCTTCTTCCCTATGGGGCCCCTGGGAACCTAAAGGAAGTTTTGCCGGGGGGCCAAAAGAAGAGACTACATTCGATTCTCAGGTGACTTTTGTGCTTCCGCTTGCAGACAGGCCCGGTGCTTTTATCTTCATGGCCGACCAATTTCATACCGTTTCTACCCTGGAGATCCCTGATTTTAGAAAATGCAGGCATCTCTGGCTGCCCATTGAGCTGGATAGTAAAAACAATACCATGCGTGTAAACTGGCGGAACAGCTGGGATCTTTCAATATTTGATAATATGTAAGAAGGAGCCGCGGTCCTGCCGCAAACCTCCCGGATAGTCCTGCCTAATTGCCTTGCGCCCAAACCCTAATAATGCTATAAAACGGGTAGTATTTGATCTGACATAACAGAAAAAAATGAAAAGACAATATCCCGGGGGTAAAGCCATGAAAAACAAACCTTCAAACCGCTTAGCTGCTTTATTTAGGGCAGGATTTTTTGTACTCCTCAGCGGTCTGACACTTTACGCGGAGGAACCTTTTGGCTTCCGGTGCAACGGGCAGGGAAGATACCCTGACGCTTCACCGGTGACTGAATGGGGAACCGGCACGAATGTAGTTTGGAAGACCCCACTGCCCGGCGGCTCGAATGCCAGCCCGGTATTGAGCGGCGACCGCCTTTTTGTTTGTTCTGAACCCTCAACACTGGTATGCGTGAAGCAAAGTGATGGAAAAATTTTATGGCAAAAGAGCAATGACTACGCCGATCTATTGACCGACCCGGGGGAAAGAGAAAAGGCATTGGAGGAAGGTAAAAAGTCCGCTGACCTAAAAAAGGAGCTTGACTCCAAAAACAGTGAGATTTGGAAGATCTCGGGCCAGTTAAAGAAGAGCCCTGAGGATAAAGACCTGAAAAAACAGCTCGAGGAAACAAAAAAACAGACCGAAGAGCTGGTGCGGAGCATCAATCAGCTGGCGTTTGGTCCGCCGCGGACAGAAAGGTCAAACGGGTATACTTCAGCCACTCCGGTCACAGACGGAAAACTTGTGTGGGCCGTCTTTGGCAGCGGAGTCGTTGTTTGTTATGACAGGGAAGGCAATAGGATCTGGGGGCGTTTTATTGAAAAACCTCCCCATGAATGGGGTTCATGCATTTCTCCGGTCCTCGCGGGAAATATGCTGCTTATACAGTTTGACAAAATGTACGGGCTAGAGGCCGCCACCGGAAAGGAACAATGGAAACTAAAGACGCCCTGGGGCTGGGGCTCGCCGGTATTAACTTTTGCGGGTGAACAAGCTCTGGTCTTTACCTGTAAAGGGAGCGCTATTCGCGTAAGTGACGGCGTAGAAGTTTTCAGGGGCGTTGCCAATCTCGGTTTTAACAGCGCGGTACTTCAGGAGGATATACTATATTATATTCAGGAAACCCCCAGAGCTTTCAAACTGACCCGGGAGCCTGCGGTTAAGCCCAAAGAATTCTGGACAGGCGCGAAGATCCACACCGGCCGCTATTATGCCACACCCCTGATACACGACGGGTTGATCTATGCTCTTGCGGAAAATAACTTCCTGACGGTTCTCGACGGAACTACAGGCCTGGCGGTTTATGAGAAGAAACTTGAGCACCTTAAGGGCACGGCCTATTCCAGCCCGGCGCTCGCGGGGAAATACATATTTTTAAGCAGTGAAAATGGCAATACCGTAGTGCTCGAACCCGGCAGGGAATACAAGGAGACGGCGCGCAATGTGCTTGAACCCTTCCGTTCCTCGCCGGTTTTTTCCGGGACCCGGATGTTTGTAAGAACCGCAAAAAATCTTTTTTGCATAGGAAAATGAACTGTTTTGCGCCGGCGCCGGCACTATCGGTAAATGAAAAGCGGCCTGCCCAATAAGATAAATTAATAGGGCGCTGATTAATCGTATTGAAAAACTAAGGGGGTTGTTGTAATATATTACGACCCGGAAAAAAAGAACAGAAAATGTTTTTTTATACTGAATATTACCGGTTGAAGGAGAAGTTAAATGAAAGGAATTTCAAAAGAAAAGCTGGACCTTGTCAGAAAAGGCGTTGTGATACCCGCGTCGCCTCTGGCGGTTACCGCTGGCCGGAAGTTTGATCAGCTCCGGCAGGAAGCCCTGATGCGTTATTATGTTGATTCAGGGGTGGGCGGGGTCGCTGTCGGCATGCATTTTACCCAGTTTGAGATCAGTAATCCCGGCATAAATATGTATGAACCGGTTCTGTCCTCCTGCGCGCGCGCTTTGGATGATTTTGCAGGGAAACGGAAGAAAACTATAGTAAAGATCGCCGGATTTAACGGTACAACCGAAAACGCGAGGAAACAGGCAGAAATTGCGGTTAACCTCGGCTATGATTTTGGAATTGTGTCCATGGGCTGTTTTAAAGGGGCCATGCTGCAGGATATGGTCCATCATATTAAAGAGCTGGCGCGTATCATTCCGCTCTTTGGTTTCTATCTGCTTACCGGGGTGGGAGGTGTTGTTCTGCCTTACAGGTTCTGGCGGGAAATAGCGGAAATAGACAATGTATATGGAATTAAAATAGCGCCTTTCAACCGGTATTTTACTCTCGATGTTTGCCGGGCCGTGGTTGATGCCGGAAAAGAGGACGTAATTACACTGTATACCGGCAACGATGAAAGCATTGTGCATGACCTTATAACTCCTTTCCGGTTTGTTGTGAACGGAAAAGAAAAAACTGTGCGTATCAAAGGCGGAATTCTGGGTTTTTGGGCCTGCTGGACCAGTAAGGCCGTTGAACTGCTGAACGAGATACACCGGCTTGTGGATGAAAACCAAAGTATTTCACCGGAACTTTTGACACTTGCGGCCCAGTTAACCGACGCCAATGCCGCGCTTTTCGACCCGATACATGATTATGCCGGCAGTATCCCCGGGGTTAACGAAATATTACGCCGGCAGGGAATAATGGAAAATAATTACACGCTTAAATATGACGAAGTATTGTCACCGGGACAGCTGGAAGAGATAGACAGGGTGACAAAGGCCTACCCGCATTTACAGGATGATGCTTTTGTGGCAAAAAATCTGCATGAATGGCTGAAAGCTTAGGCCGGGGAGGGGAGGAATTTTGGAAAAAATAACCGTACTGGATAAAGTAAAATTGCCGGAATATATTGAGGATGTTGAAACTCTTGATGATCTGTTATCAATGCCCTCGCAGGGTTTAGTGGATGATTTTGCCCGCCTGGACGGGGATATTATGATCCTAGGTGTGGGGGGAAAAGTGGGGCCGACCCTGGCAAAAATGGCCAAACGGGCGTCGCCGGGCAAAAAGGTCATTGGCGTGGCAAGGTTTTCGGAGCCGGGTGTAAAAGAAGCCCTGGAGTCCGCCGGAGTGGAAACTATCCGCTGCGATCTGCTCGACCGGGAAAGCGTTGCGAAACTGCCTGAAGTAAAAAATATAATATTTATGGCCGGAAAAAAATTCGGCACCGCCGGGCAGGAACCCTTTACCTGGGCTATGAATGTGGTAACGCCCGCGCTTATCGGTGAACGGTTCCGGAATATACGGTTTGTCGCATTCTCCACGCTTTGTGTTTATCCGTTTGTTTCCGTGGACGGAAGCGGCAGCGCGCCGGACACGCATCCGCCGACCCCGCTGGGCGAGTACGCGAATTCGTGCGTGGGGCGCGAAAGGGTTTTTCAGTATTTTTCTTCTATTAATAAAAATCCGGGCAGGCTGGCACGCCTAAATTATGCAATTGATCTGCATTACGGAGTACTGCAGGATGTCGCTCTCAAAGTCCTGAAAGGAGAGGCGATAGATATCCGCACCGGGATCGCGAATGTAATATGGCAGGGAGATTCCACTAACCATATCCTGCGCTGCCTTCTGCAGGGTACCGTACCGGCCCGGGCCATTAATATCGGAGCGGAAAAACCGGCGGCTATTCGTTATGTGGCCAATGAATTTGCCAGGATCTTCGGGAAAAAAGCGGTATTCAGCGGAGTAGAACAGCCCATGGCCTGGCATAACGATACTTCTGAAGCCATGAGGCTTTTCGGGAAGCCGCGTGTTGATCTGGATACTATGATCCGCTGGAATGCCCGCTGGCTGCAGAAGGGCGGGGCTGTTTATCACAAACCGACCCACTACGAACAGCGCGAAGGTATTTTCTAAGCCGGCCTGTCCTAAACAGTGTTCCCGTCTCTTTTGCAGATTAAGGAAATATATTAATTATAAAGGAAAGGGAAATGAAAAAAATAACACTGTTTTTTTGTCTCGGGTTTTGCCTTTCTTTGGTTGCGGCGGGAGAAGAAATAAGAACGGAAAATATTGAAACCCTGATGGCCTCTCCGGAAAAACTGGAGTACGGGGATTACAAAATAGAGCGGGTCTGCAAAACTAATAGATTTGTAACCTGCAGTTACGCAGTCAGTAAAGCCGGAAAAAAACTTGTAAATTTTCCCGCGGAAATTGCCGGACAGGAAACCGGGGCAATGTTCGGGGAAGGTAAAATAGAGCATACTGATTTTCTAAAGACAGGCCTTTTAAAGCTTACAGGAACTCCTTCAGCAGCCGGGGGTTTAACCGCTAAAAACATTGAGCCGGAGCTTGTGTTGATGACTTTTTCCGGCGGGGCGCACTGCTGCTGGGATTACAAGATCTATACTCTGTTCCCGGAGTTTAAAGAAATATTTGCGGTTGAAAAATGGGCTACCGGTTATGGTATCGCTATTGCCGATCTTGATAAGGACGGCGCTCAGGAACTTATACAAACCTCGCTCATTTATGATTACGGGTTTGACCGCCCCCACGTGGATTCAGCGTTCCCTCTGGTTGTCTTTAAATACGACAGAGCTCTAAAGCAATATCTACCCGCGAACAGGCAATTTAAAGAATACCTTCTCGGCGAACTTAAAAAAACACCCTTAACTCCGGTGGACAACGAAAAAGATGCCGCCTATTCCCCGGTAATAATGCATGTTATTACCCTGCTCTACCTGGGCAGTGACAAGGCGGCCTGGGAAACTTTTGATAAGTACTTTAAACTCAAGAATAAAGAGGTCTTAAAAAAAGCTATTCTCCAAACCCTCTCCAAGGACCCTGTTTATTTATACTTATCCTCCTCAAGGTAGCCGTTTGCAGCACAGATTATGACACGGGGGTTTTCTGAAAATGCTTGATAATTAAACCTGATAAAAGCCTTTACGAATGCTGCAATATTTTCTAGAGCGGGCGTAACTCTGCCTGGCACCGGAAAAAGCGCCGGCGGTAGAAGGCCGCCTTTCTAAAGAGTTAAGACCGGTGCCTGAATGCTTCCGGTTTTGCCGCATGAGAAGTAAAGGGTAATTGTAGAACAAACTATTATTCTAATTTCGACAGAAAATTGATACAATATTTCGAGGCTGGAAAGAAAATACAGGTAGGAGGAACGGGTTTGTGAAAATAAAAAAAATATGTGTGACGGCAAAGGGAAAAGTTGAACTTATCGAAGCTAAGCTGCCTGCCGCGAAAATTGCGGACGATGAAATAGAAGGTAGAGCTGTTTATTCCGCAGTCAGTCCGGGGACGGAGACCGCCGGAGTTTTGCAACAGGGGCTTTTTAGCAGCTTTAAACTCCCAATAAGTATTGGCTACGCTATGGTCTTCAGGGTGGAGAAGTGTGGAGCGAAGGTAAAGGATTTTAAACCCGGGAATCTGGCGTTTTGCATGAGCAATCATCAGTCCTATCATCGCGTAAAAGCCGTTGATTGTGTAAAAGTACCGGAGGAAGAGCTTGAGGCCGTACTTTCTCCTTTTGCCCGGCTTCTTGGAATAAGCATGTGTACCCTTGCTACGACCACGGCCCGGCCGCCGAATAAAGTTATGATAACCGGCCTCGGAATTGTCGGCAACCTGGCCGCGCAGGTATTTTTGAGATGCGGGTACGACGTTTATGCGGTTGATCCCAGCGACGCAAGAAGGAAAATCGCGGAGAGCTGCGGTATAAAAAATGTACTGCCTTTTATAGACCCGAAAGACGCCCGGTTGAATGAAAAGGTTCAGCTGGTTGTCGAATGCTCCGGCCATGAGAAAGCGGTGGTGGAGGCCTTGAACATAGTGGCGAAAAGAGGAGAAGTGGTCCTGCTTGGTGTTCCCTGGGCCAGAAAAACAGATATTTGCGCCTATGATGCTTTCTATGCAATATTTCATAAATACGCGGTACTCCGCAGCGGATGGGAATGGGAAGTTCCCATACAGCCGGCTCAATTTAAAGGAAGCAGTATGATGGAAAATTTTAAGGGAGCGCTGAACTGGCTGAAAGAAGGAAGTATTTTCCTTGAGGGTATCTATGATATAGCAAGACCGGCGGACGCAAGCAAGATTTACGACAATTATCTTAAAGGCAGGGCGGAGCGTTTGACTACGGTTTTTGACTGGTCCGGTGTTTAGCGCCCGGCAGTTATTTAGAACTTATTTTTTTAGGAGAGAGCATGAAGCTTAAAGTCGCCGTTATAACAGGCCACCATATCCATGATGTAATTAACTTTCATAAACTCTGGAACTCAATTTCAGGTATTGAGCCCTATATTCAGCATATGGAGGATTTTTGTTCCTCCAACGATACTGTGCGGGATTCTTATGATTGTATCGTTTTTTATATGATGGTTGTTGAGGAAATAAAGGATGAAATGCCCTGGTACTGGGGAAAGCCAAAATCGGCTCTGGAACATTTGGGGTCAAAAAAACAAGGCATAGTAATACTGCATCATACCCTCTGGGCCTATGAAAAATGGCCGTATTTCTCAGAATTACTGGGTATGCCGGACAGGAAAGCTTCGGGTTATCACGCGGACCAGAAAATTAATGTCAGGATCGTTGACACGAAACATCCCATTACCAGGGGGCTTAAGGATTGGACGCTAACAGATGAAACCTACGAAATTACCGAACCGGGGAGCGGAAACAAAGTGCTTATAGAGCTCGAGCACCCGCAAAGTATTAAAGCAGGCGCCTGGGTAAGAAAGCATAAAAATTCGAGACTCTTCTGCTGCGTCCTCGGGCATGATAATAAAAGCTGGGAGGATGCGAATTTCCGGGAACTATTAAGGCGGGGAGTCTTCTGGTCTGCTGATAGCGAGAGCAAGAAGTAAAGCGCTTTCTGATTTAATAAAGAAACAGGGAGAGTTCTATGAAGAAGCCGGTGATGCTGGTTATATTTACCTTAATATTGCTCGGGAGCCGGGCGGGCGAGGCAGGGGATTGGCCGCAATATCGCGGGCCGAACCAGGACGGCATCTCGACAGAAAAATTGGATCCTGTTTGGCCGGCAGAAGGCCCTAAACTCGTCTGGAAAGTTCCCCTCACACAGGGCTTCAGTTCCTTTGCTGTGGCTGGTGACAAGGTGTTTACCCTGATCAACCGCGATAACAAAGGCGAATCATGGGAATGGTGCATTGCTTTGGAGGCCGCAACCGGCAAAGAACTCTGGGCGTCTGCTATCTCGTGTCCGCTGATAACATGGAAAGGTGCTCAAAGGCAGGGAGAATATCTCGGCGGCGGCCCGCGTTCCACTCCCACGGTCAACGAAGGCAAAGTATATGTGTATTCCTTTGATCTGAAAATTTGCTGTTTTGACGCGCAGACCGGCAAGGAACTTTGGGTTGTGGATATGGTAAAAGACCACGAGGGTTATGTGCCGCAATGCGGCAATGCTGAAAGCCCGGTGATAGACGGAAACCTGTTGATCGTCGCCGGCGGCGGGCCGGGACAATCTATTTTGGCCTTCAATAAAGACACCGGCCAGGTGGTCTGGAAAAACGAAGATGCTGAACATCTGTATTCAACACCCAAGGTCGCTACTATACTTGGTGAGCGGCAGGCGGTCTTCTATATGAAAAATGATCTGATGGGTATCTCCGTCAAAGACGGCAAGAGACTCTGGCGTTCTGCCGTCACCTATCACGGCCACAATTGTATGCAGCCGGTTGTGTTTGAAGACAAGGTCTATTGCGGTGTCGGTACCGACGGCACCGGCGTCTATCAGGTTATAAAGGAGGGCGAGGGTTTTCACTCAAAGAGGCTCTGGTTCAACGGAATGAAAGATTCGGCACTTATAGCTACAGCGGTGTTCAAGAACGGCTATTTATTTGGCGGGCTCTCTTTATCGACAGGAAACCTGAAATGTATTGAGTTTTCCAGCGGAAAAGTTATCTGGTCTAAAGGTAAGATCGGAGAGGGCAGCGGTATTCTTGTTGGCAGCACACTGGTATTTCTCTCCGATCGCGGGGAGCTCATTCTCCTGGAGCCAAAACCTGAATATAAGGAGCTCGCGCGGTTTGACAAAGCCCTGACAGGAATTTGCTACAGCACCCCTGCCTTCTGTAATGGCCGGCTGTATATTCGAAGCAATAAAGAGGGCGCTTGCTACGATATGAGCGTGAAGTGAAATTCATTAACGGCCTCAAAAAGGAGCAGCTCATGCAAAACTTTATTAAACAATACTTTGTGATCGCCATTACCGTTATTGCCCTGAATTTTCCGCTGGCGGTACAAGCCGGGGAAGAGTTAAAACCCGGGAGCAAACTGACTCTCAAAGCCGGCGGAGTTGAATTCACCTTCTGCTATATTCCCGCGGGTTCCTTCATGATGGGCAGCCCGGAAAGCGAAAAAGGGCGCGGCCCCGGTGAGAAACTGCACAAAGTCATCCTCCGTAAACCTTTTTACATGCTGGAAAACGAAGTCACCCAGGAACAGTACGCGGCAGCTGATAAAAAATGGAAAAGCCGTTTTACGGGAGCCAAACTGCCGGTAGAAAATTTCATGATGCCTGAGGGGAAGATCGTAAAATTCTTCCAATGGCTGAGTAAAACTTCCGGAAAAAAATTTCGGGTACCCACCGAAGCAGAATGGGAATATGCCTGCCGGGCAGGAACCTCAACACCTTTTAATTGCGGCAAAGATCTCGATTCAACTATGGCCAATATTGACGGTTATTATCCCTATGGCAATGGTGTTAAAGGCAAACTGCTCAACAAGACAACTGAGGTCAAACAGTTCAAACCCAATACCTGGGGCCTTTATGACATGCATGGCAATGTTGCGGAATTATGCATGGATTTTGCCGAGAAGGGAGTTGACCTCTATAAAGATGGAATTACGGATCCCGGCGCGTTTAATGAGCCTTTGGTTATAGAGGTAAGAGGTACGAATTCCTACGCAAAAGGAATACCCGTAAGGCTGAACGTGCGGGGGGGCGGCTATAACGCCGGCGGAAGCGAATGCCGCTCGGCGGCCCAGGACCCGCTTTATATTAATATAGCCGAAAACCATGTTGGGGGCGATTACCTCGGCTTCCGCCTGGTACTTATTCCGTAAAGGTTTATTGTAGATTTTTGGTACTTAAAAAAAACCGGGAGCAAAACTTGAAAAATTTTAATTGCCGCAAGCGGCAGGAGCTTCTGCACGGCTCTATTATTTATTTTATTTTTACCGCGCTGTTTTTCATCTTCTCAGGTTTGCAAAGTTCAGTTCAGGCGGCGGAAAGCGGGGTGAATTCTAACGCTGCCGCCGGGCCTCAATTTCCGTACCCAAAACAGCTTGAAAATAACTGGCCGTGCTTTCGAGGTTCAAACGGCTCAGGAGTTGCGCCGGCTGCCTTTATTCCCGTGTCGTGCTTTGAAACCGAAACAGGCCTCCTCTGGAAAAGCCCTACACCCGCAGATGGCGCAAGTTCACCCGTTGTCTGGGAAAATAACGTATTTATCACCGGTGCAACCTCTGAAAAAAGCAGTGTTTTCTGTTACAATGGCGAGACCGGGGATTTGCGCTGGTCTTCCGAGGTTACCCTGCCGGGATACGACCGGCCTGCACTTACAGGCCTGCATGAAGACACCACGCTTGCGGCTTCAACCCCGGCCACTGACGGCCGCTGTGTTTACGCTGTTTTTCCCACCGGGGAGCTGGCGGCTTTTGACCTTGAAGGAAAACAGGTCTGGGCCAAAAATATCTGGCCCCTGGAAAATTCTTTTGGCTTTGCCGCGTCCTTGACGCTTTATCAAAATCGCCTTATTGTCCAGCTTGACCTGGGCGCTCGATCCAAAATGCTGGCACTTGACACTCTTACCGGAAAGGAACTGTGGAGTACGCCTCGTGCCGTCCATGACGGCTGGGCCTCACCTGTTATCACCGGGTATAACGGGCAGCTGCAACTCGTAACCTGCGGTAATCCGTTTGTTACCGGGTATGATCCCGTAAGCGGTAAGGAACTCTGGAGCATTAAAGCCCTTGAAGACAACGTTGTCTCAACTCCAATAGTTGCCGGCAATAAAGTTATCGCCGTTTCCTCCTCCGTACTTGCCCTTGACCCCGGGAGCAAAAAAATAGCCTGGCAATTCGACGAAGGGGTGCCGGACACGACCAGCCCCGTAAGTGACGGGCAATATATCTACCTGCTTGCCTCCGGCGGTGAACTAAATTGTCTTGAAGCCCGGACCGGGAAAAAGATCTGGGCGCATGAATTTGAAGGAAAATTCAGCGCATCACCGGTCATAATTGGAAAAATACTTTTTCTCCTCAGCGAAAAAGGGGCAGTTTACCTCCTGGCAACCGGCGGGGAATATAAAGAACTTGGACATGGAGAGCTCAAGGATGACTTCGTTGCGAGTCCCGCACCGTCCGGCACCCGGCTCTATATCCGTGGAAAAACCACACTTTTTTGCCTTGGGAAACGGTAGCAGGCGGCACGGGAACGTTATTAAAAGTATTTTGACGAACTTAATAAATAAAATAGGCAATAAATAATTAAACCCACGAGTTTAGAAGCGGGTTTTTATTTAAGAGCGGAAAGGGGGAAAGGTGAAAAAATATCAAAAGGTCATTCTCTGGGTGGCAGCTGTGCTTGCTGTTATCTTCTTCGGGCTGGCGTACCTGAAAAATTACTTTACCGTAACCGCGGGTTATATTGCGGAAAAAGCGGGCGGCATACCGGCGCCAAGCGCCCCGTTGACAAAATTAAAAACGTACGGCTACGGCTGGGAAGCCTGGCGCGGCGCTGACAATAAGAATACCGCGGAAATAAAAGGGATGAAAACTGACTGGGCCAAAGGACTGGAGAAGGCGTGGGAAATTGATTACCTGTGCCAGGGCCCTAAAGCGGTCACCTGGTCCTGTCCTGTTATCAGCGGTAACCGTCTTATAGTCCCCGGCAGGGATGAAGAGAATGATATTATTTTCTGCCTTGACCCGGAAACAGGCGCTCTCCTCTGGCTTAAAAAATACCCCATGCCGGCGGAGGTTAATTATGGCCGGGGACAGCGGGCCACTCCGCTTATCCATGACGGGTTGGTCTATACGCTCTCCCGCACGGGTGTCATGCATTGCCACGCGCTTTATGACGGTGCTCTGGTCTGGAAATTTGATTCAACGAAAGAAGGGGCCAAACCTCATACCTGGGGGGTCGCGAGTTCTCCGGTATTATATAAGGACACGATAATTATTCAGGTTGGCGGGGCCTCGCTCCTTTTTGCCCTGGACCGGAAAAGCGGCAAGCTGATCTGGAGGAGCGAAGAAGGTTTTGGAAGTTATGCCACGCCCGTTCTTATTGAGGTAAAAGGTAAAACGGAACTGGCGGTCTTTCACCGGGACAGTGTCTCCGGTTTTGACCCCGCCAGCGGTAAAAAACTCTGGAATGTCCCCTGGGGGAAGAACAACGAATTGAACATTACTACGCCCGTTTTTGACAACGGTAAACTTTTTATCACTAATTTTAACACGGAAAGCGGCCTTCTCGACTTTTCGTCCTCTGAACCTTCCGTTTTGTGGAAAACGAAAAAATTCGGAGCGCATCACACGGACCCGTTCATTCTTAACGGGTATATTTACGGCTATACCGGATTTAGCGGGCAGAACTCCGGCAAATTTATGTGCCTGTCGGAAAAAGACGGCTCGGTACAGTGGCAAACCGGCGAGCTGGGCTGGGGAACCTGTATAATGGCGGAAGGCCTCCTGGTCTGTCAGGATAACAAAGGAACACTTTTTCTCGTAAAGCCCGACCCCAAAAAACTTGTGGTCGTGACGAAATTCCCGGGAGCAATGCCTGAGGTAAAGACGCGTACCTGGACCAAACCGGTCATCGCGCAGGACAAGCTATATTTAAGGCACGGGAACAGGCTGCTGGCTTATAAATTGAAATAGCCCCGCTTGCAAGACAAGCAATGTACGAAATAATAAAGTAAAGTATAAGGTAAAATGTTATAGTATGATGTAAAAGATTTATGGCTTGGAAATATATTAACCTTAGACGTTTAGTAAAATGTAAATTGAACAGGCAATTTTGTGGCATAGCATAGTTCAAAGGTTGAATAGAACAAGGAGGAAGTAATGACTAATGCGCGAAAAGTTACATTAAATCCGATAAATTTGTTTGGATTTTTTTTCGGATTACTATTGCTGGCCGCACCCGGTTTGGCCGACATCAGTATCCTGCCGGTCAATCCTGCAGGCCTGGCGATAAGTGTTGAGGCAGGCAGTGTCACCTTACCCGGAGGAAAAACCGTAGAAGTAAAGGCGGCACAACTAAAATTTGATGCTCCTGAGATACGCGATTTTAAAATTGATACTAAAGCAACTCGAAACTATGCCTCCTGGTATGAACCCTGGGACGGCTGGCCGGGATATAGCCAGGATAAAAAAATAAACTTCATAAGTTTGTATCCCAAAACCGATGAAGAGGGTACTTTGATCCTTGGGTCACTTTACCGTTCCGTACTTCCGGAATCTATTGTGGTCACTAATGCCGACGGCAGTAAGAACTATAAGATGAACGAGGATTACAAATATCAGTCCGATTGGGGGCATATAGCCAATCTGAACGGCGGGTTGGGCAAGGAATGGGAAGCCGATCTGAAGGTCTCCTGCAAATACGCCGTGCAGAGGTTAGATCTTGTCCAGGCAGGCCCTGACGGCGTAGTTACGGTCAAAAAAGGCAAATCGCTTATAGTTTGTCCTGAACTTCCTGAACCTGATAAAGGTTGTGCCGGGCTTGCCGGTATCTATATAGCGGGCTGGAAGGCCGCTGACAGTCCCTACTATGACAGCGTTGGCGGGCTTAAGGATGCAACCACATACGCGATAACGCCTTATGAGATATTTCCGATAAAACCTCTTCCTCCGGTTGCTCCTGTCAACAAGCCGGCTCTGGAAAAAAGTGTTAAGAAACTTAAAGCCGGCGGGGAATTTAAGATAGCCTTTATCGGAGACAGTATAACGGTAGGGGCTGAGGCCCCGGCCTGGTGGGATAATCTTTGGACCGAAAAGAATCTCGGTTATCCGAGCCGGGTGGTAACGGGCCTGAGAAAATTATTTCCCAAATCAAACATAACTCCCCTTCCGGCCTTCCAGGGCGGTACGACTACAGGTTACGGTGTGGAGATGCTTAAAAAGACTGTCTTACCCAAAAAACCTGACCTTATAGTTATCTCCTTCGGCGGTAACGACGCAGGCGGCTCGATTGGCGGTAAACCGAATAATCCCCCGGAGAAATTCAAGGAAGACCTCAGGGCTATGATCAAAAAATCCAAAGCTGCAAACGCGGAGGTACTCCTGGTGGTGACCATGCATCAGAGCGCCTGGCTAAAAAATAAAGTTGTGGAGCGCTGGCCGGAGTACGTAAAGGCACAACTCGACCTTGCCAAAGAAGAGGATATCGGGACCGCTGACTGTGACAGCGAGTGGCAAAATCAGGCCGCGCGCGGCATCCCGCCTTTTTCCCAATTGCACAACGGCTTAAATCACCCGGGGATGGCCGGCCACAAGCTTTTTGCCGAGGTGATCCTGCGGTTCTTTGAATAGTTTTGCCGGAATAAAAAATGTATCTGTGGAATCGTGATGTACAGTAATCAGTGGAATCGTTCTTCATAAAGGGGGAAATATGCTGTCAAAAGTAAAAGCTGTTGCGGTACTGTTCGTTTTTCTGCTTTCTGCAGGTATGCTTGCGGAAGGCGCAATGCCTGTTGTTCAGCCCAAGGATATTCCTGGGAAGTTCACTCTAACGCCCCAGCCTTTTCCCCCTCTGGCGGATATCATTGCGGCCGCGGTTCCTGACAGGCCGGTCTATGGCCTGTATATTTGGGCGGAAGAGTACCGTACTTTGCGCGAGGAGATCCGCAAGATCGGCTGGAAACAGATACGTGTCGGCGGGCCGTGGGACGATGCGACCATGCGTATGGTGGTCGAGGATGATGTCGAAGCGATGCTGGTCTTTGGAGAAAAAAGCCGTACTAATTTTAAAAGTGACGAGGAGTTCCTTGCCGCCTGCGTGCGCAGTATAGAAAAATTGCTTAACCGCTATGGCCCGGGAGGAAGTTTCTTCAAAGATAATCCCGGTTTGCCGGTCCGGCCGATCACGGCGCTTGAGATTTGGAATGAACCTAATTTTCAATATATGATACCTGACCGCCAGCCGCAGGCGGAAGTCGAAAAAGAGCGCGAAGCGCTTTATGCAAAACTCCTGCCTGCCGCTGCAAAGACAATAAAAACAAAATGGCCTGAGGTACGCGTGGTTGGTTTTGGGGCAGGCGGAGCGAGTGCCGGCGATCTGCGGTTTATTAAAAATGTAATTAAAAAGGACCCGAAGTTAATATCCAAAAGCTTTGATATCCTTTCAACTCATCCTTATGTCTGCCCCGTGCCGCCCGAGACGGATGCGGTACAGCCGTGGGGAAGTTTTTCTGTTTCCAAGAGCCTCGCCATTATACGTACCACCCTCGGTTCCTCCGCGATACCTGTTTGGTACACGGAACTTGGCTGGGATGTTTCCCATGCGGACGGCGGCTACTATAAGACCAACGACAGCCCGAGGACAGATCCGAAGCTTCAGGCTGCCTATATCTGCCGTATGTATTCCCTGGCCCTGCGCCTGGGGGTCGGACGTGTCCACGTAATGCATGCCTTTGATACTGACACCTGTAATTTTGGCTTCTTCATGCATAACAAGACCTGGGGTTCTCTTCTTCCGGGGGAGCAGTCCTGGCGGCCGTCGTCCCATGCCGTGCGCAACATGATCAAGTTGATGCCCTTTCCAAAACTGGCGGGAGCTGTTAACGACGGGAAAGATGACTGGTATGCCTGGACTTTTAATCCGGATGCCCGCTCAAAAGCTGCGCTTGCTCCTGTGACCATGGTTTACTGTGTTTCCGGGCCCAAAAAAGTTGAGATTGACTGGAACGCGCCTGCCGCGACACTGGTAGATATGCTTGGTACTGCGACTAAAATTAACGCGAAACCCGAGGGCGAAGGCAAGTGGAAACTGCCGGTAGAAATAGGGCCTTGCCCGGTCTATCTGACAGCGGCAGATAAATAATGTATGATGATAAATTCCGGAGTTGTTTTTCCGGCAGGGCAGATTTTCTAAAAGTGGAAGTACGCAAAGAGGTTAACCGGTAAGCCGCGCATTTGCTCCGGCGCCTCTGCGGCTTTTACAATAAGCATCCCTAATAGACTTGCTCTTAAACCGTAAATAATGCTATAAATTGATTGATATGGCAGGTCCCGGAACTTCAATAAACATTGACAGAAAGATATAAAAATAACCGGCAGGAGAGGTAAGCATGAAAACCTTAATAGTATTTTCCTCAAAGTATGGAACGGTTGAACGCTGTGCAAAGTTAATTGCGGAAAAATTAGGTGATGCCGTTCTCGAAAATTTAAGGAATAATTCGGATATAAAAATATCAGATTTCGACACGGTCATTATCGGCGGTTCAATTTATTCCGGAAAAATACGGGACGAGATAAAAGAATTCTGTACCAAACAGCATAAAGAGCTTATCAAGAAGCGCCTGGGGCTTTTTATCTGCAACATGGGGAATGGGGAAAAAGAGCTGTTAGAATCTTATCCGGCCAAACTTCTGGAACATGCGGTAGTTAAATTACCGTTTGGAGGAGAACTGAATTTCGAAAAGATGAACGCTGATGATAAAAAAATAATTAAGTCTCAAATGAATATTGATAGAACAGTTGTTAAGATCTTGAATGAAAATATAAAAAGATTTTATGAGACAATAAAAACTGTCTAGGCAGTTAAAAAGAAATTCTATAAAATTGGAAGCCTTGTCTTGTAGAATATCCGGAAAAACTAAAAAGAGAAAAATTACGGTTAAAGAATGAAAAAATATATAGGAATTGACATAGGGGGCACCAAAGCGGCCGCCGGTATCGTAACCGGAGCGGGAAAGTTATTGAAAGAAAATATTTTCTTTTTTAAGGATAATAATGATCATGCCGGAGTCCTGAAAACAATAGAGGAAGCTATAAATTCTCTGATGCATAAAGAAATTCTGGGCCTCGGCGTCGGCATACCCGCCGTGCCGGACGGAAAACCGGGAAAAAACACCAGTATTTTTTCAAACAATCAGCATTTTCTTGAATATATTGATCTTGCGAAATATTTAGAAAGAAAATATTCCCTGCCTGTAATAATTGACAATGATGCCAATTGCTTTATCAAAGGTGAGCACAAGGCAGGAGCCGCGAAAGGGTATAGAGACTGCGTCGGAATAACTCTCGGGACCGGGCTGGGCTGCGGCATAGTTCTTAACAATAATATAAGAAAGGGAAAAACCCTGCAATGCGGAGAAATATATAGATTAAAAATAAAAGACAGGATACTCGATAATTTTGTAAGCGGAAATATTATCGCAAAGTATTCCGGTACAAAAAACGCTAAAGAGGCCTGTGAACTGGCAATTAAAGGCAATAAAAGGGCCATTAGGGCTTTTAATGAATACGGCCGCTGGGCCGGCCTGGTTGTCAACGCTATTCAACTTCTTTTAGATCCTGAGATTTTCGTACTTGGCGGTTCGGTAAGTAATGCCCATAAATTGTTTTTTGGGGAGTTGAAAAAAGCCGCAGGGAAAACCGCGCCGGTGGTCATAAGTAAACTTAAACATAAAGCCGCAATTATCGGGGCTGTAACCGAGTATTTGCAATAATGATCGGCAATATTAAACGGAGGCAGTTATCCGTCTTTTAAAGCAGTATATGCCGGATATATTTCATATCAATATTGAAGACCGGCAGATCGCGGGTGAGCTCATAAAGTATATCGAAGATACCGGTTATATTCATTTTGCTGATTCAAACAGAAAAGCGCCGGGTCAGGGGCATATTGATTTATTTGACATCATGAAGGTGTTAAAGAGCGCCGGCTGCAGCGGGCGGGTAACCGTTGAGATCCTGCCTTTGCCCGAACCGTTCATGGCGGCCAAGCAGGCGATGGATTTTCTCAAACCTATGATCCTGGAGTATAATCATAAGTAGTTAAAAAAATATATTATGCTATTTACAACGCAATAAGCTGAGCTACTGGTGGAATGTGTACTTCTCAAAAGATAAACCTAAAAGTTTAAGAACATTATGGAGCATGACTATGGCGTCCTGATTTGACGCCATCTCCGGAACCTGCAGGTTACAGGTTCGCTTGTAATGGTGTTTTCTTCCTCCGGCGGAAAATAGTCAAAGAAGTTTTTAAAACAATTAAAAATATAGGAGAATGTATGAAAAGTTCAATGCTTTCAAAAAAAGTTCACGGGTGTTTGCTGGGGGGTTTGATAGGCGACGCTATGGGTGCGCCCGTCGAATGCTGGGACTATAAGAAAATTGAGGAAAAATACGGAGTAATCAATGATTTTAAAGGTGAAGGCACGGATGATTCGGCGATAAAGATCATTATTTGTAATGCAATAATAGAAAATGACGGATATGCCGGGATTGATGAACTAGCCGAATCATTCCTTAAAAGCCGCGACAAATTTGAACTGTTTTATATTCCGGTCAGGAATATGTTTCATAAAATAGAAACGGGGATTTCCCTTCCCGTGAACGCGGGTCTTGGAAATATGCAAAGTTCAAGCTCGGCTATGTCGATATCTCCTGTCGGGCTCATAAATGCCTGTAATCCAAGACAGGCGGCGCTGGAAGCTTTTGAAGTCGCGGGTCTTATTCATTCCGGTGATACTTCGTTTTGCAGGGATGCTGCAGCTGCTTTAGCGGCTTCCGTGGCAGAAGCAATGAAAGTATCCGCAACTGTGGAATCCATATTAGAGAGCGCCATGATGTATTTAAATAAAAAAAGCGGAGCGGAGATGCTCGGCTGTATCAACGATACATTAAAACTGGCAAGAAAATTGAAAGACTATAAAACATTCAGAAAAGCTTTTACTGCAACTATGATTAGACAAGTGATCTGCGATTCCAGAGAAACGGTACCTGTCGCGCTGGCCCTGTTTTATCTTGCGAAAGGTGATCCGGCGAAAACGATAATTTACGGCGCGAATTTTGGGAGAGATACAGATACAATCGCCACAATGGGCGGCTCTATTGCCGGAGCGTTCAAGTCTGAGAATGGAATAAGCAAAGAATGGATCAAAAAAATACAAAATGGCAATTCAAATCAAATTGAACTGACAGAAAAGCTCGTGAGCGTTATTGTAAAAAGAAATAAACAAAACAGAAAAAATATCAGCGACCTTGAAAAACTTTTCTAGGGCAGGGAGCAAAAGATGGGAAAAGATACAATTCTTATAGGAAACGATCACGGCGGTTATGAGTTAAAAAAAGAGTTCCTGAAATATTTTAAAGCGAATAATATTGCGGTAAAAAATATCGGGTCAAACTCTTTGGATATTGTCCGTTACCCGTACTATGCGGCCTGTATAGCGGGAGATGTTTCAGAAGGCAGAGCCCGGCGGGGTATTTTAATCTGCTCGACCGGAATAGGTATGAGCATATTTGCCAACAGGTTTAAAGGTGTCCGCGCGGCGCTTTGCACGAGCACCTTTATGGCTAAAATGACAAGAAAACACAATGATTCAAATATCCTCTGCCTGGGCGGGAAGATAACAGGGGTGGCAGAGGCTCTGGATATTCTTAAAATCTGGCTAAATACGGATTTTGAAGGCGGCCGTCATAGCATTTCTCTCGATTTGATAAGATCCGCGGACGAATGCGGCTGTGTATTAAAAATTCCTGTCCGGAAAGTAAAGTGAATAAGCAGATTCAAAAAACTGCTAAATAATCTCCTTTTATTAAGCCCTGCGGTCTGAAGGACTTGACTCGAAAAATTTTTAAATGCTATAATCCAGAGTAGTTGAATAAGTATAAAGAAATACGAAAAGCAGCCGGTGCGGTCCGATCATTAATACCGCGTGATCAAATACAAAGGAGTATTCCAATGAAGAAAGCCGGAATGTTGCTAAGGGTTTTTGTGCTTCTCTATGGCGCGTTTTTGTCAACGGTGCCAGCGGCTGAAATAAAGATCTGGACCAGTGATGTAGTTTCTGATGAGTTGTTGCCTAAGGCGGTGAAAGAACTGAAACCCATTCTCTTAGCTGGAGCCAGAAACGGAAGCTTTTCGGGTAAGCTCGTAGTAGAGTCAAACGGTATGATCAAGGGAATAAAGGCCTCCGCGGGCGCGCTGGCCGGAAAAGACGGTACTATTCCTGCTCAAAATGTTCAGGTCCGCTACGCTGCCTGGTTCCCGCAAAAATGGGGCTGGCCTACCAGGCCGGACGTTCTTTTGGAGACGCCGCCGGAGGTAAATACCGCAGGAAAAGATCCGGCATTCCTTCCGGTTTGGATAACGGTTAAGGTCCCCAAAGACGCGAAAGCAGGGATTTATAACGGAGAAGTTACCGTTCAACAGGAGGGTGCTTCGTCTGTCCGGGTGAAGCTCGAGCTGTCGGTTGAAGACTGGACTTTGCCCGATCCGCAGGATTATCGTACCTGGATGGATTTTGTGGAATCCCCGGATACGCTGGCAGTGGAATACAATGTTCCACTCTGGTCTGAAAAACACTGGAAAC
>CAITEH010000002.1 GCA_903891415.1 Candidatus Firestoneibacteriota bacterium
AAAAAACCGGTCTTCTTATCTATCTCGGAGTGCTGATAAAATGCTTTCCTTGTCATTAATCTTTCGCTAAAGGCGTAGTAAGCGGACAAGATCTCTATTCTTGAATCTCCCCAGTATTGTGATTGTTCCCGCCAGGGGCAGTCCTCATAGTGATCATGCATGCAGGAATACAGTGTAAATTTTGAAACAGCCCATATCTTGTTCAAAGTTTCATCAGAACATTTAAAGGTGTTATTATGCTCTACCGGATACAGGGTTTCAAGAATATACAGCTCTTTTATGATAACATCCGCTTCAAAATTCAAAATATGTAATTCAACATATTTTGCGGCCATTATCCTGAAGGAGTGGGCATATTCCGTGGAACCATAAGAGGTAATTATCCTGTCCGCAAAATTCCGGTAGGTGGGTTTAACATGTACCCGTCCGTGCGCCAGGTGTTCTCCGTTGCCTATATCTATAACTACACCCGCTTTACTCTCCAGTTTAAGCCTGAAAAAACCCGACGCCAAACGGTCAAATTCAAAAATAATAAAATTCCCGTTCTTGTTCTTCTTTAAGGTCAAAGCCCCGTTCTTCAGGCCTTTCAAAACATCTTTTGGATAAAATCCTGTTTTTGCCCCCAAACCCCGCATTTTCATATCAAAAGCAGGATTTTCGGTAGGGCTGTATCTTTTTTTAAGTTCTCCGCACTTAGCTATGCGTACAGGATACTTTTTCACCAGTTCCTGTTTGGGTGTTAATCTGTTAAGCGCCTTTTTCCAGTATTTTTCTGTGTGCGTTATTTCTACCGCATTCTGCCACTTATGATCATTGAAATAAAGTTCTTTCCAGTCCAGAGGGTAGGACCTTGCATCAAAATACTCGATAAAACCCATTTGTTTGGTAATCCTCGGGACGGATAGTCCTGACCTCCATTCCTCTGCCAGCCTTGCTTTGCATTTTGAATCGGAACAGACTATTGTTTTATTATCTTTTTGAAGCCCGAATACCAGAGCGGGCTTGCCTTTAATATAGTGATGGATATTTATGCCCCTGTGATAGCATACTATCGCTATGATGTTTTCCTTGTTAAAAAGTTCAGGCCCAAGCTTGTATTCATCAAAAAATGGATATTTATTATGATTGGCGGTGCTTCCCCTGCCTATGAATTTTCCGTTCATATACAGTTGATAGTAAGTATCAGCATATATAAAAAACTGCAGCGGTTTTTGCGGGAGCTTCTCCAGGGTAAATACCCTGCGGAACATCACATAATGATTTGGAAAATCATCTTTTTTATCAAATAACCATATCCAATTAGATCTGAGATTTTTTCTAAATTTAAATCTGTCAGGAAACATTTTTACTCCTTTTCAGCTTTTTAACATCACAAAATATTTTGCTGCCTGCAGCTGCACCCGCGGATCTTCATCTTCTAACATTATTCTTATTTTTGACCCCGCCTGTCTATAGTTCAATTTTTCCAGAGCTTCAATGGCGCAAATCCTCACATAAAAGTGCTTATCTTTTAAAAGCGGCAGAATATCCTCCGCAAGTTTATGCAATTTAAGCTCAGCAGCGGCATCAAGCGCGGTTGACTTTGTAAAATAACAGCTGTTTTTAAGGGCCCTCTTAATTATTTCAGAGGAATTATCAGGCTTTAATAAAACTGCCAGCTTTAGCTTTGTAAACATCTTCTTTTCATTTATTAACATTCTTTTCAAAATGCCCCTGTTTGCGGATGAGTCCTCATATTTTAGCAACGCACCTGCGGCTTTAGCCCTTACATAACGGCTGAAATGCTTTAAATACTTTTTTATCATATGCAAAGCACTTTTTGTCTTAAAATATGGCAGGGCATCAAGGATACGCATATGTATACCGCTCTGAAATATTTTTGCATACTTTTTTAAAAATTCAAAGGAAATGATACTTTTCAGCGGGTATGCGGCTTCATTATCCGGAAGTTCCAGTATATAAGCGGCAAGTTCAAGAAATCCCTGAGATGTTTTTATCGTTAACAACTCGTGAATACTCTTTGCGGCTGTCTTATTTCCCAATTTAAGCAGGGCCGCAACGGCAGCTATTCTTATCATGTCATGATTGTGCTTTCCGTTAAAATTAAAAACAAGAGGGCTTTTTGCCATCTCCAGGAGAACCGGAACAGCCTTCTCATCCCCAAGTTTTTCAAGCGCGTAGACTGCGGTAACTTTACTGTACCAGTTATCCTTCCTTAACATATCTATCAGATAGGGAACAGCTCTCTTATCTCCCAATTCTCCGAGTAATCTGGCGGCTTCCGCCCGCACCAGAGGCTCCGTATGCACGGTCCCGTTCAATAAAATACGCAAACCATTCATCGTTTAATCCTTTTGTATGTTTTTTTCAGGAGTTTTACCGATGCGGCTATGGTTCTTTCCATACTTTTAGGTTCCAGAAAGAGCCCTGCTTCGTAACCGCCTTCTTCTATGGCGTGATCTGTCGGAAAGTAAAAATTTCTCACTCCGTTCATTCCCACAACAAATGTTGACCTGAACGGAGACTTTTTATTCAGTTCAAGCGCGTATTCAACGAACATTTCCTCGACTTCCCCCACCAGAGCCAGGCCGTTTATTGCAACCACAGATATCCGTTCTATTGCCTCCCTGCTCCGTCCGGACCTGATCTTTAATACAGTTTCTGCTATTTCCATCCTGACTTTGTTTTCATATTTTATTTGTTTTGATATTTTCAGGATCTTATCGGCCATTATCCTGCTCAAACGGGTAACTTCGTGCTTGTACACCGCGTTCCATTTTGTCATATCGTTAGGGAATGCGCGGATATTCGGGCAAAGGGAAGTATTACCTTCCGCGCCGTTTGTATATACCGTTACTATCCCGGGTATTTTCTTGTCAATTAATTTTGCCACATACCCGGCCAATTCAGAGGTAAAATATAAGATAGGATATAAATGTATATGTGAATTGTAATTTACTATTGCTCCTACAGGCCGGTTCTTCATGTTTCTAAAAACAACCAAACCGATATTTTTTTCCACCGGCCCCCGGCCTACTATTCTGAGGCCCGGGGGCGGCGTTGGCCCGTCTCCCCAGCCCGTTATTACTGACCCGTCTGAAAGTTTTACCCTGCGATTACCGGCTACTTTTTCTACCTCACCTTGACCGTAACCTATTTTCACCCGTTCTTTATTACCAATCGCTTCCTTCCCGACCTTGATCAACTTTTCCCTTAACATTTCGAGATATCTCTCAAACACTTTTCTTGAAAAATTACTCGCAGAATCCAGCTCTTCTCCGGCAGAAGAATGGCAATGAGTGGCAACCAGCCAGATATCTTTCTTATTCAAACCGGACCATTTTGAAAGGGCATTTATTACTTTTTCGTGCTGATAAATTACGGTAACTGTTTTGTGGAGAGGCGGTTCATGCGCAACCAGAACAATATCCGCACAGATCATCAGGTGCTTCTTATCACCTGACTCAAGATATACAGCCCTCGCGTGAAGCTGATCCAATATTCCTCTTGCGCCCGGATAGAGCCTGGGCATGCCCATAAGGGTCATACCTTGCGGTTCTTTAGGACTGATATTTATTTTTGCAAATCCTGCATATAGCGGTTGTTTTTTTTGCATTTTTTTCCCTTAAAAACCCTGATAAAAACTGCTTTTTGAATAATTATTTGATTATTGTAGCATACCCGTATCTTATTATCAATTACGGGAACTTGTGCTGTTACATGGCTTTTTGGCAGTATTCAAAGGCCTATACCGGTTTAAGAATTCTTTTTATTAATTTTTTTTGCGTTTCCTGTCCCTTTCAATAAAGCGCCCGACATAGTGTTCTATTTTCTTAATAGGCAGGAACATATAGGACATAATTGTTTCCAATCCCTCCATAAAGCCCGGAACGATGGAAGTTCTTATCACCCGGACCACCTCTTCTTCTTTCATTTCTTTGGGTTCAACCAGTATCTTCAAATAACGCATAGGCAGGCTTCTGAGCAAACCGGAGATGACGAACATTACCTGAAAGCTGCCGACACTTAAAAATAAAACATTGAATTTCAGGTCTTTCATTGAATCAAGCAAAAAACCTCCGATCAAAGGCGCTATAAAAGAAACCAGGCTCACCAGCATAGTATTAAAACCCATATACGAGGCTCTTTCATTTGAGGGAGTCAGTTTCAACATGATATTGAATTGAGCCAGGTTAAAGCCCGACCAGGCTATCCCTCCGATAGTGTTTAGCGGCAAAATGATCCAGTAAGACCAGCCCGTAAGACACCAGAAAAAAGGAATTATCCCTATAAAACGCAGGCAGATCAATATTACCGGTTTACAGCCGTACTTATCGATTATTTTAGCCCAAAAACCTGTCAAGGCAAGATTCATCACCATATTAACTATTGCAAAAGAAGTGATCAAAGTATAACTCATTTTTAATTCTTTTAACATATAGACATTCAGATAGGTCGACAGCAGGGTAATTGCAAAGCTTAAAGAAGTATTGAAAAATACCAGTTTCATGAAGTTGCTGTCTTTGGAGATCTTGAGCATTTTTTTAGGTATCGAGGTCAGGGTAAAACTTTCAACAGAAGTAGAAGTATTCTGCGCATCAGGGATACGTGACATAAAAATAAAAGAAAATACGCCAAAGACCGCGGAAAAAAAGAACATGCTGGAAAAACCTATGTGCGGATTCAACTTAAAATAATCCAGATATTGCCCGCCTGCTACCGTAAATATAAGCGCCGCAAGGCCTCCGGCTATTATCCGCCTTCCAAAGTAATAACCCCTGGTCTCGGCAGGTATCAGGTCACCCATCCAGGGAAGCCAGGCAGAAGAAGCAAAAACATAAAGTACAGTTATAACTAAATATATGACCGTGAAAATAACCAGAGGATAAGCGACTTTTTGATAGAATAACAGCAGCGGCAGGGCGGCCAGAAAAAACCAGAGCAGCCGGGCAGGTAGAAGCGACTTAAGGCATAACTTCTTTCTCTCTTTTGATCTGTCAATAAAAAACGAAAATACAGGTGCAGATATATTCGCTAATAACGGTAAGGAAGTGATAAGTCCGATCTGGACATTATTTGCGCCAAGGAAGAGCAGGTAGCCGGTCAGAAAAACCCCGCTGTTTAAAGCGGAGTAAATATTTGCCAGGCCGATATCCAGCAGAATATTCCTGAAAACCGCAGCCGGAAGCGCAGCTTTCTTTTCAATACTTTCTTCTGGCATATTGAGCCCTCAGTGAAATATTAAATCCCGGCAATTTTGCGGATATACACTGCCGCCTGCTTGTATTCTTTTTCAGTCTTCAAATGTTCAAGCATTAGAGGAACGTCTCTATTCAATTTTTTTAGTTCTTTCATAAAGATATTATAATCAAGCCTCCCGGTTCCCGGGATGACTTCTTCGAGATGCGTTGTCAGTTTAGCTTCAAGCAATATATCTTTAGCATGGCAGCTCTTTATATATTTTCCAAGTTTCCTGAAACATTCCTTTAGCAGCGCGCCGTTATTAAAATATTTCTGAGGGCTGTTGATGAGATTTACCGGGTCCAGGTGAACGGAAAAATTCTTACGGCCAATACTTTTTATTAATTTCAAATAACTCTCAGGAGAATCCGGATACATCCAGGGCATGGTTTCAAGGGCATAAAATGTCTTTTTAGGCCTGACAGCGTCAATAACTTTCCTGACTGTTTCAACGATCGCGTCAAAAGCCTTTTTTGTAAGATCTTCCGGACACGGCCCGTCCCATTTTTCCCCAAAAGAACCTGCAATATTAACGCAGCAGCGGGCTCCGATATTTTCTCCGAGTTGAAGCTGAGTTTTGCAATACTCCAGAGCTTCTTTTCTCTTTTTCCTGTCAGCGCTTAAAGGATTACACCAGGCCCCGACTTCTGCAATAATTATCCCGGAATTCTCGGCCGCGGCCGAATATGCTCTTATTTCTTTAAGATCCTTTTTGTTCTTTATTTCCGGGCAGTAAGCCGCGCTATAGCCGTTTTGTTTAATTATTTTTATCCAGGCATCCGGTCCGTCATATTTTTTAAAAAGAGGGCCCCCGAGCTTAATACTTTCCATTTTAGATCTCCTTTCAATAAAAACTTATGTAAGGCATCTTTAAGCCGTTAAACTGATCAACAGGAAAGAAAGAACTTAACTATTTCCCCGGGATTGAAAAAACCGCGGTAGGTTTCATGGCCGTATTTTTTCAAAGTAATAAGCTTTGCAGTACCCCCAAGTTCGCTGTACCTTCTTACAACCCCTGCCGCGTTTTGTTCATAAAAAACCACTTTATCAGCCAGTCCGTGCCTCTGCATTACCGGTATTCTTTTCCTTGCTAAAGCACCCAGCATATTTACCGGGTTGTGTTTTTTTAACTTTAATAGACTATTGCCCGGGTTAAGGCCCCAGGCTCTAACCGCTTTCTTTTTATGCAGTTCATCCATTTGCAAGATACTTTCAAGGTCAAACAAAGGATAGATACCGTACAGGCCTTTCACTTTACCGGAATTTTTTGCCGCCCAGGCCAGAGCCGTCAGGCCGCCCATACTCTGAGCAAGCAAGGATACTTTTTTGGCTACCGTAAAGTTATTTCTGACATATTCATAGAGTGCTTGATAGGGCTTGTAGGTTTCGGGACGGCCCCAGTGATCAGGGCCGACAGAAATAGAACAAACAATAAAATCATTTTTTAACAGCCTGTCTATTATTCCGGACTTTTCATTCCACCTATG
Source organism: Candidatus Firestoneibacteriota bacterium (assembly GCA_903891415.1). Taxonomy (GTDB): domain Bacteria; phylum Oederibacteriota; class D2-FULL-39-29; order D2-FULL-39-29; family D2-FULL-39-29; genus CAIYPD01. Next base: position 6,729 of record CAITEH010000002.1, read on the forward strand.
GGTTATCACACAACCCCATTCGCCGCCGCCGGTATGATACATTACCCATTTGAAATTTTTCTGTTTTTTATATGAAGCCGGGACTATTATATACGCCGTTGCAGCCGCGAGTTCAACAGTATATAGGCTGGAACTCATAAAAACGCCCTCTCTTAATCTTTTTGAAGTTTATATAAATGTATCTGCCAGGGTCTAAAGTCATCAGCTCCCTGCAAAAATATCAGAATGCCCCTGAAAGCGGGGCATTCTGACATGACAAGCGCCTATTTTGCTTTTTCCTTCGCAGGAGCGGCGGGAGGAGCAGCCAGCTCAATTTCTATATCATCATAATAAAATGTTTCATTTTTGGCTTTAATATCCTGTCCGCCGTTAAAAACTATCCCGTTCGCACCTTTGTTAAAGAATTCAATTTTGTCCGAGAAAGACTTTACTTCCTTGTCATCATTGAATGCGGCACTCAAGGTTTTGGCATCGGTGAAAGTAAAGCTCCACTTCCCCCAGCCCGCGGTTTTTCTCGTTATCGAGGCCCAGCCGAAAGTAAACATCTGATTTTCGGCGGTAAATGTGGTACAAAAACCCGAAGGCGGCGCATTTTTTGCTCTCCACATTATGCGGAGAAGAGCTTTGTCGTCATCACTATTTATCAAACCGAAATGCGGGCCGTTCCACACCGTTTTCATTGAAGTTTGAGAAACATTCACGCAGGAATCATACATCCAGAAAGAAACGGTACCAAACGCATTTTCCTTAGAAAATCTATATACTGCCGAAGCGCCTGCAGGGACCTTGAGAGACGTTTTTCCCCCGTGAAATTGATCTTCGGAGATAACAGCATCGCCTTCAATTTCCCATTTTTTCAATACGGTTTTATCTTCAAAACCCTCAGTAACTTTCTCCGCAAACAGCGAAGCCGAAAAACTTACCGCTATTACTGCGAACACCAAGCTTCTTATAGTTTTTACCATAGTCGTCTCCTCCTTTAATTTTTTACCGCAAAAAACTTTTGCCCTCCTTTGTCCTGATATCGGTCAAATACCGTTTTCTGCTTCCCGCTACCAGCAACGGTACCTGCTCTTAGCCTAAATTATCGCGGGGTGGTAAATGAACAAATTGCTTACCCGGTCGCTTTCACCAAGATATATTGCCCCGTCAAAACCTGCAGCCATGCAGTCTATCCTGTAGCCATACCACCTTTTTTCCATGGTAGCGATCGGAATACCAAGGTCTTTAAGTTCTCCGGTCTTCGGGTTGTAACTGAACATATGGTTCATTTCTTCATCTTCCCCGCTCATACCAAAGACCCTGCCGTCATTGGTCACAGAAAGGCATCTTATTCTTCTAAGGTTTGTAGGGCAGCCAAGGGACTTTATTTCAAAATTCGCGGGATTGAAAACAAAAAGATTTCCTTCCCTGGTGCCGCCGTAAAGCAGATTATTTTTGCCGTCAAAGGCCGCGGCACTTAACATATCATAAAGATTTCTTCCCGCAAAAGTCGGCATGAATATTTCAAGGGTTTGAATATTTTTTTGCTCCGGGTCATAACAGAAAAGCTTGCCGCCGTAACCCGCGCCAAAAATACGCCCCTTTTGATCGATGGTGATGCAGGTTGAGAAGACTTTTTTATTCACGAGCCCCAGTTTTTTAACTTTTTTTGTTTTTATATCATAGGCAAACAGGGTCCCGGTCTTGTCACTTATGCCATAAACCAGGTTTCTTTGCTTATCCAGGAGCAGCCCGCCGATCCCTTCCCCCTTCACCGGAACAGTCACGATATTTATCTTCTGCTTCATTATCTGCCATTCCTGGATAAAGTCACCTGAAAAAGGCTGGGTTACATGCTCAAAGATCTTTCCGCCGTCATATTTTTCCCCTGAAAAGGAGGAGGTTCCCCCGATGATGACCCCTGCATCCGTTACTACCAGGGAATTTTTCACGGCAGTCTCTTCGCCTATCGGGCCTATATCGACCACTACACCGTCGGGCCCTTTGGGACAGTAACTGAAAAGGTGGGCTTTTTTGCCTGAGGTTGCACCGGCCATCCTGAAATTATTCCCCTTACACAGGGAGGTGATCGCGCATTCCTCCGCGGGGATCGGCCTCGTCATGCCGTAAAAAGAAAGTTCTTTTGAATAAAGCTGGCCTTCGGTCACAAATATTCCAAGGCTGTACTTTCTCATCGCGCTCCAATCCATACTTGCCCAGCTCTTGGCCCTGTTGGCTCTCTTTGGCCATTTCTTTCCGTCTAAATTTAAAGGCATTTTACCCCCAGTACCGCATCATGGCTTCTTTTGGTTCTTTTTTGTTTTTAATGTCCGCCGGATAATCCGGGGTCAGCTTATATATTCTCTCCGGGATGTTCCCCACATCCGCAAAATACAGATTTCCTTCCATGTCTCTTACGGCTCTGGACACATACCAGGGAATAAATTTCCCGAATTTCAACTGGCCCATATCTTCTCTTTCCAGAGTCTTTGTATTCATCCGCACCAGATTGGTCTGGCAAATATGCGCGAACTTCCCTGTCGGTTTTTTCTTTGACAGCTGATTGGCGCAATAATAAAGCCACCCGTCCTTTCCAAAAACCAGGCCGCCGGTATGGGTTGATTGTATATAGGATGTTTGGTACCCGGTCTCCGCTTTTAGAGCCGGGCCCAGGTCTTCCATATCCGACTGCTTTGTTCCCCCGAGCTTGTAGCGAAAAACATGCGGATCCGCATTCCAGGGAACGCCATAGATATACTCTTCATCCGGAGATTTTACCACATCATAAAGAACGGCATGAAGCCCATTCTGATATTCCGCGTGCGGGACATAGACATCAAGTTCTTCCAGACATTTTTTCTTAATATTAAATCTGATGAGCTTGCCGTAATCATCGTTGGTATACGCATTGCCTTCTTTGTCCATAAAGATGGTTTGCGGGTTTACATTACCTATTCTGCCCATATCAGTGGTCTTTCTTTCTTTAATATCGTAATAGAAAAAATGATTTCTCGGGTAAGTCAGGCCATACAGAATTTTCCTTTTTTTATCAAGCGCAAGGGCCCTGCAGCCTTCCTTAGGATAGATACAGTCCGAAAAAAGCAGCTTTTCCTTGGCCGGATCATAAACGAAAAGCATAGCCCCTCTAAAACGTCTTTTCTCGTCACTCCAGGTATGCCAGGGAGAATAGAAAGTTTCACCTTTGGGCGGTGCCGATAAATGCGTCGCCCCATAAAGTATCCCCTCGTCATCAGAGATCATGGAATAATGAATTTTGCATTGTGCGGCTCTTCCTGTCTCAGGAGGCTCTCCCACCGCAGCCGCAATATCAAGCATGTATTCAAGTTTATCCCGCCTGGTATTGTATCTGACCAAAAAACCGCCCATCCCGCCTATATATTCACAGCAGGCCGCAATATACACATTATTATCCGCGCCGGCTATCATAGACCAAACGGTATCGTGTACTTTCAGCTTATCCATTACATACATCTTAATTTTCACGGGATACTCCTTTAGTAAGAGCTATTTCACTGACCCCGCACCACTCACAACTTCGGGTTCAGGCCATTAACCTGAATGGTTCATGGTTACGATACTACGGGATTCCACTGATTAAAAACATTAAGATCTTACTTCTGCCTTAAAGCCCGGCGGATGCCTGATCTTCAATATTTCTAAAAGCAGATCTATAAGATTTAATATACCTGTTGTTTAACTAATTTTTGTTCATTACATATATGTGGGGTTCGTAGCCTTTAAAATCTTCTTCTATGCTTCCATTAATAACCTTAACTTTTCTGTTTTCCCCGTAAACCTCCGCTTCGTCTCCACCGGCACCCGTAACGGTAAATTTTAATTTACCGGGAGCTTTTTTCATATTTATTGTAAAGAGATAGTATTTCCCGCCTTTTTCTTTAAGCATTGAAGCTGCGCTTGCGGTTTCTGATTCTACCACTTCTACTTTTGCCGGGGAATCCTTTGACAAAATAACATCAGTAAGCGCCGCAATTTCCCCGTTGGTTTTGATCAATTCGGCCTCGATATCTTCGTTGATTGCCACCGGACAAAATCTCACATGATCGAACCTGGAGGGAAAATAAAATATCCCCTTGGCGCCATGAATAATAACCATCCAGATCTCGGCCCGCACCTCCCAGGCATTGGGGGCTCTGGCTGCTTTATCGTCTATCTTACAGACCTCCACGGCTATCATTAACGGCTTTTTACCTCTGGTTATTTTCTCCATGTTTTTCATTGCTTTGGCCATAAGAAAAAGTTCTTCCGGTTTATTTACATTACCCACGGGATAAACATCGGTCATTATAACATCGGCGGTCTTCTCAGCGTATTCCACGTAAAGATTGTTCTTCATCACTCCTATTCCCCGGGCAAACATGCTGCCAAAACATACATCTACGGGTTTAGTATCTACGGAATGCAATTTCCGGTAAAGCTCTATAAGATCCTTTATCGCTCCCGGTTTATCCCGCTCTATATAGTCCGGCTCGTCAACCTGATCCCACATTATCAGGGTAGGGTCATTTTTATCTACCTTTTCAAAGTCAGAAATTGAACAGGTAGTATAAAGCCCCAGTTTTTTTGCCTCGGAAAAACACATTTTAGCGTCTACCCCTTTAGCAAAACCCTCGTTTGAAGCAGGGACGCAGTTAGTTCCCAGCTTTTTCAAATAAGCAAAATCCCTTAAGGGCGCATAAGTACAAAGCAAAAAGAAAGGTTTTCCGTCAACAATAAGCTCTTTATTATCGCCAATCTTTACGTCAGCGGCTTTTACCATGCAGGAAATCGTTAATGTCGCGAGCAAAGTTAATAGCAGCTTTCTCATATCCACCTCCTACTTGCTTTCTATTTTGATGTCATCAAAATAGAAAGGTTCTTTTATATCACCCAGGAACTGCTTGTTGCCTTTAATTACTATACCGTTGAAACCGCCCTTCCAGCCGGTCTTATACCTGCTTAAAGTCCAGTCCGAAGGAGTTTCTTTATCATCTTTTAGTACTTTTATGGATACTTTGTCATCCGGATAGTCCAGCTCCCATTTATGCCATCCTTCCGTTCTCTTGATATCCATCCACCAGATATAGTTTTCTCCCCCAATTTCCGTGGTTGACATCCAGTTGTACAATTTGTCGCCGGTAGTGTGATCCTTGAAGGTTACGCCAAGCATGAAAACTTCCCCTTTTTCATTCTTGATACCCCAGTACGGCCCGTTGACAAAACCGTCCTTTTGCCAGTCGGCCTTTAATTTGTTATCATAAACCCAGAACGTTACTTTTCCAAATGTGTCAGTTTTACTGAAATCAAGAGTAAGCGTTGACTTTTCTCCGGCTACAAGTGCTTTCGCGCCACCATGAAAAAGAGCGGAAGAGATCAAGGCCTGCCCTTCCACCTTCCAGGCAGGGTCAAGTGTTCCTTTCTCAAATCCTTCTTCAATAATAGCGGAATAGGCGCTTAAAACCTGAAGAAAGACAAAAAAAATAGCGGTCAAAACCTTTCTGCACATGTAACCCTCCCGAAAAATTGACTATAGCGACTGATTATACCATTAAAATAAAACAAGTCAAACGCTAATATTCTTTGTAATACCTGATTTTTTATTAAATTTACCGCAAAAAACACAATGCCTGTTATCGCAAAGAAGTATAAAAAGATCTTTTTTCAGGATAGTTTCGCAGGTCTGAGCAAATTTCCTCATTTCAAAAGAGTAAATTACGCCTTTGCCTGCTTTAACGGTATCAATGATCCCGGCTTTAAAGAGCAATTTATATATTTTTGCCGGTTTTTTTCTTGTATGCGAATAAAAATCCCTGCAACCGCTTGGCATTTTAGCGAAGGTTTTATATTTGATACGGTTTTTTTCATAGAAGTAGGTCAGTTCCGGATGCAGGTATGGCAGGTCCTGCCAGTCTTCAACAGCATGAAGAGAAGAGTTGGCGTTAAGCCCGCAGCCCAGGAAAAGAACTTTAGCATTGTATTTTAACAGCTTTCCAAACGGGCCTTTTTTATCAAAGGGAGGCAGCCCTGCTCCCGCGTTTACTATCTCTTTTGCGTGCCTGCCCCAGGCACAAACAGAATGAGTGGGATTATTGCTCCTGAGTACTCCTTTTTGCCTCCTGAATATTTCCGATATTATCCCGGTCGCTGATCTTGAGTTTTTTATATCGAAAGGCAGGGCCTTCCTGTCAGGGAAACTCCAGCTAAAAGCAGGCATGACCAGTGTCCCTTGCCTGCCGACAGCTTTCTTTAGAGCAGCAATTACCGCGGCCGGACCACCTTTAATATGCCCGAGCCCGCTTAAAGAACTGTGCACAAATATCACATCGCCTTTCTTGAGCCGGCACTTTTTCATGATCCTGTTCAGGCCACTTTTTTCTATTTCAAAGTTCTTTGCGCGCCTTATTTTTATATAGCCGTATTTTTCCAGAAAAGTAAAGGCCTCCAGCAGCTTTTTAAGGTTTATTCCTTTATTACGTATCCTGTCCGCTCTATAAATATCCAGCAGTGTTCTTTTGCCGTCGGCCCAGAGATACGGGATCTCAGTGAGCTGGTACTTAGGCCCATAGGGGTTTTTGGTTTTTATTTTTTCCGGCAGTGTCTCCAGTGTCAAGAGTCCGGGAACGGTCCTTCTTGGAACCAGCAAAGAGGCCTGCAATTCCAGAGGGGACAACTCTTTATAAACCCGGCCAAAAGGGACGGCTTTTTTAGAAATTCCATGAATATACGCTTCAATTTCATTATATCTTATTTCCGCAAGAGCTTTAACAGTTTTTGCCTGTTTCAGGATCAGAGCTTCCGCGGCCAGGTCCTTCTTATCCGCAAACCTGAGCGCTGAACTTACTTCTTTTGCCCCGAGGCCGCACCTGTAATTCAACTGTTCCCTGAATTCATCAAGCAGCGAATTTATTTTGCCGCGCCCGGAATTTTTACTCCTGAACAGGTATTTTTTATAGTCATTCAGCAAGAGGCCGGCATCTTCGGCAGTTTTTTCCGCAGAAAGCTCAGCCAGATATACAGCTTCTTTGCTCCCCGCGCTGGCAAGAAAATATATATAAGCCGCGGCGATCGAAGCAGAAGTTTTCAGAGAATCCTTAGAAATCCTGTCAGTTCCGTCAAGGGTGCTGTGCCAGACAAGGTCATTCCGTGTAGAATACTGGATCAGATAAGGGAACTGTACCCCAAAACAGGGATCTCCTGGAAGCGCGTCATCACTCGCACGGCCTGTGTTTAATTTTATTCGCGGATATTTATATTTTTCTTTCAAGTGCTTTTCAACTATTTCAAACAACAAACGGTTAGCCGCGGCAGGATTAGAGTCCGGTGTCGTATTAACATTCAAAATACTTTTTTTATTCACCGGCAGGCCGACTCCGTCAATATTCAGGCCTGCGGCTAGCTTACTGACATTTTCACGCTTTTTTAAAAGGTACTGCATAAGACTGTAACATTCAAAACCCAGCATAAACCTGATATTCCGTTTCGGCTTCTCCAGCCTGCCTCTTTTGATAAGTTCATTTAGACAGCCCGCAATTTCTATGATCGAAGAGGCCCCGGAGGCATTATCCCAGGCTCCTATCTCATAAAGGTGGCCAAAAACAAGCACCTCTTCAGTTGTTTTACCTTTAACGACCGAGGCAGCGGTCTTTCCGTATCCATTGAATAAGCTTGTATCAATGTCTATCCTCGCGGCAACTTTTTTACCCTTCTTTTTTTCCGCCAGCAGGCACTTTTCAAGCTTACGGCCTTCCGGCTCCGTCAAGGAAAAGCCGAACATCTTATATTTTGTGTTGTCAGGCACAAAGCAGTAATTAACCCATCCCGTACCGGGCCCTTTTTTCCAGCTGCTCAGAATCCCTATTGCTCCTGCTTCATAAGCATGCCTCCAGACATAAAAGGGATTAAGCCAGGTGAAAATTATCTTGCCTTTGACATCTATGTTCTTATAATCTTCCTTTTTAGCTCCGCCTCCGACAAGAACGACCTCCGCGGTCATTCCGCCGGCTTTTGTCGGATAACTGTACATGAAAAGGCTGTTAGGAACTTTCTCATAACTTAAAGAAAGGCCGATATCCGGGTCTGTGATCTTTAAAAAAGCTGACCGGGCCTCCCAGGCTTTGGGTACAATATAGTCAGCCAGACGGGACCTGCCATCGGCCGGGAAGCTTGTAATTTTGGAATTGCCGGCCGCTCTTTTCAACCCGGCTGCGGCGTACCTGACAGACCTGTCAAATCCCGAGTAGCTGAACCAGCGGTCATAGCTGTTGATAATTTTCAGGTCTTTAAGAATACGTTCACCGGAAATATTATTATTTACCGTACTTAGAATATTTCTCCACATAAATACTCCAGTTCAAAATACTCAACTCTCCGGACTTACGCTTGATGTTTCGACGAAAGCAGGTTTTAGATAAAAAGCGCTCTTCGAGAAGAGCGCTTTTATGATTTTCCGGAACTATTTGTTGTCAAAAAGTGCTTTTACTTCGGCCTTTATCCTTGGTTTTTCTTTATCAAAGGCGGTTATTTCACCGCTAGCAAGCATTTTGTCTGCCTGGCTGCCGGCCGTAATAATAAAATAGTTGATATCAACCGCAACACTGTCGCCCTTTTTGGCATTCAGCGGTTTACCCATATACTCCATATTATAGGCATCTCCGCCCAGGTACAAATAAAGTTTATCTATCCCTTCCGGGTTAAAAGTCATGAACAGCATTTCCCTGGCCCGGGGATCAAAAGCCAGCCACCAGCCGCAATCCGGCTTATTAATTTCATCCGTGGTTTTCCTTTTAATTTTATCCGGCTCAGGAATGACGAATATATCATCAACGGCCTGATTACCCCCGGTACTCAGGCAGGGATGAACTCTGACCAGAAGCTTCTCTATGGGTTCTTTTCCTATATTGGTGTATTTAACTTTAATATTTAATTTTGTGCTTCCCGCAGTAAGAGTGAATATTTTCTCCACTTTAACGTTCTCCGAAGAGGCTTCAAGGCGTACAGACATTTCTTTGCCTTTCTCCGAAACCTCCGCTTTAAAAGGAAGCTGGGCAAAACCCCCGGGGGTATAACCGGATTCCCCGTTTTCTCCGACCACATCTTTAAGCCCGGGATTTCCTGTCGTACTGTCGAACTGATTGTGGCCGGTGGCTTTAAGCGTGTACTCAACTATCCTGCCGCCGTATTCGGGGAGGATGGCCATTTTAATAAGTGAATTTTCAAGAATGACAGCCTTGTACTTCTCATCGTCAAGCTTGTAATCCACATTGGTTACCGCGCACTTGTCTGAAATAGCGGCCGGAGCCGCGCCCGGCGGCACCTGTTGTGCTTCCATTCCAAAATAACCTGACAGTAACACCAGAATCAAAAACAGATCCATACGATGTTTCATTTTTTTCTCTCCTTTATGACGCTATACCAACAAAAATCTCGGGCACTGTCCCGGAAAATCTCAGATCCTTACTATCACTTCATGGGTTTTACCGTCTTTTACAAACGGAATTAAATTCCCCTGCAGGTACGTTCCGTCCATGGTCATGCCTTTAACGCTCTTTCCGTCCGCAACCTTTACCACGCAAATATTGTACAAGTTGCCTCTGAACGGCTTTTTCACACTGAAGGCTTTCCAGTCTGAAGGTATTGCGGGCTGTATCCTGAGCCCGTCAAAATCACTCTTAATACCCAAGAGCCCTTCCACTACATTTACCATGGTCCAGGACGCCGTACCGGTCCGCCAGGCCCCCTCTCTTATTGTTTCTTCTTTTCTATGTATGGCATCCGGGCCGATATACATACTGCAAAGCGCGTAAGGTTCCAGCTTATTATCGTGGGGCAAAACTCTCTTCATATTCCTGTAAGCAGAATCCCCGTCCCCCAGCGCAATATCCGCGAACATATTAAAAGCGGAAGCGTGGCTGTAGTTGTTGCCGTTGGTAAAAAACCCGGGGCTGGAACAGGTCAGCTGGCCTATCTCAGGATCGTATTCGGTATATTGCGGCCAGTTATGCCTGGGGCCGACGGCGCTATCCAGCATCTTGTGTGTTGTAGCCATAAGTTTTTTGGCAGCTTCACCTTCCACCACTTTTGCTATGATAGCCCAGGACTGAGGATTCAGGTAGATCTTGCCTTCCTTATTCTTATTTGAGCCAAAAGGTTTACCGCTGTCGGTATAACCGTATCTGAACCATTTACCGTCCCATGCGTTCTTTAAAATATTCTTTTTCAATTTTTCATAGTTCCTGCGCATTTCCAGGGCATCTTTTTTCCTGCCGGTACGGGTAGCAAGTTCTTCCATGGTGAGAAGAGAGTAGCAGGTCAAACAGGAAAGGAAAACACTTTCGCCCCTGCCTTTTACGCCTGCCATATTAATAAGGTCACACCAGTCACCGTCATGTATCTTTATCAATCCATGCGGCCCCGGGTCCTTATATAAGAACCTTACTGCTTTCAGATTGTGCTCATAGACCGTACCCGAACCGCCGTTCTTATAGGGGATCTTCTTGTTAAGCAGGCTCATATCACCGGTTTCTTTGAGCATAGCCGCAGTAGTAAAGCTCATCCAGACCGGGCTGTCGGCATACCACTTGCCGCCTTCCGCAAGGTCGCTGTTGGGCACTTTAAAGGCTCTGGGACAATAACCATTATTGCTCTGGTACTTTAACGCTTCCAGCACCTTTTCTTTCTGGAACTCCCGGTCAAAAACACCGATACCCAGCGAGTCCTGGAGTGTATCCCTGAAACCTTTAAAATATATCCTGGCCCACTGCCCGTTAAAATACAACTGGTGCTTAAGCCAGGTATTGACAAACCTGTTTAGTTCTTTATCCGGAGTGTTTATTTCCAGCCCGCCAAGCCTGGACCAGTTCTTTTTCTGGAGGAGCTTGAACTGTTTATCGATAAAGCCTTTCCTGGACAGAAATTTTCTTGCAAGCCTGCCGGCTTCTTTGGGCTCGCCGACAACACCCAGAGCCAGGTTGAATTTTTTTTCCTCGCCGGCTTTTAAGATAATATTTTTCTGCAGGACACCTATAAGGTTTTCCGCCACCGCGTTGGTATTGCGGCATTTGCCTTCCACCACAACCGCAGGTTTTGCATAAGACCGGTATTTACCAAGAAACTCCATTTCACTGCAGTCAAAACCGTCTATCTTAAAGTCATGGCACATAAAACCCTTATATTTCAGGCCTTGTATGGCAAATACATAGTTTCGCGCATAGACTCCTTTTATGGCTTTTTCATAGAAAGCATCCAGGGAAGCGATATAGCCAAAATATGGGGTATTTCCATCTACGGTGAGCGGATTCACAAAAAATATCGACAGGTTCCTTTTTTTGCCCGATTCATTCTTTATGCCATAGCTCCAGAGCTCAAGCGGATCGTCCGTAACCGGAGCAAATACCCTGAAAGTGTTATAGAGTCCGTTTGTTTTATTTTCTATTATGCTGTAACCCATGCCGTGCCTGCAGATATATTTCTGATAAGGCGCCTGGATCGGATCCCAGTTAACCGTAAAAAATTTACCTGTATCGTTATCTCTCACATAGATAAGCCGGCCCGGCGCAAGCACATCCTGCTTTCCGAAGAGATTCGTTGAAGCACCTTTATCCGTCTGGTAGAGGCCGCTCCCCCAAAGGTTCTGGGCAACCCAGCCAACATAGTATTTGTTCCAGATCAAATTCATCCAATCCCTGGGCGTGACCGGGTCCGTTATGATATACTCCCTGCTGTCCGCTGAAAAATGCCCGTACCTGTTTTCTTCGTTCATCTTTTTCTCCCTTTGAAAATAATTGATTTTTTTACGTTATATTATAACCCAGTTACTCTTACTAAAACAATATGGAAAAAGTCTTATTTATTAACGTTTTTTTACAGGAACCCGTGCTAAACAGAACTCTCATTTTACCCGCTCAAATTGCAGCTCCGTATCTATTTCCCAGTTCTTGCCGAAATACCCCGAGATAACTGTTTCGTCGGATGTTATTTGGTAATCAGGAAATCTTATGCTCTCCGGCGCCTTCATATTTCCGGGGACAGTGTTTAAATTCAGAACTACATATTTCCCGGGATTTAATGGATTTGGATAGACATATCTGGCAAACGCATTACCGCCTTTTATTACTTTATCACCAAAGAACAGTTCACCCCCGCTCATCTTGACCGGTAAGCGGTCATTTATTTTTGCTGTTATCAGATTTGAATCAGGATTCCCGAACAAGATCAGGTTATAGTTTTCGATCTGTTCCCGCCCTATTTCTGCATCAGCAAACACAAAATAGTCGCCGTCATATCTGGCTTTGACCGTTTTTTGCATTTCTAAAGCGGCCGTCCTGTTCGCATTTACAGTTTTTTCATTCCCGGCGGTGCCGTAAACAATAATAAACCCATTGCTAAAGGCATCTTCAAAAGGGCCGCACAGGCCTTTCTTTTTTATGAGTCCCGGGGCTTCTGCCTCCAAAACCTGGTTCCAACTGTCATTTAGTTCCTTAAATCTTATAACTTTTGACTCCGGTAACACCTTCTCAATAACGCTTGTTCCGTTTATGCGGACTTTTATTTCTTTTTTCATGTCCACAAGCGCTTCTGAAACTGTTATCTTAAAATCTTCCACGTTTGATAATTCAAGGTCTATTGTATTCCCTTCCACCACGGCTTTTACTCTCGCAAATTGGCCTATTTTTTGGAACCCGCAAAGCTCAAACCAGAACGAGCTGTTATAATTCAAGGTATTGGTCGTAAAGACCAGTGTTTTCGGCCAGTTTTCTTTCTTGTATTTAAGAAAGAATTCAGCAATTTCACCTCCGAGTTCTTTAGGAAAGCCCATGTGCCCGACCTTGGGATAAAGTTTAATTTGAGAGTCATAACCCAGGGCCTGCATTTTTTCATGCATAATAATTGATTCTTTATAATTGATCGTGGTATCAGCTTTACCATGCACGAACATTGAAGGCAAATGCATCCCGTTTTCAAGCCAGAGAACAGGCGCGTGTGTTTCGTAAAGCTGATTTTCTATTTCCTCCGTCTTATTTTTCCTCCAGCTGCCGGAGTAACCGGACATATACGCGCCGCCGGCAAACAGCCCGGGATAATGCATCCCGAGCATGACCGCCCCCTTGGCGCCCATAGAATGGCCTTTAATATAGATCCTGTTCTCATCTATGGAATAATTTTTAGACACATCTTTTATTACTTCTAAAACATCTTTTTCCCCGAGCCCCTCATAAGAACTGTTTCCCCTGCCGTAAGGCGAGACCTGAATAAATTTTTCCAGGACGCCCGTTCTTAGGCCGGGTTTTTTATGGCCGTAGTATAAAGCCCAGTCCATCCATTTATCTTTAGTAACTCCCGGCGCGCTGCCGTGCAAATATACAATTAAGGGATACTTTTCTACACCGCCATAATCGGCAGGGACGTCAATATGGTAGGGCTGGCAGATCCCGTCATCTTCGGAACGGTATGCCCTGACAAAAGAACCGGTTTTTCTGAAAAAGTAATCTCCGTCCCTTTCCAGCTCGGCGGCAATTTCTTCGGCTTCGCAGGCCCTGGCCATGAAATGGTTGGCCCCCTGTTCAGTTCTGGCAGCTTCATCCCAGAATTTATCCAAATTCTCCAGCCTGACATAAGCATTGGGTACGACCGGTTTAGACAACAGATCTTTTGTTATTTCCATATTTTCTACGCGGCCCAAAACCTCTTTTAGCTTTTTTTCACGCGCGGGATAAACATAGAAATACTCCTCTTTTTTCAGGCCGCTGCCCGAGGACAGCTCTATTTTGTATTCCCCTTTTTTCGCGTCTCTGGTATTCCAGCTGATACTGTCAGCCAGGTTCGGCGTGTATTCAGCGAGGACGTCTGCCCCAAAGACTATTTTGCAGGTTATTTTTTCTTTGAGCAGTTCAGCCGGGCAAGCGAAGGCAATTTTCACATCTTCATTATTCTCAAAAAGATATTTTCCGGGTTTGAGCTCCAGCTTTTCAAATAAATCTTTAGGGTCCCCGTATATTCCTGCCGTGAATAGAACCAAAAGCAACAAAATAAGATGTTTCACACCGCCCCCATTTATTGTTATTTTTCGGTCAAAATAGGTGTCAGAGGTTTCTTAAAATAAATTGTTTTTGAAGTTACCCCGCTGTTTTCCGCGATCTTAACTTCGGCTTCTTCCGAAAGGGCAACTACATCATGCCAGACACCTTCGTGCAATACTATGGGCTTATCCAGGACAAATATTTCCAGAGCTTGCGGAGCTTTTAACGGAGCAACTATCAAAAGACAAACTCCCTTTACCGGCTCAAAGGATTCCTTTGAAGTAGGGTGCTGTTGAATGCTTTTTGAAGATCTGTTCCTGACGACAAGATACGCCAGCAGCCAGCCTTCCGAACTGGAACCGGTCAGAACTTCATACTGGGTTTTACTGTTTGAACTATGCGTTTTTTTAGTGCCTTCAAGGATTAACCCGTATTTCTTAAAATTACTTTTCGTAGGATACTTGATCCTGATATTCATTTTCTTTCTCTCCTTTTTAGTCCGGGGTTATGTTCCGCCCTGCCTGTTTAGACAGCAAGCCGTATTTTACCTGGTAAATTTCTCAAGAAACTCACAGCCTTCTTCAATATCTATATAATGCCCCTTCTCCGCCAGGATAAATTTGGCTGTTTTGGACCCTGCGGCAACAAGTTTATTATAGGCATCCTCTCCGTGATGATACGGCACCAGATTATCTGTTTTTCCGGAAATAATGAGAAGATTCACATCTTTTGCGCCTTCTATGAACGTCAACGGTGACCTTTCCGCGCATACTTTTTCCGGATTTCCGCCCTTGGACGGATCCCCCCCGCACACGGATTTTATGTTCTGCCGTACACCGTTTGAAAAGCCTTTTGTCCGGTTAGCGGCTTTTCCTGTATCGGTGGCAGGATCCATTTCTTCATACCATTTTTTCAGATCAGAGATAGGTACAAAAGAAACGACCGCGGCCCAGAGCTCCGGGCGTTTTGCCGCCATAACAAGAGCCATATGCCCGCCTCCGGAACCACCGCAAAGATAGATCTTCTTTTTATCAATTTTATAATGCCCGCACATATAATTTACGGCGTCCGCAATATCCTGTATGGCAAGATCAGAACCGCAGGCGGTTTTATTGGTATTGCCCCCGCGGTAGTCAACACAGATTGAGATCCAGCCTCTTTTCCCGGCAGGTTCAATTACTTTATCAGCTTTCTCCTTATAATTACCTCCCCAGGAATGCAGCTGGACCAGCAGCGGAGTTTCCATATCTGATTTATAACTTTTGGGAAAAGAAACCTCGCATCTTTGAATTACCCCGTCAAGCGAAGACTTTACCTGGAGTTCCTCGCAAAAAACAATCCCCGTAGAAGCAAACAAAAAACTGAGCAGGCAAACCAGCATAGTACACTTTCTCATGACTCCCCCTTTTCGGCCTGACCGGCCGCGCATAGAACTCTCCGGGCTTACAGGCTGTGCCAAAAACTTTGAATTATTTTAAGGTAACACAATATGCTGTAGTTGCTCGATTTATCGAGCCTGTCAATTGCGCCTGATAAATCAGGCAACTACATTTTGGCAAAGCCTCTTACACCCGGGTTTTTTTGGCCTGTAGTCATAAAGACCAGATCTTATCTTTCAACCAGGGTTTCTCTTTCATTAATTTTTCCATCTGTTTCTGATAGGCCCTAAAAGCCTGCGGGAACTTCTTCATTTTTTTCGCGGTGAGTTTCATTACCGCGATCCCTTGGTCCGCGTCGCTCAATTTCAGCCCTTTCCGCAAACCCGTGTGCTGGTAGTCAGCCTTAAATATCCAGGGAACCATCCCGCTGCCTCCGAATTTTTTCAGCTCTCCGATCACCTTAAAAGGGAATTCCTGCGGCAAATTGACTTTAGTGCCCGGCTCGTAGGCCCCGTGATGCCCGATTACTTTAAGCGAAGATAAAACCAGTATATCTTCCCCCCTGCCATAGCCCAGTTTTTTTTCCATAAGCTCTTCCTGCATAATATCTGACATCAGGCCGGCAACCACTTCTTCAGTTTCATTAAAAATAGAGCGGATCACCACCGTAAACAGGGCGCTTAGCGGCCCGTGGGTACCGTATAATATGACCCGCTTAAACCCGTTTTTTAGAAGAGCTTTTACCACTGCCTTAATGTACTCCTGGGATATTTCAGGCATGATATTAACAGTGCCCGGCCAGGGGCCGGAAGCGCCGGGATAGACATAGTATATCGGCGGGGCAACCAGGCATTTCCATTCTTTTGCCAGTATTATTGAAGAAGCCCAGGCATGAATAGTATCACAACCCAGAGGAATATTGGGCCCGTGCATCTCAACACAGCCGACCGGAAGTATTATCAGGTCGTTTTTTTTCTGGTATTTTTGGACAGCTTTTGAGCCAAGCAAATCCATTCTTACTTTTTCATATTCATTCATAGAGCTTCCTTTTTATATTTCACCCGGACTCAGTTGAGCCTGTATTCGCTTCCGGCCTTGAGCCTTATTTTTAAGGCAGCACCTTCAAATACCGCTTTTTCCTCCAGCTGTTTCTGTCCCTCAACAATTTTTACCACAGGCGCTTTTGCCAGGAAACCCTTGACTACGGCCTCTGAATCCGTTTTTCCGGTATTAAGGATAATATAGGAATTTTCCCCGGTTTTTTCAAAATAAATATTTGCAGGCCCTGCGGTTTCCAGCATTTTCTCCCCCGCTTGAATAAGCGTTCCATTAGACATAGAAATGAAATTAAAGCCGCCTTTTGCATCGGCTGAAAACACTCCGGCCTCGCAATCGGAAATAATATCATTGAAAGCATACTTTCCTTTTTTATAGGCCAGCATGAGCGTATCCACACGGCTGTCCCCGCCTTTCAGCTTTACGACCATTCCCGACGCCTCGTTTTTTGAAACCTCTTTGGCTCCCAGAGTCACTTTGGCCTGAGAAACTTCACTTATTGTTTTTACGGCGCCATGGGCCTCCCCGGCCACGGAAAAAACAGTAGCAGGCTGGTTTCTTCTTACAATAAGCAAAGGTTTTTCCGGGCCGTTCCCCGTAAAGATCTCGGTTCCCTGCTCGGGCAGGAAATTCAGGGTCAGAAGGCGGTTTTTGTCGCTTCCGGTCGACACGGTCAGCTCTTTATCGGCCTTACCGTTCTTTACATCATTAATTTCCAGATAAGGTTTTTGTTTTGTATCCATTTTTTTAAGGTCTGTCAGAGCAATATCTGCAACCTCAAACTTATTTTCAAAATGCAGGGCATAATCGAGAACGCTCTTTTCCTTTCCGTCTATCCAGAAAAAATCCGCGAAGTAGCCGGGGAGCAGCATTACCGTCCGGTTCGCCTCCACCTTGCCTCCATAGACATCCGGAGTAGCAGTGCCTTTGGCTACCTTAACTTTCTGACCGACATTAAAGATCGAAAGATCTGCCCGGGCATTTTCCACTTTCTTCTGGCCCCTTTCATCTATATTAACCGTGCTGTGCGCGATCGTCTGTATGGAAAAACTGTCATGCCGCGCGTCACTATACCCTATTGAAGTCGGTTCAATTATATAACTCGTATTATTCGCAAAATAGAGGATAGAAAGACAGTCTTTGTGGCTATGCCCGTGCCCGTTGGTCCCGCAGTCCAGCAGCAGGTACCTGCCGTCACCCCATTCCCCGTCTTTTAAAATTGCCAGATCCGTTCCGCCCAGGAACGCAGACTTAAGAGGCGGAAGTTTTGTTTCTAATTTCTGGTCATAGATCCTCGTGGGAAGCCAGCCCGACCAGAACATTGCGGGGCCCGTCAGCATGGAACTTTTGGAATTATTCAGTATAAAAAGATGCATCGGGTCTTTATAATGCAAATAGGCGTAAGAATACAGCCACTGGGAATCTGTTTCAAAAAGTTCTCCGCGGCCGGAATCATTCATCCCGGGGATATCGTAGTTGGGGTAAGCCCAGATAACAGGTGCGTCAAAAAGCCTTTTTACCTTATTATTATCATAGGAATAGAAATCAACTCCCCAGTGCCTGACAGCTTCCATAAAGTAGATCAAAGTTCTGGTTGCCGGCCAGTGATACCCTATTGTGCCCTCTACCCACAAACCGCCTTCGGTAATACCATTATCCAGAAACTCCTTAAAACCGGGGCTTCCGCTTTCTCCATTCAAAGAACGTTTAATCAAAACGTCGTCTTTTACGGTAAACCCGATTATTCCTGAAGCCGCCATCATGTACCCGCCCCAGTTAGTATCGGACGGCCAGCCTCTTATGAGTTTTGCTGCTTCCAGTAAAAGATCTTTTTCTATATGTTTCTGTTCGGCTTCCGTCAGAACTCCGGAATCCGCGACCATATCATAGGCGAAACAAACCCCTATGACCCAGGCGGACTCTTCGAGGATCTGTGAAAAAATCCCCATATTCATCTTCTTTTTCATGGGCAGGTAGAAAGAAACATACTTATCTGCGTAAGCCAGCAGCCCTTCTTTGACCTTTAAGGCGTATTCCTTTTTCCCGTCTATCCGGTAGGCAAACCCCAGTCTTACAAGGTTCGCCGTAAGGTCAAAATGCTGTCTTAAAGAAGGAGAGCCCGGAGCATAAGCATACCCTTTTACTTCTTTGACCGGGAGTGTAATGGGTTTATCCAGAGTACCTTTGCAGAGCCGCAGCAGCGCATCGTAATCCGCCCTGGCCGAGGCGGAACTTTTTATCATGGACCTGTAATCGTCAAATTCTTTTGTATCAAAAAAAAGATACGGATGCTTGCCGGGATCTTTCACCTCAAATCCCGCGGAAAAACTATTGCCGCAAATAAGCAGGATCAATACAAACAGCAGACTGCTTTTTTTCACCTGGTGCCTCCTTAAAGTCCTATTATTTTTTTATACCTTAAACGCATTTGCCTGAGTATTTCTTTTGGAGCCGCTCCCGCAAGCCCGCACTCGTACATAAAAACACCGTCATAACCGCTTTCCAGAAGAGCATTTTTAACTTTTTGCCAGTCAATTATACCCGTAAAGGGAAGCTGGTGCAAATCTTTTTTCCCGTCATTATCCTGGATATGCACCGTAAAGATCCTGCCTTTTAACTTTTGAATAGCCAGCGGAACGTCCTCGACAAGCGCCGTATGCCCCGTATCCACACAGGCTCCAACCTTACCGGGATCATGTTCTTTGATAACCTCCAGGAGCTCCGCGGCCGTTCCTGCCGTATAATGCCCCATTGTTTCAAGCGCGAGCTTCATTTTTCCGGTTCTTTTTACCAGCTTTTTCAGGCTGTCTTTAAGATTCTTCAGTTCCCGTTTCCGGTCCCCGGCCAGGCTATCTGAACCGGGATGCAGGACGATCTTATCAAAATCAAAATATTTGACCAGCCTGCAGGTTTCAACCGCCAGTTCTATTCCTTCCTCTCGGGTCGGACGGTCTTCCATAGCGAACGGGGTAAAGGGGGCATGCACGCTCCAGACCTTCAATTTGCTCTTTCTTAGGGCCCGGCCCACGCTCTCAAGATGCCTTATGTTGTGAATATCAAAATGCAGCGTCTGCAGGGCGGAAATTTCAATATATTCAACCCCGTTATCCCCCAGCATTTTGATACTTTCCGGCGTAAGCAGGTTTCTATGCCCGGTAACAGAACTACAAGTCCCGTAGTTTTTGAACACACGCACTCCAAAAAATAATTATTACACTCTATAAATGCCTGCGCAGATATTCAAATATCCGGGCGCGCATATCGGCATTCTCAAAATGCCCGGTTTCATAACGCACCAGCTGCCAGTTCCCGGGTTTTTTCATTTTCGCATAAATTTTTTTTAAATTCTTATCTATCTTTATAAGGCCTTTTACGGGAGTCAAGCGGTCATAATTGCCCGCCAGGGCCAGGTGGGCCCTCGGCGCAATAAGGCCGTTGATCTTCGAGGTATCAAAATGTTTAAGCAGGCCCGGGACATAATAATAGATCCCGTGCTGGTCAAGATTTTGGGTTTCAAGAATAGCTTCAAAATCGGTCAAACAACAAATATCTACGCAAACTTTTATCCTGGTATCAAGCGCGGCCAGCCACCAGGCCATAGTTGACCCCATAGAGATGCCTAAGGTTGCAATTCTTCCGGCATCTATATCCCCTCTCGCAGAAAGATAATCTACGGCGCGTAAGCTGTCATAGACCATCATGCCCCACAATACCCGCCCCTTCCAGAGCATTTCCTTAAAAAGTTCAGATTCCGTGCGGCCTTTCCTTTCCCCAAAATTCCAGGTATCCATGCAAAAACCGGCATAGCCGTTTTCTGCCAGCACTTCCGCGTAAGGAGGTTTTTGCACGGCCGGGCGCCCCAGGAGCAACTCATCCTTGCCAAGAGCATAATCACCCCCGTGCGCGTGATTATAGATAACCAGCGGCATTTTTCCCCCGGGGTTTTTTGGTTTGACAAAATAGGCCGGTACCTTTTCCAGGCCGTTTAGATCCAGGTATAACCTTTCAAGTATATACTTTCCCCTGTCTTCCTCTCCTATTTTTTCGACAGTTAACTTTCTATTCCTCGGAGGCAGGTCCCCCAGTAAAGAATATAATTTTTTCCGTTTTTGAGCCTGATCCGGCATATTTTTACCCCTTTATTAATTACGAACCTCTCCTGGCTAGCGACGCTGTCCAAAAAGCTATGTAGTTGCCCTCTCCAGGCCTAATTGCGCCTGATGAATCAGGCAACTACATTATTAGCACCGAGATTTCTCAGGCAGAACGTCACAGGCCTTTCAGGATGGACTGAACGTCATTAAAATCTCTCCTGAGTTTTTGTTCCGTGGTTATCCCCACAGGTTTCTGCACATACCCGCCTTCAAAATCTTCAAACGATACCGCGCCCTTGTAATCTATGGCTTTCAGCGCTTTAAAAACCGCCGGCCAGTCAGCGATCCCGTCAGGAATACCGCAAAAAGTCCAGATCCATTTCCCCTGGGTAAAATAGCTGGCCTCGCCGCTTTTATTGATATCCCATCTTAAATTCTTAACATGCACGTGCGCCACGTATTTATCCAGCAGATCAACGCCAAAAGCCTCCCAGCCTTCTACAATACCGTTGGCAGGGTCAAAAACAACGCCTATATTTTCCGGGTCGAACCGGCTGACCATTCTGTACGCGGCCGAAGCCGAAGGAATAATGTTCTTCATATGGGTCTCAAAAACCGCTTTCACTTTATATTTTTTTGCGAGTTTCTCGACCGTTTCAATTTCCTTCAAAGCTTTTTCCAGGAGGTCTTTATAGCGGGTTTTACCGTCGTAATTCAAAGCCCCGACCCTCGCCATGGGACAGCCAACTTCCGCAATAGCATCAAAATATCTTTCTATTTTCGCCGGATCGGAAGAAGGAATTCCTGAAGCCAAAGAACAGATCTTGATACCATGGGCAGCGCAGAGCTTGTTAAGGCTTTTCAGTTCTTCCTTAAGATTTTCATCGCTTATATGCCAGGTTTTATTCTGGTCCCAGAGGGCTTTTTTATAGCCGATAGCGGGCTCTATGCAATCATAGCCGATTTTTTCCATCAGCGGGACCAGCTCTTCAAGCCTGTAATCCGGCGCCATTACGGTCATTACGCTCATCTTCATGATCAAATTCTCCTTTTTTAGCTTATTTTCAATTATTATACTGGAAAGTTTCTTCAGCAAGAACTTTTCCGTCTGCCGCTCCGGCAACGCTTATTGTAATAATATTTTTGCCTTTCTCTGCATCCTTTATCACGCCGGCAAGATCCAGGCTTTGTTCGCTTTTTGCTCCGGCAGTTAGCTTCAGTTCTTTGGCCGTTTCTTTTTTAGAACTTTCGTTAATATTAGTTATTTTCACAGTCAATTTCTCTTCTTTGCCCCCTGTGTTCCTTATCACGGCATTATTTAAAAATATTTTTCTGCCGGAAAAAGATGCCTGCCCGAATTTCTCCGGCGCGTGAAAGCCCCCGAAGGTGCAGATCCAGCAGTCATTTTCCGGAACAGTTTTCCTTTCCCTGTTCAGGTTGAGGCCAATAACGTCCCCCGCTTTAGGGGTAATTCCGAGAGTTGACCAGGGAATAGCGATCTCAATAGTCCAGGCCTCCGCTGTCCTGCCGGTCTTAACTTCCCATTTGGCAACAAAATCTTCATCGGTCACGGCGTCCCCGAAGGAATCTTTTATTTTTCTGGAACTACCTTTGGAGCCCACGCAGTTTGCCATAAAGTGATAATAAGTAAGATGGTCATGCCTGGTATCAATGAATATTTCCACGCTGTCATCCATCCAGACAGAATCGCCCTCCGCCTCTTTACTGGCTGCGACAAGCTTGTCCAGTTTATCCTCTTTGCATTCAAAAGCTATGTATAGCTTGTTCTCATCCCT
The DNA here is from genome assembly GCA_903891415.1 of Candidatus Firestoneibacteriota bacterium. GTDB lineage: Bacteria > Oederibacteriota > D2-FULL-39-29 > D2-FULL-39-29 > D2-FULL-39-29 > CAIYPD01. The sequence goes on from CAITEH010000002.1 coordinate 29,069, forward strand.
GCAGACATATGCTGTGGTCTGCTTTGAGGGCAGTCCGGTCCCGGTATATAAAGAAAAGTTATCCGCCTTATCGCTTATTTTCCAGCATTCATCGTTCAATATGCCGTCAAGCGCAGGAGCCTTACTCTGGACGATCTCCAGGTTTCCGCCTGTCCTTATAAGGGTAACTTCCGCAAAAACATTCAAATTGCAGAATACAACCAGCAGCACTGCAACTATTTTTATCAGTTTCATTTTGCCTCCTTGTTCACGAAAATAAGGTACTTTTTTTGTCTTGCACTGCCGAAAATATATGGCTTATCCTCCTTCTCAGAGAATTTTAATTTGTCTGTCCGGCTTTGAATTTTGATTCGCGAAGTATCTTCAACTGCTGGACCGTGAAACCTATCAGGATCGCTCCCATCATCCAGGCCACCGAGGTAGCATAGCCAAATTTCAGATACACATACGCGTTATAAAATATCTCAAGCCCGATAACATGCGTGGCATTCAGAGGCCCGCCGCCTGTTGTTGCGAGGATCCTTTCCGTTGCCTGAAAGCTTCCGACAAAATTCCCGACCAGCATTATTACCAGAATGGGCCTCAGCACCGGAATGGTTACGTGCCTTATTTTCTGGAATATATTGGCGCCGTCCAGGTCCGCTGCCTCATACAATTCCTCCGGGATCATTTTCAGAGCCGCGAGATAAAAGATACTCCCCGCGCCGACCGCCGCCCAGACACCAATAACAATAACACAGATCATGGCCATTTTGGGATCCTGAAGCCAGAGCTGGGGCGGGATATGAAAAAGCCCTATTACCCGGTTGAATAAGCCGTCCGGAGAGGTGTCATAGAATCTCTTCCAGAGCAGTAGCACCACCAGCGCGCTGGTCACAGCAGGCAGATAAAAACATACCCGGTAAATAACGGTTCCCCTTGGTATTTCATTCAAGAACAGGGCCAGTATTATCGGCGAGATATACCCCAAAAGCAGGGACAGGGCGGCGTAGACAAAGGTGTTCTTAAGGGCTATCCAAAAAGTATCATTGTACAGCACGGTCACAAAATTATCTATGCCTATCCATTTGCTCACCCCTATTATCCTGTAATCCTGAAAGGCCATCATCAGTCCCGAAACTATGGGCAAATAACTCCAGACCAGCATGGTAAGCAGTGCGGGCGCCATCAGCACCCAGCCCAGAAACGCCCTGCTCCGGTCTCCGGGTTTCATAGTTATGGCGGTATGCGCCGCCTCTTTTTTTAAAGTAGACATGGTGCCTTTAATATATCTGACAAAAAAGAAACCAAGAAGGACAGCAAGGAACGCCAGGACCAGAGCCACGACCTTTCTCCGGTGTTTCATGATATCTTCAGGAATATTTCCGATAAGAACTTCATTTGTTTTGGCAACAGCCGCGTCCAGTTCTTTCCGGTAATCCACTTCATCAAACAGGATCACCTTGTCCAGCGGCGGGGCCATGAATTTATAAATATTCTGGCAATTTCTGCCGTAAGGTTCGGGATGAGCGCAGGCAAGCATCTCCTTATACATGGAGACCCATTCTTTGGGAACTTCATTGATATATTCTTCAAAACCGTATTTTTTCAGATATTCCGGATTTACATATTTTGTATAGCCCGCCTGGACCAGGCGGGTAACCTGGATCTTCTTCGCCTCATCGCCGACCATGTACTGTATATATTGCCAGGCTGCGTCCCGGACTCTTTTATCTTTGGCTGTAGCGCTTATTAAATACGGACTGGCATTAAGCTCGCATCCTCCGAGCCCGGACGGGCCTTTAGGCAAGGGAGCTATGCCGACAATATTGGGATCTATATCCGTGGGAACAATAGTCATGTCCCCGGGCCGGGTCATGCTGAAGACCATGGCTATTTTGCCGTCATCAAACTCGTCCCATAAAGTCCACAGAAATACTTTTGCAACCCCCTTGTATTCTTTGCCATTTTTTACGAACCTGCCTCTTAAAAGCTTGTGCGCAAACCTTAAGGCCTCAACAGCTTCCTTGCTGTTAAATACGGCTTTCCAATTACCGTTTTCATCCTGCTTAACAATATCCCCGCCGGCCTGCCATAAAAAATTGGTCCAGTGCCAGGCGAAACTGCCTCCCTGTCCGTAAAAACCGAAACCACTGACCCCTTTTTCTTTATCTGTAAGTTTTACGGCGTACTCATAGAACTCCTCCCAGGTTTTTGGCGGCCGGTCAGGATCCAGGCCGGCCTTTCTGAACAGGTCTTTTCTGTAAACCAGGGCATTAACACTGACGCTTGAAGGCATGCCCCAGGTATGCCCCTTTTGTTTTACTACCTGCCAGACCGTGGGAATGTACATGCTTTCCACATCCGTGGTCTTTTTCCATGCGTCTAAATATTCATCAAGGGGATAGACAAAGCCCTGTTCTATAAAAGTGGTGACATTGCGGAAGGGGATCTGAATAACATCGGGGGCGGTCCCTCCGGCAATGGCCATTATAACAGAATCCATTCTTCCTGAATTCTCAAGCCTTACGCCCTGAAGTTCCCTTACCCTGATGCCAGGATGTGTTTTAAGAAATTGCTCAAAGACTTCCCTGCCGATCCTTTCGGTCAGGGATCTTGCGTCTTTTCTCGGGATATTCTGTAAAACCAGTTCAACAGGAGTTTCTTTTTCCGCGTACAAAAAAGATACAAACCCGGTAAAAGCCAAAACTAGAATACAAAATATTATTGCATTTTTTTTCATCTGGCATCCGGCAAACAATATTATCTAATACCTTAGTTTGTCTGCCCCGCTTTGAATTTTGATTCGCGAAGGATCTTCAACTGCTGGACCGTAAACCCTATCAGGATCGCTCCCATCATCCAGGCAACTGAGGTAGCATAGCCAAATTTCAAATACACATACGCGTTATAGAATATTTCCAGGCCCATAACATGCGTGGCATTTAAAGGGCCTCCGCCGGTCATCGCTAAAATTCTTTCCGTGGACTGGAAGCTTCCGACAAAATTTCCGACCAGCATTATTATCAGGATGGGCTTAAGCACCGGAATGGTCACGTGCCTTATTTTCTGGAATATATTGGCGCCGTCCAGGTCCGCGGCTTCGTACAATTCCTCGGGGATCATTTTCAGGGCCGCGAGATAAAATATGCTTCCCGCACCGACCGCCGCCCAGACTCCC
>CAITEH010000003.1 GCA_903891415.1 Candidatus Firestoneibacteriota bacterium
CGGAAAGAAAACAGAATTTACTGGGAGCAAGGCAGAAAAGATTAGAGGCTTACCGTGCCTCTTTCACTCTGCAAAAAGTGAATTAGGTTGCTTTTGAGGTCAAATTCGCTGAAAAACTCCGGTATTTTCTTTAAGTATTTCTTGAGTTCGCTTAAATATTTGTCGATTTACCAGTGTATCTTGTAGATCGGTTTTTATCTCTTCAATCCATTTCTTCCATTTTTCAGTTTTTAGACTCATTTTTCCTTTGTCATTACAATCTTAGAACTGGCATCTTTTGTCTTACTATTTTTCACTCTATAATCCTTCTTTTCTTCATCCCATTCTGCTTTCCCAGTTACGACTATATCTAATGCTATGTTTCTAAATATTCTAACTACATCTTTAATATTAAATAAATAGACCTTTTTATTTCTTTGAAAATCAGAAGAAACAAATATATTTCTCATTCTACCTCTACTGCTCAATACGAGCATAAACACATAGGAATGAATAAACTGATTGCAAATTTCGGAAATTTTCATCGTCTCTATGTTTTGTTTTCCCAACTCAAAGTTTTTATCAATATCCCATTTGTTCATCCTATGAATTATTTTTTCTGACAATATTTTATAATATTTACATTTATAGTCTCTCGTTATTTCTTCGTCAGTTATCTTCTTATTTTCTATCAGTTTTCTGATTACGAAGAAACCGAAGAACAGTGTTTTTTCCAACAAGTAATACGATTTATCATTTTTCCAGTAATCCAATTTATCGTATTTTTTAAGTGTTTTTATTGCTTTACTTAGATCGTCTTTGTAAAAATAGGATTCGGATTGCATTTATTTCACCCTTATCTTACCAGACATTAATTTTGGCAAAAGAGAATCGCGTATTTGCGTAAGCTCTTCAGTTTGCTGCTCATTGTTGGCGATACAATCATCCATGATGGAGCAAGCACGGTCAAACTGGTCAATGACATTACTTTCAGGAATAACCAATTCTATTTTTTCAAACTCTGTTTTATTTAGACATCCAAAGACAGTACCTTCTGAATTGAAATTGGCCCAGAGATCATCTCGAGTCTGGAGAAAATCATGAATAAATGTATTTTTATAAATTTTCATCCTTATTGCTGCAACGCCTCTCCCAATGCAACAATCTTCATCGGCCACATTTAAGGCTCCTACTGGGGCTCTAACGCTTATTAAGACGTCTTTCTTTTTGGCTAGTCGGGTTGTTTCAGTACAAAACACTCTTCTTTTAGGAAAGCGGAAACCAAAATCTCTGTTTCCCTGATAAAAGGGCATTCCATTGCCATCCTCGTTAAGAAACTTTCCTTCAGGCGACTGCCCCATTGTGATATCACATAATTCATTTAAAGTGCCAGCCTTCCACATCTCCGGAATCTCACCCAGCTCCGATTCAATCATTTTTCCACCACTGGATTTGTAGGGTTTGCCGTTGGAAAGGTCTACTTCGCCGGTTTTAAAGTTCCAGGGGAACTCAAAGGCCACAAACCACCGCTTGAATATAGCTTTCCCGATTTTTTCCAAGGTCTTGTTCATTTTATTATTCAACTCAATCTTCTCTTCAAGATCAGAAAGGATTTTGGCGATAGAACGCTGTTCGGAAAGAGGAGGAAGTGTAATTATGGATTCCTCTAAAACATCAGGATTAAAAGCTGGGTATGTAGATGTGTGCGAGTCTGCAATTCCTGACAGATAATCAGTGTACTTATCTGTAGTCAAAAAATAATATAAATATTCCGAATCAACCTTTTTTGCTGTCACAACGGCAAACCCCGTCGAAGCTATCGTATTCGGATTCGCATCTTTTATAAAGGCAAAGTGCTTCAAGTTCGGCCTTACGGTAGAAATAATAAAATCATTTTTCTTAATAATTCGTTGCGCTCGACTTGGGGCATCTTTTAATTTCATTTTCTGTTTTTGAAGAATAGTACCTTTATCGACCGAAGCAATATCAATATATTCTATTTCGGAATATTCAAAGTCTTTGCCAATAGTTTTCTCATTGACGCTGGCTACTTCTTCCAAAACAGAATATTCCCATCCATCAGGGATTTCATCTATTTTTATATTTCTTTCTATTATTTTCATATTTTATTTTTCTTAAGGTGATTTATTAATAAGTCAACTAAAGCACAGTAATGTGGGAAAATATTCAAATAGACGTAGATTTGATCTCTTCTTACGATAGGTGGATTTTCTTGTGGATGGCCAAGCTCATTTCGCTGAGATCTGATCATATTGTAAATACTCGTCAACATTATCTCGTAGTTGTCAGAAACTTCTTTAGGTATACGTTTTTTGTTTTTAGAAAGTAACTCCATTACAAAATCAATTTTTGGCTTTATTGAATTCAATTCAATTATTTTACTAAACTTTGTTTTTACTATCGCATCCGACAAGGCTTCTTCAAATGATTCACATAGTAGAAGAAATACCCTTTCTGAGGCAACTCCCAACATAACCATGGCTGCTATGTTGTTGCCTTTTCTAAAACAATTTATACTCTCGGATAGATAAACCTCAACTACTTTATCTAATTCCGGAATATCCTGCTTTAATCTGCTTAAATATCCATCATGATCGTGTGGAGCATACTTTTCGGTTTCTAAAACTTTTTTTCCAAAATCTGTAACATGAAACCACGGCAGCTCAAGATTTGAGTAATTCATTCCAGGGGCAATAATACCTTCTATTATCAGCTCCCATAGTATTTCCATACGACACATTTCAAATTTATTTTCTGCAGCATCATTTTTATTAATAAAATCAACATAATTGTCAAATCCATGAAACCCACCCCATTGTTTCCAGCTTGTATCATATTTTAATCTATATAAAATTACTTTCCTTACAATTTCTTTTCCGTCTTCAGGGTATTTAAATTGAATTTTTTCAATATTATTCATGCTTTAGCCTCAATATGCTCCATATAAGTCTTAAAGGCTTTTTCGAAATTAGTTTTTTTCTCAGAATTCTGTTCTAACAAATCAGCAAAATATCTATCCTTGCTTGTCTTGAAGACCTCAAGGAGCTTTTCGAGAGAAATGACAATCCTATTACCTTCTTTCCATGCCAAATAATCTTCATTTGGCGCAGCAAGTGTCCCGTCTCTAACAAATAACCCGTGAGCCAGAGAATTTCTAAACCCTGTATAAAGCTTTCCAGCTAAGGTGCATTTATTTATATCTTTAGTTTTTGCATCTTTAAGTAGATATTGCTGACAATATTGATTAAAGGCTTGTTTATCGTTTCCCTTGCCTGCCTTATAGCCTTTGCCAATAACAAAACCACCTAAGGCATCACAACCTTGAAGCAAAAGAACGCAACATATCAAGGCTATGTGTTCAAACGGTACTTTTGCATCAAGGGAATATTCCCCATTTCTGCAATCAATCATCCCTTTTACTGGTACATATATTGATTTATAAAATCTGCAATAAATCCATTTTACTTTTGTATCATAATCTCCGGTAATGGCCTGCCAATTATCGTTATCTGAAAAAATAGCATCCCAATAAATACTTGGTTCACCACCAGTTTTATCGCATATGTCTTTGTAATATTGTTTGTACATTACATCATCCATGTACCCACCGCAGCAAAGATAAAAACACACTAGAATATGACATTAAAGTGAATATCCTATACCTTTCAAGTTCTTCTTTATCTCTTCTTCCAGCTCTTTTGATTCCTTAAACTGTTCACAAAGCTCCTTAGTTAGCCGTTTCATTTTTTCGTCGAATACCTCAGGGTCTTCGTCGACGGATTCGGTGCCGACATATCTACCGGGGGTTAGGATATAGCCTTGTTTTTTTACTTCTTCAAGTTTGGCGGCTTTGCAGAAACCTTTTATGTCTTCGTATTTACCGACTTTGGAACGGAAAGCATGATAGGTGTCGGATATTTTTTTGATATCTTCCTCGGTCATCTCTCTGTGACGGCGGTCTATCATTTTGCCCATGTTTCGGGCATCTATAAAGAGGATTTCATCTCTTCTGTCTCTGAATTTGTGGTTTTTTCTATCGCGGGAGACAAACCAGATGCTTACGGGGATCATGGTGTTGTAGAACAACTGAGAAGGCATCGCAAGCATACAGTCTACCAAACCTGCTTCAATAATATTTTTCCTTATCTCGCCTTCGCCTGTAGTATTTGTAGACATTGATCCGTTTGCAAGAAGAAATCCGGCAGTACCCGAAGGTGAAAGATGTGAAATAAAGTGCTGAACCCAGGCAAAGTTTGCATTTCCGGCTGGAGGAACGCCAAATTTCCACCTTGGATCATCTCTGAGTTTGTCACCGGACCAGTCGCTGTCGTTGAACGGCGGATTTGCCATTATAAAATCGGCTTTTAGGTCTCTCTGTCCGTCATTTAAGAAACTTCCTTCATTATTCCAGGTAATATTTGCATCAATTCCCCGGATAGCAAGGTTCATCATCGCAAGACGCCAGGTTGTCTGGTTTGATTCCTGTCCGTAGATAGAAAGATCTCCTTTTCTACCGCCATGTGCTTCTACAAACTCTTCACTCTGGACAAACATACCGCCAGAACCACAGCACGGGTCAAAAACTCTTCCTTTATACGGCTCAAGCATCTGGACAAGGAGCTTTACAATACATCTCGGAGTATAAAACTGCCCTCCGCTCTTTCCTTCCGCATCCGCAAACTGACCGAGGAAATATTCATAAACCCTGCCGAGAATATCTTTGCTTTTGCTTTCTTTATCGCCTAACCCAATGGTACCCACAAGGTCAATAAGTTCGCCAAGACGCGCTTTATCAAGATTTTCTTTTCCGTAGATTTTAGGAAGAACACCTTTTAGCTTAGGATTTTCTTTCTCAATCGCATCCATTGCGTCATCAATCATCCTACCAATTTCCGGTTTTTTCGCATTATCCTGAAGGAATTTCCACCTTGCCTTTTTAGGCACATAGAATATGTTTTCCGCAATATATTCATCGCGGTCTTCCGCATCGGAATCCTTGGTTTTGCTAAGGCGGGTATAAAGTTCGTCAAACGCATCAGAAATGTACTTCAAAAAGATAAGCCCCAGCACGATATGCTTATACTCAGCTGCATCCATATTGCTACGCATCTTATCAGCAGCCTTCCAAAGCTTCTCTTCAAATCCTAAATTGAAATTGGCTTCTTTCTTCTCAGATACTTTCGGCATTTACACCCCTCCAAAATATCAAAAACTAATTGTATTCTAACATAAATGGCTCTATGACATAAGGATAAATATATTTATTTATATATCCAAGAGCTATCATGTTCTATGTATTTAATTTTATTGTCAATAACACTGAACAACACATTTATAAGCAATATTTCCCGTCTGTATTTAATAAGACTATTGTCAAGAAATACTTTTCTATTATTTCTTATCTTTTCTCCTAAATCCGTCAAGAAGGTTTGGCATTTTTTGTCAAGGCTATCAAAAAGCATTAGTTTTGCTTTTTTTTCAATCTGCCTTACTCTTTCTCTCGTCAGATTCATCTGCTTTCCTAGTTCTGATAAAGTCATGTATTCATCAAGACATCTTTTTTTTAATACTTCGAGTCTATTTTTTATAACAAATACTTTTTCAAGTTCTTTGTCTTCAGCATATTTTTCTTGTAAATATACAACAACTGATTGAATTGAGTTAAATTCAAGATTGCTTAAATTTTTAATTTCATTCAAATATGTCAATATTACTTTTTTAAATATTTCTATAGTTTTTTTCCCGCAATTTTTGGTTTTAAGAAATACTGTTTTATCCATTGATACAAATTCTGCCAGGTTTCGGATATTCATTTCTTTTATTATATTATTCCCCCTCACGCCGAAATCCAGTTTCGAAATATCAATGGTTCTTAGTTCGATTTTCTGAGGTATTAAGTCCTTATCAATAAACCCAATTAACGGTGAGTGAAAATATTCTTCTCGTTTGTTTTCTTCATCTATAATGTTATTGTCACTAAATTGCTCTAACACAACAACACCAAACTCATTTAGAATATTCCTCAAAAATGATTCTTCCCAATGTGAAAGCGTTAAGCCTCTTCTTGTAGCTTTATTTTGAAAATAATTTATAATATCGTCAAGATTTTTAATCCCAAGAGAGAATATTCTTTCTCCAAATTCTGAGTCGAAATAGTAATTTAAAGGAAATTTTAATTTTCTTTTATACATGTACTCTTCAAAACTACCAGAATCTATAAAACTATTAACACTTTGATCAAAGGAAAGGTCCATAATGGTAAATATCTTTTTGACATATTCTAGCGAGGTTTTTCCAAAATTGTGCATCGAAAGCAAACGGCTTTCAGAATAGGAGGTCAGACTGAGCAAATCAGTAATTTTCATTTCATTTAAAACATTTTCAATTCTTACCGGTATTTTCACTAGTTTAACTGGAATTTGAATATTTAGCTGTTTGTTTTCATTTGATTTTACTTGAGATTCAGGCATTACACCTCTCCTAAAATTTCACCCAATTAAGTATTATTTAAATTATTTTACCACAAAAAAGTATCAAAAACATGGGTTTTTGGGCTTGAAAATTCATTGCAAAGCAATGTTTTCTAGCGATTTCCGGTCAAAAAAAGGGGCCTCGCTTTCGCGAAACCCCTTGGAGGATTTCTAGCATTTTTTATTCAACCGGCTGGTTAATTCGTATTTACGAATTAGGCCGATGTCGGCGAAGCTGAAGTATTTGTTATCGCCGCTTATTCTTATCCCATTTTCCACCCAACTTTTCTACCAACCCTTCTACCAACCTTTCTACCAACTTGGTGCCGACTTAGTGCTAAATCTAGCCTTTCTCAATGTCCGATAAATGTCTTAAAAATGTCCCCTTTGTCCCCTTTATGTCCCCTTTCCGATGTGTCCAAAACAACTTTGCGTCAATCGTTTTAGCCGTATATTTCTTGCGGAGAGCAGACAAAGCAGAGATTTGCTCGTCTATTTTATTGTGTAAAATCCGCTCAAAGCGACCACTGATTCCGGTATCATGACGACCACTTAAATCACTCCTATTGCTTTAGAAGCCTTAAATAATCTTTTTGGGTTTCTTTTACTGTTCCTGCAATAAACTTTTTAAAATCACTATCACTTGTATGGGCTTTTTCTAATGCGTTAATATAGTCCCTTCGGAGAATGGGCGGGATTATAGCTATACAATAACTTTTTTGTAATAATATTAAATTCATTAAGAGCCTTGCAACCCTTCCATTCCCGTCTATAAATGGGTGAATGAAAACAAGTTCTTTATGGGCGATAGCTGCATATTCTACAGGGTGCATATTCTTTACTTTTCCCATTTTTGTTACAAATTCACACATAAGGGAATTAATTTTTTCAGGACCAGGCAGGGAATACTTTGAACCGGAAATAAAAACTTTATCTGTCCTGTATTTGCCCGCCTTTGTATCATCAATTCTATTATAAAATAATTTATGCAGCTTCTTAATATTGTTCTCTGTAATATCTCCGTTTTTTGCTAATTCATAAATATAATCGTATGCCTCGCTATGCCCTAATGCCTCGTAGTAATCTTTAATAGGTTTTCCGCCTATGGTTATACCGTCTTCTAAAACTATCTTTGTTTCTGTCTCCGTCAATGAATTACCCTCTAATGCGTTAGAGCTGTAAGTCATGCCTACCCGGTAATATTCCTTTAACTGTTTTATAGTGTTTGGCGGTAGCGGCCGATGGGTGTTAATTTCTTTTTGGAGTTTGTCTATTTCTGAAAATATTTGTAACATAATTTTACACTCCTTGTTTTCCGAATCTAATCCCAAACTTCGCATCTGCTACGACATTGGAACTTGCCTTACTAAGTCCCATATTCATAAAAACTAGAAATTCTTCATTTTCATATCCTTTTCTTGCTGGCACCAACCACGCCTCGTAACCCAACAATTTTTGGCGTGTTGGCAAGTACCGTAAAATTCTTTACATTTGAGCAATTCGCCTAACTCTATAGCTTTATACACTAAACTATCAACATGCCCTTTTTTATCCATTAAGGCTTTTAAATATTTAAAATCTCTTTTTGCAATCTCCTCTTGTCCATCGCCGCCCTTATTATGCAGATACATTCTCATTACATAATTTGAACACATTATCACAACCTCACCAATACCCTTAAGATTCATGTATTGACTTATACGCTCTGCCAGCGGGTCGGTTATACTATTTAGTTTGGCTAATTCTTTATCACACCATTTATTTTTTGTAATAGAATGCTTCTTTTTTTCTTCTGGTATAAAAACCCGCGTTTTCTTTCCTGCTCTGACCTTATTTGCCATTTTCTTTCCCTCTAAATATTTTCGATGAAAAACTGTCTTCAAAAGTCTAAGAATTCCGGTCTATATACATATATACGGAAAAACAGTGAAAATGTTGACCTGCCCCAAGATATTGTACCAGTTTCTAGTTGAGAGTGAAACATAAGTTTGCCTTTCGCCAAACGCCGGCTTCTTCTTGCCCGGGCGTTTAATTCGTATTCACGAATTAGGCTGTCACTGATTATTCTTGTCTCATTTTCACTCAACTTAGTGCTGACTTAGTGCTGACTTAGTGCCAACTTAGTCCCGACTTGGTCCCGACTTAGTCCCCAACTTAAAACTTCCAAGATGTCTTCAAATATGATGAGATTGTGGGCCCAGGCTATTTCTGCAACCATTGGTTGCAGTTTTGTGTTTTGCGATATATGCTTGGCTCGGCGCACTCACTTTTTCACTCCCATTTACTATAGACAAATCCTTTTAAAATATTGCCCTATTTTCACGCAAAACATATAGATTGTCAATAGAAAACAAGTATTTTACAAACTTGTTTTATGCGAGCAAAAAAAGGGGCCTCGCTTTCGCGAAGCCCCTTGAGGGTTTGGCTAAACCTTTTTGTTTAGCCGGGCGGTTAATTCGTATTCTCGAATTAGGCCGTTGTCGGCGAAGCTGAAGTATTTGTTATCGCCGATTATTATGTGGTCCAGGACCCGCATTTCCATGATCGAGCCGGCCAGGACCAGGGATTTTGTTATTTCCCTGTCTGCATCGCTAGGCTCTGTTTCCCCGCTCGGGTGGTTATGAGCGAAGATAAGGGCCGCTGCTTTGAGTTCCAGGGCTCTTTTGACTATTTGCCTCGGATATATGCTTGTGCTGGTTAAAGAGCCTTCAAACGCTGTTTCTGCCTTGAGCAGGTTGTTCTTTACATCAAGGTATAAGACGGTGAAGACTTCTTTCGAAAGCCCTCTCATCGTCATGTACAGGTAGTCAAATACCTCTTTTGAGCTCCTGCACACGAATTTCTTTCTCCGGAGAGTTTCTTCTGCATATTTTTGCATTACCGCTCTTATGAATTTAAAGGCAAAGACGTTTTTGCTGTCTACGGCATCTCTAAACGAACCGTATTCAGCAGATAATTCTTTTGCCTTTGATTCATTCTTTCTTGTTCCGTTTAGCCCGAGGAGAATTTCGAGTATCTCCACATCATTCAGCGCTTCCATTCCTGCTTTCTCAAATCTTTCTACCAGTATTTTATTCATTTTGTCCTCCCAGACATTTGAAATAACTTCTATTAAGTTCCGCAAACCGAGTCAGTTTTTATGTCATTTACCCCTCCATCAAGCCTAATTTTGAAAACGCTCTAACAACAATCTTTTCAATTAAAAAAAGATTGTTGTTACGTTCTGTTTCGCGCCATACGCTTGCACGATTTTTGCAAGCGTGATAATCCTCAACAACCGCGAAACTAAGATTGATAGCAGGGAAATGTGAGAATGCAGAGCTGAGCCGCAGAGCGGTCGCCAGGAGGCAGTGTCTTTGGTTCTTATGGCTTCGGAACAAGTCGCAGAGTATTCGAGATTTGGCTTTTTTTGGGCTTTACTCAAGACTTGAGCTAAGGCTTAATTTTGCCTTAGCGGTCCGGAGACATCTGCCGCATTGGCCTCAGCTGAGGAGCAATATCCTTAGCCGGATTGTGTCGAAGCGTTTGGTGTCGGGCTCCAAACGGCTTTTTCCCGGCTCCAAATGAGATGCAAACCGGACGGATGACCTAGCGGAGCGGCCGTCTGGTTTGTCATAGGAGAGAAAAGCAAGCAGAAAAATTCTGACATTATTATAAGCAATAATACGGCGTTAAAAATTGCTCTTGCCGACCATTGCAATATATTGAATTTTGCTTGCTTTTCGATACGTCTCATTTGGTGAAGGGCGCCCGACAAACCGGCGTTTCAATATTTCACTTAAATTTTTGATTTTGTTAAGGCTTTAAAGGAAGGAAATACAATCAAGGTGTGAAAATTACAAAGGAAGGTTATGTTCTTTAGGAAGGAATTAAAAGAGGGCCGGTGGTCGCCCCTATTCGGTACTCAAGGGGTGAAACGGAGCGACCGAGGAATAGCTTCCGGCCCGATTCTATCTATTCGTTGACCTTGGACTTCTTTATGATCTTTCCACTCCTATACCGCGGGAACAGCCACTTAAATGTATTTTGCTTTACAATTTAAACTGCTTCTTAACTATCTTTTCCGCTTCCAGCCAATCATGAAGATCATTACCATGCTTGCCGTTTCTCTTGAGAAAAAGCTCATATGCTTTTTTCTCTATTTCCTTCAGCATTCTCTCTTTGCTGATACTGCTCCTTACCACGGTCGAAGCATTTACTTTATTAACAGCCATATATCCTCCATTCAAATCTATCTGGTATGCTTTCTAAATTATTTAATTACTTTTTATCTTGCTTTTTATGTCTGCGGTGTTTTTTATGATGTTTATGCTTTTTATGGTGTTTGATTTTTTGTTTATCATTTTTTATTTCCTGATTCGGCGATTGATTTCCAGTATTATCTACAGTATTTGCCATTATTGTCATTGGAGTACCAAGCAAAAAAAGACATAATACTAATGCCATAAATTTTCTCATATCTATCACCTCTTTCATATATTAGACGGACAAAATTATAAAAGGATTAATAAAACTAATCATTTTTATTCCCATACATAACCTTTAGTTGTTCTACGGATGGAAGATTTGAATAAAATTCGCCCTGTGGTCCGGTAAAACCTCCTTGGACTTTTTTAAGCAATACGGTTGTAAGACCGCCTCTTATACCGGGTAGATTTATAGTAACAGAATCTGTTGGTACTGACGTGGCAGGACTGTCTGCCGATTTTAGCTCATCAGACAGAGTGATAGTCAACGTGGTTTGAATATGCCCCGAAAAAGAAGAGCCTCCGGAATGTCTTTTCCCTCCGCGACCGCCGCCCCTTCCTCCGCCCCCGCTTCCCGGCGCTCCCATACCGCCGCCTTGAGGCGCCCCTGCTGACATGTCCCTGGGTTTTTCAGCAGTTCTTTGTTCCGATGTTTCCAACTCAAAAATAATTTGTTTGCTGGCAACAGTTTCCGGACTTAAAACACTCCGGAAAATCAGGGGCATCTTAAGTTCAAGCACCAGCCTCTCATTCGAATAACCCGCCTTTATTTCCAAGTTAGTGTTCCCGGGGGCGGGTCCGGCGGGCTCTCCGGTATAAACTATTGTATAATTATTCAGCCTGCTCTTAAAATTAATAAAAGCCTCATCCGTGGACTGAGGCCGGCTGCTGCTTTCATTTTCGTTATTAAAACGTACGCCTATTTTTTTATCTTCCTTCCCGGGACAGGAAAACCATAAAGTAACGGTCTGGCCGAAGACGCCAAGCAGTTGAGCTTTTGTGCTCTTATCCTCGGTGGAAATACACATATATAAATTATCTTTGTCATTCATCGCGCCTATGAAAACCTTGTCTTTTTCCGCCGGCGCGTCCCGCCATTCATTGTCATTGCCGTCAATAATTATTTCCCTGTTTTTCCACTGGCTCGTGTATTCCGGATTTCCGCAGCCGGCACACAAAAAAAGCAGTGGCAGGAGAACTCCTAAACAAAAAACGTTTTTGATCTTCATGATCATTTTGCTCCTATACGCACGGCCCGGCGCAAAATCTTAGCTGTTTAATCTTTTTTATTCCCGTACATAATCTTTAGTTGTTCAACTGAGGGAAATTCCGTATAAAACTCGCCCTGTGGCCCCGTAAAACCCCCCTGTGCCTTTTTTATAACAACAGGCGTGTATCCTCCTTTTGTGTTAGGAATATTCACGGTAAAAGCATCTTGCTGTGTCGTCCCCGGAGGGTTAGACCCTGTATTAGTTACATTTGATGAAGTTACAGCAACCGTTCCGGTAGATTCAGATTTTGGGGCAACAGTAGGAACTGCAATCGGAGACGGAGCCACAATATAGCCGCCGGATTGATATGTCTGAAAATAAACATTATCATAATAATAGTATGGGGCACCTCTAACTACAACAGTTGTATATCCTGATGGCAGGCTCTCCACGATTGCTCCTATAGTGATTACGGGAACAGCGACATCAAACCAGAACCGGCTCGGCTTATACCATCTGCCTCCATGGAAATAATATCTATCATCTCTATGCCCCCAGGCAAACGCTTCTGATGAACAAAACAATGATAGCACTATAAAAATCACCACAACTACTCGAAATCTTAAAATTTGTTTTAGCATATAAATATCCTCCACTTGCTAATCCTATTATATAAGACCCAAAAATGAAAGAAAAAGTTCCAAAAAGGTAGATAACCTGAGACAGGAAAATATTTCCGCCTCTTGACACTCTAAGTTAATATCCAGATAGAGTGCCTTATACAACACCCTAAAAACATGGGAATGGTCTATTGACATTTAACGCGGGCCATTGTATACTGTTTCTTGAAGGTACTAATTATAGTACTATGGAGAAACAAGTGAGATACCTTGATCTATATAATACATTTAAGAACGTCACTGTATTCACACTCAACGAAATCAAAAATATTGATAATAATTTCTACAGGCCCAGGCTTAATGAATGGCAAAACAAAGGATACATTAAGAAGATTACCCGTGGTTTCTATTTGTTTCCCGAGAACATTCGGGGAGAAGAAACCTTATTTGAGGTGGCAAACAGGATCTACAGCCCTTCCTATATTTCTTGCGAAACCGCTTTAGCTTATCACGGCATGATTCCGGAAGGGTCTTATCAAATGACTTCAGTTACAACCCTAAAGTCCTATCTGTTCCAGACCCCGGTGGGTTCATTTAGATACAGATCCATCCTTCCCCGGCTGTTTTTCGGATATGAACCTGTAAGAACGAATGGTAACATTTATAAAATAGCAACGCCGGAGAAGGCCGTTCTTGATATGCTTTACTACCATCCTGAGTTAAAGCAAACGGAAGCAATTGAAGGAATGAGGTTTTCCGAAGAAAAAATAAAGAAGCTGCTTGCCGGTGAAAAGTTCAGGGAATATTCAAAGAGATTTAATGATAAGACTTTCTCAGACCGTATTGTGGTTCTAAAGGAGTATATAAAACATGCTTGATTTGGAACAAATAGCAGCATATTACCCGGAACAGTTGAGACCATTTAAGAAGAACATTCTCAGAGAATACATACAATACAAATTGCTTGAAGCAATATATGTCTCGGAATATGGCAAGAACATGGTATTTATGGGAGGAACAGCGGTCCGGATTCTCCACGAAAACAAAAGATTTTCCGAAGACCTAGATTTTGATAATCAGGGCATGGACCAGAAAACATTTATTAGTATGTCAAAACTTGCTTTAAGAGCCCTGGAACGGGAAGGACTAAAAGCAGAGTTAAAGAATGTTTTTAAAGGCGCCTATCATGCGTATATTGGTATATCCGACATTCTTCATGCGTACGGTATTTCTGATCATCATGAAGAGAAGATAAGTATCCAGCTGGACATGGAAGCGCAAAATGCGAAATACCAGCCGGACCATCCTTTTATTAACAAGTTCGATGTATTTCTTCGAATTAATGCTGTTCCCGTTAACACATTACTTTCTCAGAAAATATATGCCTTCTTGAACAGAAAAAGAGTTAAAGGAAGAGATATTTTTGATGTTACATTCCTGCTGGGCAAGACTACACCGGACTATAATTACATTGACCAAAAGTTAGGCATAAACAATTCCAAAGATTTGAGAACAAGACTGTTAAATTATTGCGATAAACTGGACCTGAAAGTCCTCGCCAGAGACGTAGAACCTTTTCTATTTGAACCAAAAGAAAAATCTCGTGTTTCCGAATTCAAAGACTTTATAGCTTCGGCTAAACTCGATTAACATGGTCCTTATTATAAAGCAATAGTCGATCTACATTATTCAACACAGTAGCTCAATGTAAGCAATGCATATGCCGTTGCAAGTTCTTTCTTGCTTTCCCACCACCTCTCCGCATTGTTAACCCAGTAACCTTCCGGGTTCTGTAGAGAATTTAATTTTTCCGACATTTCTTTTGCCCATGGATGGTCCACGCCTTTACTGTCTTTAACAGATTTTATATCCATTGCTTTAAAAGCCTTTACAAAAGTATGATAATAATAGTAAAGTCCCTGCGCGCCCATCTTGGGATTTTCTTCCACGGTGTAGTTATCTTTTATCCAGTTATAAGCTCCAATGACCCTTGGATCTGTTTTGTCTACGCTACAGTAGATAAAACTCTTAAGGCCCGCGTAAGTAATACTGCCGTAGGACTTTGAGCCTGTTGCTTTACTTTCCCCGTCCGGAGAATATACAAAACCTCCATCATTACCGGCCCACTTCTGGTCGTTGGTTGCCTTTACATTCTGGCAGCGCGAAAGAAAGAAAATAGCTCTTTCAAAAGTTTCCTTATCGCTGTTTTTTCCGGAAGTCGGAGCCATAAAAACATTATCGCTGGAAGTCGTCTCTTTCAGGGCTTCAAGGGCATGTTGAAGGGTGGAAAGATCCGGCTTCATGTGACTGTCATACCCTATACCCCCGTAAAACTTATCTATAGATTCTACGCTGCCGTCGGCGCCCACCTGTGTTTTTTTCAGCCATTCACGGGCATTATCTATTATTCCGGCATACTTTGGATTTTTTGTATCAAAAAGGGTCATTAAACAAATCGAGGTATTATAACAGCCCATATTGTCAACAGCTATAGATCCATCCGGCTTAGCGCATTTAATAATGAACTCAACACCTTTTTTAACGGCAGGATCTTCTTCTGTGAAGCCGTTTTTAAGGAAGGAACTCACGCAGAGCGCCGTTATAGCGGGATATTCAAGGAAAGATCCGTTATCTTTTTGCTGGGTTCTGAGCCACTTAAGACCCGAATCAACGGTTTCTTTCTGTGTTTTTGCGGATAAATGCATATTTAGGACGAACAGAACAGTAATCGCTAGAAATATTCTTTTTATCATTCGCTAGTCTCCTTATATTTTGGCAAAGCAGCAGAATCAACTAATAAATTACTGCGGCCTAAAAGCCGATGTTTTTTGTTTTAGAATGAAAATTATTATATTCTACAGTTCCCAACCGGCAACTATCAGGCTTTTTACCGCAGGTGACCCTGCGCCTATCCCGAACATATACGCAAAATCGATATGGAAAGCCTTATAAGGTTTCCATTGTATGCTCGGGCCTATTACATACTGCTGTTGATACGCACCTTGAGTATTGTTGGAATCCGCCTCAGCTTCAGCTTCAACACCAGCAGAGAGGTTCATATCTATCACCGTATAGCTAAGACCTCCTCTCAAACAAAGCGACTGTTCAAAATCACCGGCAATTTGCCTTTCACAAACCAGATTAAAGCCCCAATGCCATCTTGATACAAGCTCATCACCCAGCAATAATTTTGCTTCAAATGCATCAGGTTCATTGTTATGATATTCATATTCAAAGTAAAGTGTCGGGTTAAAAGGTATTTTCCCCCAATCCGCTAAAGCATAACGGACTTCCCAAGAAAGCCCGCCCGAGGTCATCGGGCCTGACAAACCGTCTTTTTCCATAGTTAGGTAAAGATCTATCTGGAATCGGGATGGCAGCCCTATTTCCATTTCATATTGAAATTCCGTTTGTACATATCCGCCTGTCGATATCGTCGGTCTGACCCAAAATTCGAATTCCCTCTCACCGTCAGGAATAACGTAAACTCTGGTTGAAGGAAACCTTCTGGTAGCGGTCCATCTCGGCTGTTCGGCTTCACCGACTTTCTGTTCTTCGACTAAAGGAGCTCTCTGGCCATTGACAACTACCTCCGGTAGGAGCCAACTGGATGTGTTATCTTTTGTAACCTCTTCACTAGGATTAACAAGCCCGTTGGCTACCACAGCAGGCCCGCCGGCAAATACTCCTGAAACAAAAATGCCGAAAAACAACAGTATTTTAAAATTTCTCATTACTCCTCCTTAAAAATAATTTATCATGCTTATATTTCTTAACTTATCCAAGCTAGGCCGCTCTTTTATTTTTCTGTAAAACATAAGTTGCAATAGCCGTTGCATAGATATCCCCTATGCGATCAGACCAGCTCCCGTCCTTGTTTTGTTTTGCAATCAGGAATTTTGATATCTTTCCTCTTACAGCTAAC
>CAITEH010000004.1 GCA_903891415.1 Candidatus Firestoneibacteriota bacterium
GGCCTATGTTTGGCCTTCCTACCACCCTGACCCGCGGGCAAAAATATTCTGGCCGGACGGGATAGGCGAGTGGCAGACGGTTATGAGCAACAAACCGAAGTTTCCCGGGCACGAACAGCCCCGCTTCCCTTTGTGGGGGTACGTGAATGAAGCAGACCCGCATGTTATGCAGATGCAGATAGACGCGGCCGCAGACCACGGAGTAAATGTTTTTATTTATGACTGGTACTGGTATGACGGCTTGCCGTTCCTTGAAGGCTGTCTCAATGACGGGTACCTGAAAGCGAAGAACAAGGACCGCATGAAATTCTATCTGATGTGGGCCAATCATGACGCCACTATGCTCTGGGATAAACGTAATACCGGCAAGAAAGATGATGATACTGTTATCTGGAAAGGCGGCATAGACAGGCAGGAGTTTGAAATTGCTGTCCACCGCATCATTGACCGTTACTTCTCGCAGCCGCAGTATTTCAAACTGAACGGCAAACCCTGTTTTATGCTGTTTGAACTTGGCAATCTAATTAAGGGCCTGGGCGGGCTCAAACAGGCAGTTGAGGCGCTTAAATGGTTCCGCAAAGAAACGGTAAAAGCGGGCTTCAAAGGCCTGGAATTGCAGCTTACGCTCTGGGGCAAAAGCAGTAATCCTGTCCTCATTTCGGGAAAAAATATCGGCACGCAGAAAGAAATTATTGAAAAACTCAGGTTTGACAGCGTAACAAATTATCAAATAGTCCAGATGACCGACGTTGACAGGGATTATCTTGAGATAATGAAAGCTGTGTCAGCGGAATGGGAAAATTTTTCAAAGGAATTCAAGATCCCGTATTACCCGCATGTTTCTATCGGCTGGGATAATAACCCTAGGTTTGAAATGTTCCGGCCCGGGATAGTGAAGAACAATACTCCCGCTAATTTTGAAAAGGCGCTTAAGCTGGCGAAGTCCTACGCGGACGCAAGGCCGGCCCAGGCACCGCTCATCACGGTCAATAGCTGGAATGAATGGACCGAGACCAGTTACCTGGAACCCTGTACCATGTTCGGCTACGGTTATCTTGAAGCGGTAAAAAAGGTTTTCGGCGGAAAGTGATACGGAACCTTAAGGTGTGCCTTTAGAAAAGTACTGAAATTTCTCATAAACTGTCGGCTATATCTGTCATTTAATCACGGCTGTCGCCTTATTCCTTCCTCCCTAAAGCCCGGCGGACAGGCGCAATGACAGCTAAAATTCTTTAAGAAAAATATTCCCATTAAGACCGCGGGAATTTACATGAAAAATTTATCCAGAAAATCTTTCTGGTCAAAGCCCACCAGGCCGAAGTCCAGGATCCTGCTTTTTTTGCAGGTGCATTTTATTATTCTTCTGCCGCAATTTTTACAGCTTCTTACATTCCTTCCGGGTTCAAAACCTTTGGCCTCTTCGCTGCCAAAGAGCATGAAATCCGCAGAGGCCTTCTGCCCCCGGAAATTAACAACAACGGTAATAATATTCCTGCCCTGCTCGTTCCTGGTCAGGAGTTCAAAAGACCTGCTGCCCGTTTCCCCGGAATTTCCTTCTAAAACCTGCCAGCCCTTCGGGGCCTTGAGTTCTATCCCCGCGTTCACCGGTACATCCTTTACAGCTACCGACACTCTCAGGGTTTTTCTTATCCCGGGAAGTATAACAGGGTCTCCGTTGTAATGCAGAGTTATGGTAAAGCCCTTTCTTACGACTATGGAGGATTGCGGGTCGGTCTTCAATATTTTAAGCGCTTCTTCATTCTTGAAAAGCAGTGACCGCAGATCTTTCGGAAGGACTGTCCTTTTCCCGAAACCGGCAGAGGCCGAACAGCCCTCAAATTTCTCAGCTATTTTAAGCATGCGGCCGGAAAGCTCTTTTACGTTCTTCGGGGCGCCGCATTTTCCGGTAAGCTTATGCAGGACTATTTTTTCGCCGATAGGCGCGAGCCATTTTTTGGGGATCCCTTTCCTGCCGCCGATAATACCGAGCACCGAGCCGAGAGTAGCGCCGGTGCAGTCGGTATCATACCCGCAGTTAACGGCTTTGCATAATTTGTCGCCGAAATCTTTTCCGTAAAGCCAGCCCAGGATGGTAAAACCGTGGTTCGGCACCGCGTGGCAGCCATGGTTACCGCCGTAGCACTCGGCCAGCTTGTTCCTGGCATCAGCCCATCTGATTCCGTTCTTGTAACACCAGACCGCGTCCCTTATCACCCGGGAGATCTCGGTGTAGCCCGGGATCATCTCCAGTCCTATCTTAATAAGTATTTCCGGATCAGATTCCACGAAAGCCGCGCTTTCTACCGCGGCCCAGAACATTTCACCGTAGGTTCCCTGCCCGCCGGAATGGTCCATGGCCGAATCTTTCCAGGCCATTACCGCGGCGGCCTGGGGATTGGCCGGAAACAAACAGGCCCAGATCTCGCTCCTTATCGGGGAACCCATGTTATCTATAAAGAAGTTTTCAAAACAGCCGGAAACCGGCGGTAAAAGGCCTCTTTCAAGGTTTCTCGCGCAAAAACCGTACTCATCCCAGGGATAATTAGCGGAAAATTTCTTCCAGTAGCCCGCGATATCTTCAAGCTCGGGTAAAGCAGCTTTATCTTCAAGGAGTTTTAGCCAGACCAGCTGGAGATCCAGATCGTCATTCGGGGCAGAGCCCTGCGGGACCGGAGAATAAAAGGTCAGGTCATTAACATGTTTTTTTACTTCGTAGGGGGCACCCAGGGTCCCGCCGATATTTTTCCCCAGCCAGCACGCGTACATTTTATCATAGTATTCTTTTTTCCCAAGTTGTATTTTTTTCTTCATTACTCCTCCTGATATTTTTATCGTATTTCAAACTTCTTTTAGCAGCTCTCTGCTTACATCTGCTTTTACCAGCATTCCTTCGGATTTTAACTGCCTGCCCCATCTTTTTTTTGTCATGTTGAGCCGTTTTCCTACCGGCGAAACATCCCTGCTTTTCAGACTAAAATACAGAGATCCTTCGTTAAAGGCACT
Source organism: Candidatus Firestoneibacteriota bacterium (assembly GCA_903891415.1). Lineage (GTDB taxonomy): Bacteria > Oederibacteriota > D2-FULL-39-29 > D2-FULL-39-29 > D2-FULL-39-29 > CAIYPD01. The sequence goes on from CAITEH010000004.1 coordinate 3,004, forward strand.
TCCTCCACAGGCGGACAGGCAGGATGACAAAGCTGTTTAGATAACTACTTCTACTGCCACAAGTCTGTCTTTTTTTCTATATCTTTCATTTCCTGTTTGCCGCTGCCTTTTTTATGCCTGAGAAAAATGTCCGGCAGGCCGGAGTAAGGAACACGGAGCTGCCGGTTATTTTTTATTGCCAATATAAGGGTAGAATTTTATCCAGTCGATCTGATATACGCATTCAACATCACCCGGGGGAGGCCCTTTTATCCAATTCTTATTGGACCAGAAGTTCATCTTCAGCATATAGGGAGCATCTATTTTAATATCATTGCCGCTATAGGTGTAGGAACAGATGACTTTTTTATCCGCAAACCATTCTATTTTTTCCGGAGTGACCTCAAAACCATAGATATGAAAATCCTCTGAGGGATTAAAACTCAGGGGTGCATCAGGATGGGTGTCGAAACTTTTTTTCCCGGCCGCGTGCACGGCACAGTGGACCCTGCCGCTCCCTTTTCCGAACTGAAAAGTAAGGAATTCAATATCTATCTCCTGCCTGGTGCCTTTGCCTTTATCGCCCCAGTCTATGGTGTAAAAAGAGTTAAGGACGCCCTTAACGTCGGAGGGTTTAGCTCTGTATTCCCAGCGCCCGTAAAGGAAGGTTTGCCTGGTCTGCAGGGCAGAACCGAGATTACTCTTGGAAGCTGAATCATATTTGAAGATCATATTCAGCATGCCGTTTGAAACGGTACACCGGGCAGGGGAGGTTTTACTCTCTTCAACCCAGCCCGCGACCTCCCACACCGTGCTGTCTATTTTATCAAAATTTTCTTCAAATACCGGCTTGGGATCTATATCCGGGCCAAAGGCCGCGGTTGCGCGGGACGTAAAGAAAAGACCGCAGGAAAACGCAAGAGCTAGAACAAAATATTTCATGCTTCCCCCTTTTGCTGATATTGGTTTGACCTGAATATTGTAGCAGTTTTTTAAAAGTAATTCAATTTTTAGCTCAAGGATAGACAGGAAACACGCTGAAGGCAAGAGGTAACAGAAGACAGGAAGCTATAATCAAGTTTTAAAGAAATCCAGAAAATCATAGATCCATTTTGTTCCGCCAAGCCAGATAGAAACGATAAATACCAGAATAATTCCCAACGCTATAAGTGCAAGCCAGAGTGCCGTTCCTTCTTCATATTCCATTTTTAGCTCCCCATCCACTTTCAGAACAATACTGACTAAAGTATAGCAGAAATCCGGTTTTTGTCAATTATTTTCGGTTTTTGCCCGCAACTTCCCCGAGAAAATAGGATCTATATAAGAACTGCAGTTTGCCTGAGGCATGACAGCAAGCATTTTGGCCTCATAAATGAGGCAGCTACAAAAGATGCCCAAACTGCAGATATTTATTGTGGTTTTTTAACTGCAGCTTTCGCCTTAATACGGTAAAGCCGGCAATTTTTCCAGCCTGCTGCTCTGGTGAAACTTCCATCCGTGTCATTTGCCACCATCTTGGCCGCCTCCGCGACAGCATGCAATTGACTGAAAGTTTTTTCCACTATATTACATTTCTCCGTATAGGCCTTAATATTTTTACGTGTTGCGCCAGATAACTCGCCATAGATCTGATAGACCGTGATAAAGTATCCCTTATTCTCCAGCAGTACTTTTTTTACCGCGTCTCTAATTTGTGCCGGCATTTTATTCATTTTACCACCTCTTTTTTATCCCTTCACTATTGATTATACTCCTAATATACAAATTTATGTCAATATATATTGAATTTATTTTAAATTCCGGCTTGGATAGCAGAGTTTCAAGTTAAATAATTACCGTATAACCGCCAGCTTCCCTATTCTTTTCTCCGTTCTGCCCTGTATTTGAGCGGCTATGACACAAAAGTAAATTCCATTTGCCACTCTTGACCCGGAGGAGTCCTTTAGGTCCCAGACATAGTCATAGATCAACTGATCAGTAAGTGATATACTTGATTGAAAATTAGAGGTTGTTAGTTGCCCCTCAAATACCAGCTCTCCTCCGGCGGTATAGATCTTTAGAGCGGCGGAATCGAACTGTTTCGCGAATATTCCTCTTATGGTAGCCGTAGCGGAAGTTTTTACCGGATTGGGGTATAAGACCGACTTTAAGAAACCGAGGCTGGTGACCACCGGGACGATAGCCATTTGGGCAGTCAAAGTTGTGGTGGCCATGCCGGTAATATCGGATATGGTCACAAAACTCGGGCCATAATAGCCGTTGCTTTGAGGAGAAGTAAATATCCCGCCGTCCTTATACGCGTCACCCGGGAGGCCTTCATTTGAGTCCATTTGTGAATTATTATCCGCGGTCACCAGAATTATTCTTCTATGCGGGGACACGCTGTTGACATCATTATCAACTATATTCCCGATCTTGTCATCTATATGCCACACCAGCATGCCTGCACCGGGCAGATAGGTGTCCATTCCGGTCTGTTTTCTAAATTCTACCAGAAAATATTCGGTAGCACTGCCGGATATGGGGATCTTGTAAGCATTGCCGGCAAGCGCTTCAAAATTCTGCAGGGTCAGAAAAGTCGAAGCTGTGGCCATAACCGGTGTCATCCAGCCAAAAAGTATTTTGTGCCAGGCGCAATGATGCGGCGGCCCGTCACCGTTATTCGCCCAGCCGCCATAATCCATTAATTCCCACCCGCCCACAATGGAGGTCCCGTACGTCGTGTCATACAAGTCAACGGCACCCAGTTGATGCCCAAATTCATGACAGAGAGTGCCAAAAGGTTTTGCCGAGGCTTCCGTCGCGGGGACTGTTTCACCTTCATGAAAGCCATTTGCTCCGGCAGTGTCCCAGTCAACGAACATGGACCAGATATCGAACATACTGCCTGTTGACTCCGCTCCTTTCCCCGCGTGAATAACGATAAGGGCATCGAAAGGCCCCAGGGACTTGGTCACGACCGCGGCCGTGCAGGCATCGTTGAACAAGGTACCATTTACGACATTTCTATAATTGTTCTTCGCGTAGTAATATGAATTATTCGGCAGAGCATAGCCGGTTCCGCCATTATCATAGAAGGTGAAGGTTAAATTCAACAGGCCGTAAGAATCTTCCGCGTAATACGCGTTCATTCTCGCGAAATAGCCCGTACCCGGGGTCTCATAATTGCTGATATCCGAAGCGACAAAACTTTTATCCGTGGTATAAGCAAAGATCACCGCGATCTTTTTGGTTCCGGTCGTTCCGATAATTTTAGCTATTTCACGGGCCGGCGCGTTCTTTGCCAGGAGGGAAGAAATATCCGCGTTTTTATGCACGGAATCTTTGGGCATGCGTGCCGCGGAAATACCGGGCGCGGGCGGAACCGCAAAAGCGGAAATACTGAGCAAAGTTATTAAACTCAAAATAACTGTTCTTTTGAACATCTAGATTCCTTAAAGAATATCTATTTGCGTTTTGCAGGGAACTGCTCCGGGGGCCCGCCTGTTATCCGGCAAGCCCCGCGGTTTATTTTAAATATGTCCGGTACTTTTTTTAAGGTTTGGGCGGTACGTCTTTGGCGCCGACTTCCACCAGCACACCTTTACCTTCACGCTCCCCGCGGAGCGTCGAAGGCGCGAAGCCTGAAACCGGGCTCCAGGTCCAGGTATCATGGAACTCATTACCCGTGACTTCCACTTTAATACTGCCCGCGCCGGCAGTTTGCTTGAGCTTCAAGCCGCCGCGCTGCCAGGGGTCATAAACACCGGCAAATTGCGCCGTGTTGGATTTAACGACCGCGTTGAGCTGTTTCCACCCAAGCGGTTTGCCGTGATCATCGGCTGGAGAATCCCCTATACTGCCCGTAAAAGCAGGCGAGGAGACGACTTGAAAATCACAACTCGCAGTACCTTTGGAAAGGCGGAAACCGCCGGCAGTTTCTGTCCGGTCAAGTTTGGCGCCCTGTACAAGCCAGGTTATTTCCACTTCCTGCGGCGCTTTTATGTCATCCAGAATAAGTATATAATCGCCCTCCACCCAGACAGCTTCGCGGCGGAACCGTTCAAGCGCCGGGCGGCCGGGTTTGGTCTTCCTATTGGCCGGGTAGGAACCGGCGGCTTCACCTTCGACAACGACTATCTTACCGGTATCTTTCCAGGCCGTGGTCACGGCCATCTTTGACATATCTGAACCGTCAGCAGAGGGCGCCTCATAAACATCCCCTTCCCCGCGGCCTTTGGCCATCTGCCCGATACCGTTAATAAGTATGGTGTTATGGTTAGCCGAACGTTTTTGTGAGGAATAACGGTCAGTTTCAGCCAGTAATTCGCCCTGGGAATAGATGACAAATGAGTTGGCATCAGGATCATCGTGCGCCACGTTTATATGCCCGTTCTTGTGCTCTGCGCGATAACTGTTCAATTTATAGCCGCCCAGCGGGCCGCACCTGAACATAAAACCGGTATTTGCAAGCTCCCAGCCGTCACGCATCAAAGCGAGGCCGATGTCCGGACTAAAAGCGGCCTTAGGCAGGCGGTGGTAGTCCCCTCCCGCGGCGGCTTCCGTGTCTATGAACTGCAAGGCGGCCCAGGCAACAACGGGATTACTTGAGTTGCGGCTGGCCGCGTCAAAAGCGGACTGCACGTCGGCCTGTTTATTCAAAGCAGTAAGTTTGGGTATAAAATTCGTGTAACCCTCGCCCGGTGTGCCGTTGCTGTCACCGTAGTAAAAGTACTGTTTCAAGCCCGGGGTAAGGCTTTGGGCCCACAAAGGGGCGGTAGTTTTGAAATAAGGGGCCTGTAAAAGCGTGGTGCCGAAGCAGCGGTCAGAAGCCGTTACCGCCAGGGTCAGATGTAAACTGCCAAAAATTATATAGGTCGGGCCTTCATGCGAGGAGCCGTCTGCCGGCAGGTTATCGGCTATGAACTGCAATTCGTCCCTGGTCTTCGTTAAAAGCCAGTCTTCTTCAGGATTACATTCATAAGAGGCAAGCACGGCAAGCGCCAGGCCGGCATCGCGGTGCCAGCGGTGATTATTGGCAGGATCATGCTGCCAGTATTTGTTGGTGGTCGGCGCTTTAAGCAGATGCCCTTCGTAATACTGGGCACGGGCCATAAGCACCAGCTTGCGCCGCATCGTTTCACGGAAAGCCGGGTCAAGCTTATCATAAACCCAGTCATAAGCCAGCGCAGCGCCGGCCATGATATTCGCCGAGCTCATACCGCTGTCAACTTCCCCGCCTGTTTCCCAGTGCTCAAGTTTTTCCAGGAACTTCAAAAAGCTTATTGTGGCCTCCAGAGAAGCGGGGTCCCCTGTCATAAGATAATGATAGGCCACAGTGGGGATACGCCACAAGCCCTGCCTCTGTCCGTCTGTGGCATCGGTAAGGAATTTGGTTTCGGCCGGCGCCTTACAGGAAGGCAGATAACTGACCAGCTGCTCCCGGAAGGGTTTAAGCGCATCGCTGTTATAGTTCCGGCGTAACCGGGAAAGATCTTCCGGGCCAAAAAGCAGCCGCGGATGTTTATTTAAAACCAGGGCGCTTAATTTCGCGGGCGCACCCTCTAGCACAGGGTCTTTTTCAGGCAAGTCCTTTAGAGCCGAGGCATTGGCCAGGCCTAAGAGGAACATTCCGAACAAAAACAAAGAAATCGCTTTTCGCAGCATAACCCGTCCTTTCAAATAGATTTTTGTTAATTTTTTATGTTTTTTTGAGCTATTACAGTATTTTTTGTCACACGGTTTTTGACGCTTTTATGGGCTCAAAACCTTTTAAAACCGGTCAGCGCTCCCTGCGGGCCGCATAGGTAAAACTCAAGAAATATTTTTTCCATAAAAGTTCGGTTGAAACAAATTGGTTAACCCCGGAAAAATAATCTACAAGCGCTTCACGGACACGCGCAAGTTCTTTCAGCCGGAAACGATTCCGGGGATCCGCCAGGGTCAGATCAAGAAGTTCAAGCATGCGTTCAAAGGCTTTCTGAAAGTAGGGCTCATTTTTTTTAGCCCGCCAGTTCAAAGCCCGCTCAACTTCACTGCCGATATTTGCCATCTGCTCAATAAATAGCAGTTGAAACCAGCGGCCTTCAGCCAGTTGTTTGTGCTGGACTGTCATCTTTTTACTCTGCTTTTAATTAGCTCTTTTTCTGTTATAGCATCTGCAACTATTTTCATCGCTTAGACCCCGCTATAATATTTGAACTGCTGTTATATTTTGTCTTTCAAATTAACCGTCAATTATTATGAAAACACTACGGATCAATGCCTGTAATCGCGCTGCTCGTGCTGTTCCTCGTGCCTGTTGTCTTTTCTTTCTTCACGGTCGTTGTCATACCTGCGGCCGTCATCGCGGTCATTCCGGGATTTTCTCTCCCATTTTTGTTTTTCCCAATAAACGGGCTCGCGTCTTACTTCTTCCCACCTGTTACTGTACCAGCGCCTGTAAACAAAGCGTTCTCCTTCATGGAACCGGTACACCCAGTATCCGTCATACCAGCATCTTTCATCATAATCAACCACTACGACAGTGGAGCGCTGGTAACCGGCAAAACAGCCCTGAAAAAGGGCCAGAACCGCCACCGCTGAAAATAGGACCATGAGTTTTTTCATAGCGTTTCTCCTGTTTTTTTCCGGGTAAAATAGCTATCCTTTCCCCTGAAATTTCTCATGACAGTTATTTTTTGATTTCGCAGTTGCCTGATTTATCAGGCGCTTTTAGAAGATATTGACCCTGACCCCGGAGTTAACCATTAAATTAATATAGATGCTGCTGGTCTGATAGCCTATACCTGTTTCAAGGAATATTTCAAATATATCTATCGGCAGCTCCGCTCCTATCTTTAGATCAAGGGACACAATAATATTCTGATTCCTGAAACTATAACCTGCGGCCCCGGAAAGTGCGCCGTAGGGCAGTAAAAGCTCCCTGGGGCTCGGATAAAAATAACCGACGGCTCTGAGGCCAAGATCATCACTGCCATGATTTTCATAAAAGTAAGGCCCGTAAGTTACCACGAATTTTTTGGAAGGTTCAAGATCAAGTAGTTTAAAGTTACAGGCAAGCAGGAACGTATTTCCGCGGAATATCTTATTGAAATCAAAAGTTTTATCAACAAAATCATACAGGCCTATTTCAAGGTTCATAGGAGGCATTTCCTCTTTTCCTTTCCGGCCTTTATCATATGTTTGTTTCTGCCCGAACATTCCGTCACTTCTGCCGCTCCCGCTCTGCGGCTCCTTCATTAATACTTTTTCCTCCGCGTGTGCTGGCGCAAACAGTATCAGGCCGGCAACCAGTACTATCGCTTTCTTAAACATTTTATCCTCCTAATATATTTTTGTTGATACGGTATTCAAAGAATACTTTCTATATTTACTTCCAAAGATACTCAGTTTTTACCGAAAACCCTGATGAGCAGTCCGGCAACAAGCACCTCAAGCAGGCTCAGCGGTACCGCGAAAAGAAGCAATTTCAGCGGCAGCACTTGAAGATTGTAAAGTGCGAGCCACATCATAACAAAAGCGGCCAGCCACGCTGTCAGCAGCGACCTCCAAAAAGAAAACCGCTTTAGAAAAGTAAAAATAATATAGGCCAAAATGAAACTCCAAAGCAGCCAGAAAATACCGTTAATAAGAAATGTATTAAATTCCAGATCCAGTGCTCTATAGTGGTCTACCCAGTAACTCTTAAAGAGCAATTCATTCCTGATAAATTCAGAAAAAGTGATCCATATCCCCGCCAACACCACCGCTAAAAAAGGCCTTTTCATGTTCTTTTAATTATACTCCGCAATTCCATTATTGCTTAATGAGTTTAAGCTTTGCCCGGAACCGGCACTTGATATTATGCATGGTTTTTCCTTTCTTTTATATTAACCTTTTTGGCTCTAAATATCAATATCTCCTTACATAAGGCGGAGTTTGACTTTTTAGCCCGGAAACTGCCTATTTGCCGATGCCGTTATTTTCTCTTTATATTGTCTTTCTTTGGTTCGAGTTCCCCGCCCGTAAAATCTGTGAGTTTTACATTCTCGAATTTAAACGGAACGTTATATTCTTTCATATCTTTATATATTTCCAGGGCCACTTTTGCATCCGGCGGGGCTTTCCCGTCCACCGTGTAGCCGATGGTGCTTGAATTTTCTCCGGCCCAGCTGTGGTGTTGTGTAAGTTTTACTTCCTTGCCGTCTTTTTTAATAAGCTTGGCCGACTTTAGCAGATCCGCATTTATTTTAAATTCAAATTCAATAACATCATCTTTTTCCGGTTTCTCTTTTTGTACCCCGTCTATATATTCATAGGAAGGCCAGTCACTGCGTTTTATTGAGATGATTTTTGCGCCTAATTCCGTCCCTTCAGCGCCTGCTTTTAACTCCTTGAAGCCCGGGTCTAGAGTTTTTGTTTCCGAGCCCGTGAGAACCTTGCATTTTCCGCTGAGCTCCGCGAAACCAAGCGCGTCTTTCGGTAAAGGTAAAAGGTGCAGGGTAAAAGTTACCGAGCTTTTATTCTCGCTTAAGGAAGGGCTGGTCCCCCAATTTTTCCGGGCAAGGTCCACGCCTGTATCCGAGACCGCTTTTTGGAGTTCCACATTTTTTACGTTAACTACACTGCCCTCAAAGCCCCCCTGGAAGGTGACTTCACAGCAGTTCTCTCTGCCATAGCGGTCTTTCAATTTAATATCGTAATTTTTCAAGTTAATTTCCGCGAGCCGGGCAGTCTTAAAACTGCCGTCCTTTGCGGCTTCCACAACCGGCCTGTTTTCCTGTTTTGAAGGTTCTAATTCCGCCGTTATTTTTTCGCTGTCCTTTTTTGCCCCGGCTGTTTCGCTTTCATAATCAAAAGCGGGGCCGACCGGCTTAAAGAGCACGACCGACTTTTCGAGTTTTCCCTTCAAATTCTGCAGGATATCCAGGGAGCCAAACCCGGCCGACATGACCGCGCCTTTATCAAGAAGCAGGTTCTTTAAGCCCTTATCGTCGAGCATCAGAGCGTCTATGGCCTTCATAATTTCTTCACCCTGGAAGACATATCTATAACTGCCATCCTGGAGTTTCTCCAGGTTCTTATATTCCTTTACTTCGCCCTTTACAGAAATTATATCTTCATGGTCTATAACCCCAAAAATGCCGGCAAACAGCGGCCGGATCTTCTTATACTGGGCTCTTTGTTTCGCGGCTTCTTCATCTATTTTATCAGGGTTTATCTTTTTGGGCTTGCTTGCAAGAATACTATTTTCTTCTTTATCTTTTTTTTCGCCTTTCAGTACGGCGATCTCTATGTCTCCGTTCTTCAATTTGTTAAAGGTTATTTCAGAGGCGCTTATATTGTAAAGTTTTATTTTTGAAATATCCCTGAAATAACAGGTCCCTTTAAAATCCACTGAGTTTTCATCGTTTATTTTATATTTTACATCTGTCCAGGCCTCCAGGCCGCGGCAATTCTTAATAAAAACTGCCACTGCTTTCTTCATGCTTTCGTTATCATCGCCGTCATCTACCAGCAAACTGCCCTTTTGAAGCTGGGTTTCTATCTGCATCTTCCCCGAACCGTCAGGATTAAAGACCGTTGTCCTCTTGTATTGAAAACAACCCGAAAGAACCAGCATTGCCGCGATAAGAAATATTATTTTTTTCATGTCTCTCCTTATTGAATATTCCGGCGAAATTACAATGTTTTATAGCATTACTAAGTTTTTAGTACAAGTTTATTTCACCCCGGTACCAAACAGGATACTTTCTACTTTTTTTTCTTAATTATGACAAAATATCCCATGATGCAGACTATCAACGCGCAAAGTGCAATTATAAATAATTTTGAATAAGGCCTGGCGATAAATAACAGGATAGTGATAAGAGTTATAATGAACACTGTTATTTTTGCCAAAATATTTCTTTTTTATTTTCATAAGTACCTCTTTCTACCGATGGACGTATTGTCAAACTTTTTTTGACAAATTTTGTTTTTATTCTATATCTATAAGTGTTTTGTTAAATTTAGATTGCCTCTCCCATCTTTTTCTTGTCATGTTGAGCCGTTTTTTCTTGGCGAAACATCCCTGCTTTTCAGACTTAAAATACAGAGATCCTTCGTCAAAATCGACTTCCTCCACAGGCGGACAGGCAGGAGGACAAAGCTATGCAGATAACTACTTCTGCAATCACAAGTTTTTTTACCTTTTTTCCATATCTTTCATTTCCTGTTCGACACTACCCCTGCAGACCTTTTTCAAATGCCGGTTCCTTAAGCTTGTTTTTTGGAATTATCGGCCTGCATGGCTCTAAGTGTTTTGCGGATCTTTATAAGTTCTATTAAACAAAAAAGCGGGGATAAAACAAGGAGCAGAGCGAAAAAGAGGACGCACAGTATTCCTATTCCGCCAAAAAATGACATCAGTTTCATAAACTCGAACATGTCCCCCTCCTTTGAAGAGCGATTCCACTGACCCTGTACCATTCACTAAGTTCAGGTGCAGGGCCATGAACCTGAGCGTAGTGAATGGTTCATGGTTACAGCGCTTTTGGATTCCACTGATTAACAGCTGAAGAACGATTCCTTTGATTGCAAAACTTTTGGATTCCACTGATCAACAGCTGAAGAGCGATTCCACTGATTACAAAACTTTTGGATTCCACTGATTAACAGTGAAGAACGATTCCACTGATTGCAAAACTTTTGAAGAACGATTACACTGATTACAAAACTTTCGGATTCTCCGCCTTTGGCGAGATCTCACCGTAGGTGGACACTGATTAAGAACTGAAGAACGATGGTACTGACAAAATTCTTTTACAAGCATTTTTTTCGGATTTCGCCTGTCTGCCCCGTCTTTTTCTTGTCATGTTGAGCCATTTTTCTCTTGGCGAAACATCCCTGCTTTTCAAACTTTAAATACAGAAATCCTTCGTCAAAAGCGACTTCCTCCACAGGCGGACAGGCAGGATGACAAAACTTCTGCGAATAAAACTTTTCTCTCAATATCTTTCATTCCCTGTTTGACAATTCCAAAAAGGATTCATTGAAGAATGATTCTCGCCTTTGGCGGGACCTCCACCGCAGGTGGATCCTGAGAGTTTTACAAAAATGTATGTGCCGAATATACGCCGGCTGTTTACTTTGCCGGTGTTTCCGCCGCGGCCTCCTTCAGGTCTATTTCAATATCATCGTAATAGAAGGTTTCGTTATCAGGTTTCAACACCGAGCCGCCGCTAAAAGTTATACCGTTGGCTCCTTTGTTGAAAAATTCAAGTTTTGTAGGGAATGTGGTATCTTCTTTTTCGTCGTTATAGGTAACCCCCAGGGTCTTGGCATCCGTAAAAGTAAAGACGAATTTATTCCAGCCTTTTTTCCTGGCTATACCGGAACTCCAGACATTGAACCACTGATTTTCGCCGGTGAAAACGACCCTGTAGTTTTTGGCGCCGGAAGACGACTGGGACCTGAAAGCCACTAATTCAACGGCTTTGTCATCATCGCTGTTCACCAAGCCAAAATAAGGGCCGTTCCAATTTTTATCCTTCTTGTTTGTTTGCACGGCAAGTGAATCATACACCCACATGGTTACCGTCCCGAATTTATTTTCCGTGCTAAACCTGAAAGAAGCGGTCGCGCCGGCAGGAACGGAAAGCGACGACGCTCCCCCGTGGAACTGATCCGTGGAAATCGTAACATCACCTTCGACTTCCCATTTTTTCAAAATTGCTTTGTCCTCAAAACCTTCGGCCGTCTTAGCGGCATATACCACCGCCGCAAAACTCAAAGCCATTACCGCCAACACCATTTTTTTAAGCATTTTTCTCCTCCCCCTTTTAAAAAATATTTTTTCTGAATTTCCGGCATAAGGCCGTTTTGAATAATTCCGATATTTCTTTTTTTCTCCGGGTTACCGGACAAGCAGATAGGCAATTACTGAGATCAAGGCCGAACAGGGAATGGTCAAGATCCAGGCCCAGATTATTGTCCCGGCAACACCCCAGCGAACCGCGCTCATACGCCGGAGCGAACCGACTCCCATAATAGCTCCTGTTATAGTATGGGTCGTGCTTACGGGAATTCCAAAATGTGACGAAATAAATAATGTTACTGCCGCGCCTGTTTCAGCACAAAAGCCGTCAACCGGTTTCAGTTTTGATATCTTCTGTCCCATGGTCTTTACGATACGCCAGCCGCCAAACAGTGTTCCAAGTGCAATAGCGCCGTTACAGGAAATTATTACCCAAAAAGGTATATAGAATTTATCCAGCAAATGGGCGGAAAAAAGCAAACCCGCAATTATCCCCATGGTCTTTTGAGCATCATTTCCGCCGTGGCCTAAACTGTACAGAGCGGCAGACACCAGCTGTCCCTTTCTGAAAATATTGTCTACTTTTGACGGTATGGCTTTGCGAAAGCTCCAGAAAACAATATAGCCAATTATGATCCCCAATAGCAGGCCCACAAGCGGAGAAATAAAAATAAATGCCACGGTTTTAATTATTCCGCTGATTACCAGCGCGCCGGGCCCCGCTTTTACTATTGCTGACCCGATAAGGCCGCCTATCAGTGAATGTGAAGAACTTGTCGGCAAGCCAAAATACCAGGTAATAATATTCCAGCCACAGGCGCCAATAAGCGCGCCAAAGATCACATGTTTATCCAAAACACCCAGGTCAACAATACCTTTGCCGATAGTATTCGCGATATGCAGGCCAAAAAAAAGAAATGCGATAAAATTGAAAAAAGTAGCCCAAATAACGGCGTATTTCGGAGAAAGAACGCGGGTGGAGACAACGGTTGCAATAGAATTGGCGGAATCATGAAAGCCATTCAGAAAATCAAAAGTCAGGGCAAGAATTATAAGAAAAATCAAATAGATCGTCATGTTTCAGGCGTTCTTTACGACTATAGATTCCACGACATTGGTAACATCCTCGCAGATATCCAGCACGGTCTCGGCTTCCTGGTAGATCTCTTTCCATTTTATTATCTCTATAGGGTCTTTCTGGTTATCAAAAAGATCCCCAAGCGCGACATCCCTTAATTTATCCCCCGCGTTTTCCAGGCGGTTCACTTCCACGCAGGCCATGTAGATCTGTTTGACATTTTTCATGTTGCGCATGCCCTTGATCGCGCAATTTACACTGGAGACCGATTCTTCAATAATATCCGCGAATTCAACCAGGTATTTATCAATGCGGTCCACTCTGTAGATCTTCATCCTGCTTGCTATGGTGCAGGTCATATCTATGATATCATCAAGTTCTTTGGCCAGCGCGTGGATATCTTCACGGTCTATCGGCGTGATAAAAGTCTTATCCAGCTGTTCCAGGATGGTATGCGTGACATCATCCCCCTGATGTTCGATATCCTGTAATTTATTGATACTTTCATCGCTGACAGCCCCTTTGGCCGCAACTTCCTTGAAAGCCTTGGCGGCCTCCGCGGCAAACCCCACCTGTTTTTCCATAAGATCAAAAAAATTGAACTCTTTAGGTAAGAAATTAAACATTAGCGGCTTCTCCTTGTGAACGGAAATTACGTTATATTTTAACAGAAAACCCGGTTCTTGTAAATATTTTATGCTTCAGGACTACTCCATTTTCTTGTCATCCTGAGCGGTATTATGCGAAGGATCTCTGTACTTTAATGAAAGGCAAGGATACTTCGCAAATAACAGCTCAGTATGACAAAATTAGGAAAACTCTTGTTTAAAATGTTTTTTGCATAAAAATAAATGCATACCCGGTATTTATACAAGTTCCAGGTATTAGCGGGAACGTTCTAATTTCCCGCGCTGGCGCTAAACATCCAGGATCTTTAAGTTTTCAAAGTCCGCTTTCAGTTTTTTTGAGGTGCTGGACAGCACGCCCGCAAGCGGAAGCAGTTTAAGGCAGTTAGGCTGATTTTTTTTCAATTCTCTGGCAATGGCATTGATACTGGCATCGAGTTCTTTTACCATCAGTTTTTGTTCTTTTATCATATAGCTTAAGTTATGGTTGACTTCCACCAGAGTATCCGCCAGCAGCTGGAGTTCGTCCCCTTTCCGGAGTTTTACCGGCACGGCAAAATCCCCCCGGCCCATGGAATCAAGGATCCTTTTAATGCGGTATTCCGGGCCCGATATTTTATGGGAAACAAAAATACTCATGACAACAACAATTACCAGAACAAGCGGCAGGGCGATCAGAAAGAACTGGTTGGCCTGGGAGAAGATCATATCCGCGAACAATTGCCGCCTGTCCAAAAACGGCAGGTTCTTGTTGATCACGGCCATAAGTATCAGATAGACGCAGCCGCCGATAAAGAGGCCGGTGGAAAGCACGGTTGAAAGCATTATGCCCACATACTTAAACTGAAAATCAGGCGCGATAATATACCTTTTTCTGCTGAACGTTTGCGCTTCCAATTTCTCGTCCATATTAAGAACCTCCCTGAAAAAGATCATTTGCAAACTTCTTTTAGTAAACCTCTGTTTACATCTGCTTTTACAAACACTACTTTTGTTCTAGATAGCCTGCCCCATCTTTTTCTTGTCATGTTGAGCCATTTTTCTATTGGCGAAACATCCCTGCTTTTCAGACTTAAAAAACAGAGATCCTTCGTTAAATGCAACTTCCTCCACAGGCGGACAGGCAGGATGACAAAATTTCTACTACCACAAGTCTGCCTTCTTCTCCCTTCTTTCATTTCCTGTTTGACACTATCGAAATAATTCAATTAGCGTCCGGTGCGGTAAATCTGTCTTCAGTATTTTAAGAACAACACTTCATAAGGAGCCAATTTAAGCAGTTTTTTCACCTTCTTGCCGGTTAAAATATTGGTCATGGCTTTCTTGGTTTCCAGCTTCCCGCCTTTACCCCCGTGATCAATAATTACCAGCGCGACAGAAGTTCCGTCTTTGTTCACGCGTTCGGTAATAAGTATCCCCTCGGAGGCCGCGGCCGCCCGGCAGATGTCCCCGCCTGAACATTTTTTGATCCAGGCTTTTAGCTCCTTATAACCGGGAACAGTGCCTAAAAAAACCGCCTTGCCTTTTCCGAAAGGTACTTCTACTATCGCATTCAACCCTGCGACCGGCCCGTTCTTATAGACGGCCAGCACTTTCCCGTGGCCTTTTATTTCCAGGGATACGGCAAAATTTTCGCATTTTGTTTTACCTATACCGCTCCATTCCATATAGACCGGCGCCGTGCCGGACCCGGCAAGCGGGAATTTATGCCTGACATGTATCTTGAAAAGATCTTCAATAATACCCATATCACTGTCTTTATGCGCCGTATTATCCGCGGTCCTGAACCCGGATAAAGGACCGATGACCCAAGTCCCGCCGTTCAGCACAAAATCTTTCATCTTCTTTAAAAGCTCTTCATCTATTATCGGAAGAAAAGGGGAATAAACAACGCTATAGTCCTTAACAGGCGCTTCCGTATAAATAACATCCCTCGGAATGCTCTGCTCAAGGAAGGCCTTATAGAATTGCTGAAGCGCGGTATCATATTTTACCTGGGACCTGGCGCCAAAATCAAAGACCCACATGGCGGGGTAGCTCAGATGGATGGCGCTTTTTGGTTTTTTAACCGAAGTCGAGGACAGAAGTTCAAAAGACCTGTCCAGTTCCTCCCTGACCTGCCGCACGCTTTTTTCCGCGAGTGTTGGTTCGCCCCAGCTGTAGGTTACCGACCCGTGCTCCATTTCCTGCCCGCTCCAGTGGGCCCGCCAGTGCCAGAAAGCCACCGTCTCTCCGCCTAAAGCGTAGGTAAGCCACATTTTTGCCCGCAGGGCGCCCTTATTAAGCACGTAGGACGAGCTGGGGACCAGCCCGCCCGCCCAGGTGGCCGCGGTCTCCATCATCCAGAAGGGCCTTCGCTTAAAAGGCCGCATCCAGTCAAATTCATAAATATATGTCCAAAGTTCACCGGGCTGCATATAAAAATCACAGGAAATAAAGTCCAGGGTCCGGAACAACTCCTGATAATCAAGCCGGTGAAAACAGGGCATGCCGTTGGTAGTGACCGGGGCAGACGTGCCTTTATGGATGAGCTTTTCCTGGATACGCGCAAACTCCGCGAAACTATTGCTCATGAATTCTTTATAATTGAAATAGAGCGACGGGTGATGGGAGGCCGCTCCTCTCGAGGGCAACGGAATGTGTTTAAAACCGCTGTAATTCTGGCTCCATATACCCGTGCCCCAGAGAGTATTCAGGTTCTCAATGGTTTTATATTTTTTTTGCAGGTATTTACGGAAGGCCGCGAGACAGGCAGGACACCAGCAGGTATTGAATTCACAGCCGAACTCGTTGTCAAGCTGCCAGGCCACGACAGCTTCATAGCCGGAAAATTCTTTTACCAGGAGCGAGGTGATCTTTTTTGAAAATTCCCGGTACCGGGGTGAGGCCGGGCAATAATGCCGCCTGGTCCCGTGCTGATAGGCCGTCCCGTCCTCTTTCACGGCCAGGACCTCCGGATACCCGGAAGTCAGCCATTCCGGAGGGGTCGCGGTCGGGGTGCACATAGTTACCGCGATCTCATTCTTCTCCAGCAGTTTAATAACTTCATGCAGCCAGCCCAGTTCGTATTTCCCTTCGGCGGGCTCCATATAGGCCCAGGCAAACTCGGCAATACGGACCATGTTGATGCCGATGCCTTTCATCCTTTTTATATCTTCTTCAATTTCACTTTTATCCCAGACTTCCGGATAAAAAGCCGCGCCTATGTATGGTGGTTTAAATTTTATCATAATAGGGTTTACGCCTGTTTGAGAATAGAGTAATAGAACAATAGAAAATTGACCGCAACAGAGTATTTTTATATCTACTTTCTATTGTCTATTTCTCTACCATGAACCATTCTCTGCGTTCAGGTTCATGGTGGAGGTGGCGGGAATCGAACCCGCGTCCGAAAGTACATTCACGACGATCACTACCTGCATAGTCCGCATTTGAAAATTTCACCCGCCGGAACTTCGCGGACAAAACTCCGGCAAGCTAGCTCAAGAACTTTCTCGCCTCAAAACCCCTGAGCACGGTTCAGATAGCCAGCCCGTTAAATGGCGTTCAGCCGGCTTCACGGGCTAAACCGGGGAACGTGACAGCTTAAGCTGCCAGCGCTAAGTTGTTGTTAGCGATTGTGTTTTGCCGCCTGTTTTAAGAAGGTTGACGGCACCTCTGCAGGCAATCCTCGCTTCCATACCCCCGTCGAATCCATGCACCCCCGGGATACAAAAACCAATAACTAATTACTAATAGCTGATTGCTAATTAATTAATGATAAATTACAAGTAAGATTGTAAAGTCTTCTTTAAGGTGTCTTGCTTTTTATCTTCGGAGCCCGGCTTTTCTTTCTTTTCAAGGATACGTTCGATATATTCTCCGGTCAGCGTATCGATCTTTATCAGGTCAGAGTCCTTAATAAAAAGCGGCACCATTATTTCGGCACCGGTTTCAAGCACGGCCTGTTTTCCCATATTCCCGGATTTTTCGCCTTTCATAGGCGGCATAGTGCTTAAAACCCTGACATTTATCGCGGCCGGCAGCTGGACGGAAACCATCTCTTCTCCGCTGCACAAAGTATATACCGCGAGGCCTTCGGTCAGATATTCAGCCGCTTTTCCAAGACAGCTTTTGTCGACCGTAAATTGTTCGTAAGTTTCGGAATCCATGAAGGAGAATTTTTCTCCTTCTTTATAAAGATACTCTGATCTTCTTTTAACCAGATCGGCCTCTTCAAACTTCTCATCCTGCTTGCAGCTTTTCTCGAACGAGGCGCCTGTTTTTATATTCCGCAGTTTCATCCTGGTCATAGCGCCCACTCTCCCTGCCGCTACGCCGTGAGACACTTCAACCACAAGGCACAAATTTTCTTCCAGCTTAAGCATATCCCCTTTATTAAGATCCATAGCAGAAATCATATGCTACCCCCTAAAAGCAAATTCCGGCTCCCTGCTCTAAATTCCAAAAAACCTTAAACTCCGGAATTCAGCGCTTTGGAACCAGTGCTTGTTCTAAAAATTAGCATTTTTTTCTTCTATTATGCAGCCTTAACCAGGTATTTACTATTGAATTATAACACAGATTATATGCTTTTCCAGCAGAATTTAACCTGCTTTAGCCGCCGGAGTAAAACTCCCCGCCTTCACGGACGCGGTCAGCCTTCTGCTAGATCCCGCCGTTAGACGGACGTCTTTCCCTGAAGAAATTTTTCATTAATTCCGCGCACTGCCGGGCCAGCAGCCCGCCTTCAATTTCCATTCTGTGATTAAGCTTTTTGCTCGAAGCTATCCTAAAGACGCTTTTTAGCCCTCCGGTTTTAGGTTCAGCCGCGCCATAGATTATTTTTTTTACGCGGGCAAGCACCAGAGCCCCCGCGCACATGGTGCAGGGTTCGACCGTGACATAAAGTACACAGCCGTTCAGCCTTTCGTTTTTTATTTTTTTAGCGGCTTTTCTGATAACCAGAATTTCCGCGTGAGCGGTGGGATCTTTTAAAGCCCGGACTTTGCTGCAGGAACGCGCGACAATACGCCCGTCCTTTACAAGGACCGCGCCGACGGGCACTTCATTTTTCTTAAAGCCCTTTTTTGCTTCTTTAAGGGCCTCCAGCATGAACCTTTTATTTTGCGGCAGGGTCATTTTTTATCGAAGAAACGAGGCTATAAACAACGCCATAGATGGCATCAGAGATCTCAAAACCGCTGTCGCGGTCGCTGCCCGACCAGATCACTTCTCCGCTTTCCACGTCAAAAAGCCGGGCGCTGATACTGATCTCCGCCTGCCGGAGCTGGGACTGGGAAGAAGTATTGCCGTCCTTATCCGTATAGTAAACTACGGCTTTACTGTCCTGGACATATTTGACCACCGAACCCGTAAGTATGGCATCGACTCCCAGGATCTTTCCTATCCTTTTTATTGTTGCGGGATCCAATTTATTGGAAGCAGCCAGTTCCTGCTCTCCGAGTATAGAACTTATCCTGTTTCGTTCCACTATCTTGTAACCTTTTCCCATAAGCTGGGTAAGGAACTCATCGGCAACGGCATCTCCCGAGTTACGGTAATCTATATGGCTCGTAAAACTCGTTACCGCGATCCTTTTTATCTTCAAAAAATCATAATCCTTACTGATAGAAAATCTGGCGGAAGAACAGCCGGCTAAAAACAGCGCGGTTATTAACGTTAAGGCCAACAATTTTTTCATGTAGACTCCTATAATTGCAAGGTTCTAAAAACTAAGTACAAGGTTCTGGGTGCTGGGTGTTAGGTTCAGGACAACATCTTTTCTTTGTTTTTCCCAAAACCAAGGACCTAGGAC
This sequence comes from Candidatus Firestoneibacteriota bacterium, assembly GCA_903891415.1. Taxonomy (GTDB): domain Bacteria; phylum Oederibacteriota; class D2-FULL-39-29; order D2-FULL-39-29; family D2-FULL-39-29; genus CAIYPD01. The sequence continues at coordinate 22,242 of CAITEH010000004.1, forward strand.
CTTTTCTTCTTACCTTTCTTTTCTCTTACTTCTTCAACCTGGCGACATGTTTCTCGGCAACTTCTTTCATTTCATCCCGGGGCTTTAATTCCAGCACCTTCTGCCATTCAGCCAGGGCTTTATCCTTTTGCTGCTTTTTATCATAAAGCATGGCCAAAAGCCAGTGGACCGTTACGCTTTCCGGCTTGTCTATCTCAGCCAGTTTTAGTTCTTTTATCGCCTCATCATATTGTTTTTTATTGGCATAGACAACGCCAAGGTGCAGATGTGATTCCGCGTACTTGGGTTTAAGTTCTATCGCCTTTTTCATCAATTCAATGGCTTCGTCATACCTGCCTTCATTGGCAAAACCAAGCCCCTTCTTAAAATAATCCTCAGGTTTTTCCTGCGCTAACATGGCAAATGAAAATGCCATTACAAAAATAAACGCGCCAAGTTTTTTCATACTTCCTCCAAATTCCCGGCCCCCTATATATTAGACCCTTATTATACCAATAATGTTCCAATAATATCCAGCTGTCATTGCGCCAGCCTCGCCTAAACTCATCTAGGCGGGAGGAGTGCACCGATAGGTGGGTCTTGATCCACCAACGCTTTGTGGTGGAGCTTTCGACTAAATACAGCTGACAGCATTTTGCTGTCATTGCGAGGAGTGCACCGATAGGTGCGGCTTTCGACGAAGCAAACCCATAAACAACTACAGTTTTTTGTTTTGCGGGTGTATTCTGGTTTGCTTCGTCATTTAATCACGGCTAACGCCGTATTCCTCGCAATGACAGAAGAACCGTCAGCTTTATTTTGTCATTTAATCACGGCTAACGCCGTATTCCTCGAAAAACGATTTTACAAATTAGCAATCGAGAACACAGTATCCATATTATTTTTTGGTTCTTTTTAGATCTTGAATTCCAGGGTTTTATAGCCCTGATTTAAGGCGACAGTAACAGGCATTTGTTTCGCTGAAGGGCCCCATAACTGCCTGGGACCGGGAGAATTAAAGAGATCAGCTTCCGCCCATCTTTCCCTGTTCTTGACAAAATATTTAAACGCAGGAGAATCCAATTCCACCAGAGATTTTTCAATTACCATCTCGTCCTTGCCATGCCTTACCTCAACGTTCAAAAGCGCGGCCAGCGGGATAGCCAGTATTTTTCCGCCCTGGTCCAGCCCGGTAAAAGATGCCATATATCCGGTCTTTCCGGCAAGAGCCAGAGCACCCGCGGCGAGCCCCAGATTATAGGTGTAAGCCGCGTCAAAGAGCGACGGCACGCCGCAGCGGCCCTCGTAACCGAAGAAATGATTTAGAGTGGCAAACTTAACGTCAGGGGATTGTTTCTTGACATGTTTTTTTACCATATCAATAAGAAGCCTTTCGGTGGGTATCTGTGAAACCTGCAGGTTCCCGTGCGCGTCCCGGTCAAAAAGCATCATCTCCTGGATGTATTCCGGAAGAGAAGCGAAAAGTGCCATATTGTCCGAATCCAGAGTTTCCGAGAGGATATCTCTTTTTTCCGCCAGGTCCTTGTTCTCAAGCTCCTGCTCGTGCTCCGCAACCGCCTGGTTAAGTTCTTTAAGCATCCGGGTCATTTCCGGGATGAACTCAATAACGCCTTCCGGGACCACCACCACACCGTAGTTCTTACCCTGCTTTGACCTTTCTATCACCACGCCGGCTATGTTTTCAATGATCTGGTTAAGCGACATATTTTTTTCGGCGATCTCTTCAGAAATAAGAGCAACAGCGGGTTTGGTCTGGAGCGCGACTTCAAGCGCGACATGGCTCGCGGCACGGCCCATGAGCTTAATAAAATGCCAGTATTTTCTGGAGGAAGGCGTGTCCTGCAGAATATTGCCCACCATTTCAGAATAGACCTTCGTCGCCGTATCAAACCCGAAGGAGATAGGAAGGTTTTTGCCTATCTGCAGATCCCCGTCAATAGTTTTGGGCACGCCGATAACCTGGACCCCGCTCCCGTCTTCCTTGATATTCCCGGCCAGGTATTCAGCCAGAAAAGCCGCGTTGGTATTGGAATCATCCCCGCCGACCACAACAAGAGCGTCCAGTTTATTATCCCGGCAGGTTTTTTTGACCGCTTCAAACTGCTCAGGGGTCTTGATCTTGGTCCTGTCGGAGCCGAGATAATCAAAGCCGCCGGTATTCCTGATCCTTTTAATATCTTCCGCCTTTATTTCAAAAAGGTCCCCTTTGATCAGTCCTTTAGGCCCGGCTTTTACGCCCAGCAGTGTATTGTCCGCTCCGAGCATATCATAGATACCCGCGACCACATTATGGCCGCCCGCCGCCGGCCCGCCTGAAAACAGGACAGCAACGCGTTTATTCTTTATTTTTGTTCTTGCTCTTGCGGCTGTTCCGGCAAGGATCTTGTTCCCGTTTTTTTCTATTAAATACGGAAATTTCGCCTTTACTTTTTCCGCATCCTTGGAGTTTACGGTAAGCCCCGCCGCCTTAAATTCCACGGGAGTAATTTTCCCTCCCCTTATGAACACTTTGCAAACCGGGGTCTTGATCTTTCTGATCTCACTTTCAAAAAGCGACCTGCCCTTTTCCGTGCTGTTCAAATACTTTTCAAGCGCTGCCATTATAATACTCCTCCAGTTAAGAATAGTTAATAAAGTTCGTAAAGTTTATAAGGTTCATAAGGTCTTAACTAAAAAAACCATTGCAAACTTAATTAATAGTTATTTTACCAGATTTGCTTTGGTTTTTCAAACGAAGTGTTTGAAAGGACGGCCAGAGAAAGCCGGCAAGTATAAAATTTCTCATTTAAAACTTATTCACCTTAATAATGCATTATGATATAATATTGTTAAGTTTTTTATTAGTAATTAGTTATCAGTTATTAGTAATCTATTTGCGCCCATAGATCAATGAGCAAATGATTTGGCCCTATAAATCATAATTGCGAATTGACTTCGAGCGCTCTCAAAGCGAAAGAGCAGTTTCTTGAGCTTTGGCTCGAAGCAACTGTTTGATAATAGAAGCATCAAAGGTACTTTTGAAGATGCGCCCATAGATCAATGAGCAAATGATTTGGCTCCATAAATCATAATTGCGAATTGACTTCGAGCGCTTTCAAAACGAAAGAGCAGTTTCTTGAGCTTTGGCTCGAAGCAACTGTTTGATAATAAAGGCATCGAAGGTAATTTTGAAGATGCGCCCATAGATCAATGAGCAAATGATTTGGCTCCATAAATCATAATTGCGAATTGACTTCGAGCGCTTTCAAAACGAAAGAGCAGTTTCTTGAGCTTTGGCTCGAAGCAA
>CAITEH010000005.1 GCA_903891415.1 Candidatus Firestoneibacteriota bacterium
ATACCGTCTCCAATGCTATCTTGATCGGTGTATTCGGGAAATCTATCGGCGGTTCCACGAATATCTGCGCCCACGATACTGCCGCGAACGTCATCAGTACTGCTAATATCTTTTTCATAGCCAACCCTCCTTGGTTTTTTTGATAATATATTTCAGCGTCATTTTCCGCTTCCCTTGGTATTAATGACCTTAATTTCTTTTTTAAACAATTTAAATTCCTTAACCACGTCATCGGCAAAACTGACCGTACCTGCAAATTTATACACCCAGAGCTCGGTGGAGGACCCGGCGTTCTTTAGCACCTCGGAGGGTTCACCCAGCGACAGGGTTACCTGGGCCTTGGTCATACCCTCCATAACCGTCTTTTGTTTTATCGTATCCCAGATTTCTTTTGACCAGCCGAAAGTCGTATACGGATTGGTCATGAAAAAAAACTTTGAAAAATCCTCTACATACTGCGTGGACTCATACAGATAAACCACGTAGAATTTTTTATTATTGATCTTAAGCTCGATCTCGATGCAGAACCGGGAATCATCAATAACTCTGTACTTTTCCGGTAAAAGCAATTTATTCCGGACATTAAGTATCTTTGCTTCCGCAAGTTTATCGAGGTGCTCCCCCCGGTCTGTCATTATGGTCTTTTTAAGCCAGACCGTTTTTCCTACATAGCTCTTAAGCACCAAAAGCGCTTCCATGTTCTGTTTCTTTCGGTCCTGCCAGCCCTTCATATTGGTCACAATTTCCTGGCAGGTAAGCTGCCTTTGGTTCTTGCCGTCAATATCGCAGACCCAAACCTGATAATTCCTTAAAAAACAAAGGTGTTTTGAATCCGGGGAGAAGGAAAGTCCGAGCGGAGTTATGGCTGAAGCCGCTTCAGCTGTTGTTTTGTTTTCCAGGTCATAGACAAAAATGCTGTAGCCTTTTCCTTTGCCCGGAGAAGCATAGGCAATTTTATTCCCATCCGGAGACCAGGCCAGGCCCGAGCCGATATAACCCGAAAAGGTCAACTGTTCTTCTTTTTTGGTATTTTTGGAATAAATAAAAATATTCTGATTCTTGAAATCCTGGCTTAACTTGACATAAGCGAGCCTATCCCCTTTCAAAGAAAAAGCCGCGGGGCTTAGCACGGTATTCTTATCTGTGGTCCCGCAGGCCGTAACAAGCTGCGGCGAGCCCTGCCCCCCGGAAGCCACTTCATAGATAAAGGCCTCTCCATTATTAATTGAAATATAGGCAATACTTTCCCCATCCTGGGAAAAAACAGGATAAAGTTTATCCTCCGGGCCTGTCGTCAGTTTTACCTGCTCGGTACCGTCTTCATTCATTACGTAGATCTGCTGAATTTGTTTTTCATCACCACCGGCATAAGCCAGCCGTTTACCGTCGTAACTCCAAAACGGATGCCGGTTCCAGCTGATATTCGTAAGCATAACTTTATGCCTGGCATCGTCCGTGTTGATCGTCCAGATCTGGGTACCAAAGATCTTGCTGACCAGGGCATAAGCAATGCGCTCTGCTCCGGTATCCTGGGTCTTAACCGACCAGACCGGATACTCGCAGCGGTCATCTTCCAGCGACTCCGCATTTAGTCCAAAGAAACCCGAAACGGCCAGGAACAATGCCGCAAAGAGCGCCGTTTTTAAGTGCAAAATTCTTCTGACGTGTTTGCTTGCCATAAATATCATCTCCTTGTCTGGCTTAAAAACGTGGCATATTCAACGCCCGTACCCGAACACACAATTTCTGCTTTTGTCTGAAAACTCAAAGTTCCATATTCATTTATTTCCTTGCCTCTTCCTTTTTGAAGCCCGGCTAATATTATTCCGCCCGCCAGCACGAGCAGCAGGCTGAAGACACTTAAGACCAGTTTAAGCTTTGGAACCGGCCTTAAAACCGGTGTTTTTACGCCGGAAGCCTCGACCCTAAGCCTTAAATCTTCCGCAAAAGCGGGAGAAATCTCTATTTCAACTTTTTGCTTTGCCAGCCCGGAAACCGACCGCAAGAGCTCAAATTTCTTTTTACAGGCGAGACAGGAGTGCAGGTGTTTTTTTATGACAAATGCGGAAATTTTTCCTGTTTCACCGTCAAGGCAGGCACTTAAGTTTCTCTCCGTAAATTTACAAAGAATTATAGTCTCCTCCCTGTTTGGTCATTTCCTTTGCCAGATATACTCTTGAGTTATGGATCCGTGACTTGACCGTGCCTATATTAACCCCCGTGATCCCGGCTATCTCTTTGTAATTCAACCCTTCCTGCTCACGTAAAAGAAATGTAGTACTGAGTTCTACGGGCAGTTTTTCCAAAGCGGCGTGTATTTTTTCCACTATATTGTTCTGTTCGGCAAGTTTTGAAATATCAGCAGACGGGTCAGGAATACAAAGATAATTCTCTACATTCCCCAAAGAAACCGCTGTTTTTCTCGAACCGGAGGAACGCTTGTAATAGAGGCAGACATTGAAAACGATCCGGTACAGCCATGTGAAAAACCTTGACCTGCCTTTAAATGTCGGAAGCGCTTTGTAAAGTTGAAAAAAAACTTCCTGGGAAACATCTTCAGCCTCATGCCGGTCATTCATAAACCTGAAGATCAGCCCAAAAACCGCATTTTTATACCTGGTTACAAGCTCAAAATACGCTTGTTGCTCGCCTCCGTTAAACCTTTTAACCAGAGCCAGGTCAGCCATATCATCCTCTTTCTTCTTCTTTTTGCTCTCTTTTGATTCCAATTTAGCTGCTCACCTCATTGGACTTATAAATACTTAGTTGCATTTATCAAGAAAAAGTTCAAAGAAAAAGTAGCCGGGCCTTCCGCTCAAGTACCGCCATCCGACTTATTGAACCGGGAGCCGGTAAACATATTAAGCATCGCTTTTCTATTTGACCTTAATAAGATAAGCATGCCGGCTGATCCTAGCAGATAGGCCGCGCAGTAATAATACCGTATTGTTGTATTTGGAAAGAACATCTGCGTGACAAACAGTATAAATAGAACCAGCGCTTCTTTTAAAGAAAAACTTAAATTTGAAATTATTATCAGGGCAAATATGGATTGAGCTGAAGTCAGCAGCATTTCTTCCGCCTGCCGGGCGTCCATTAATAACGGAGTAAAAATATTCCCTGAAGAAATACCGTAAACTAAAGGCAGCATCCCTATAAGGAGAGTCCATTGATTTATTTTAGAAGATATTACCACCCTTAGCGCTTTTCCCGGTTTAAGAGAGAACGCGAGTATCAAAGCGACAATGAACTCAGGAGCTTCAGAAGCCAAAGGCGCGACCCATTGAACGAGCAGGAATTGCTCTATCCCCAGGGTTTTACCGGCATCAACCAGCCCCCGGGCAAAAGGCTCGGCAGCCAGAGCAATAACAAACCCTGCAAACAGAAAAAGGAGAACATTAACGCAATTTCTCAGGGTCCGGGGCAGTCCGGCAAGCAGTAATACGGGCCCGGGTTTTTCTAATTCAGCCTCTTCCTCGCATTTTTTATTCTTTGTATTCATTATGTAAAAAATATAGATGCTTATCAGGAATATCGCATCATACCAGGCAAAGTTATGCTTTAAAAAAATAACAAAGGAATATAAAGTTGCAAGCAGCAGGGAACGTATCTCGGTCCTCTGGCTTTCATCCATTAAGATCTCTTTTTTTCCGGTTCGCAGCCAGTAGACAAAAACCACCGCCGACCATCCCAGTCCGATAAGCAGCCTGTTCGCGCCGGTCATGTTCGCCGCGGCATACTGGGCATAAGCGTGATTTTTACCGGCAATCCAGGCGTAGGACATATCGACCGCGTATTCCGGCAAAACCGTTATAAGCGCGAGTAAAGCGATCGCGAGCCCCTGTGAAATTTCCAGCTCCGCGAGTTCTGCCGCCCAGGATATAAGGAAGGACGCTCCAAGAACAGCCAAACCCGGAAGCAAAGCGTTGTAAGGATAACCCGGCCGGAGGCCGGAGAAATAAAAAAATACCCACTGGGAACAAAATGCAAAAAATAAGAAATAAAGGAACAGGGCTAAGGCCGGGTTCTTTTTTTTCACCGGAACAAGGTCTCCTTTGCTTTTATTTTTTGTGTTGTTTTAAAATGAACCTTGGCTATGCTGTTGAAGATATCAAAACCTCTTTCCCGGTATAACTTTTCGGCGCCGCTTTCAGCTTCTTTTGACGCGCCTTTCGGCAGTATAAATCCTATTGTTTTTGAAAGTTCCTCAAGTTCTTTTAAAAAGACCGCCCGGGCAAGCACCGAGGCGGCGGCCACCGCGAAATACTTTTCAGCTTTAGTTTCAAAAAGCAGCTCTGCCGTTTTCCCCTTTTCCATAAGCGCTGACTTTATAAAACTATCTTTTCCAAATTTATCAGAAATCACCCTGTTACAATCAGTTCTTTTTTCCAGAAGATCCTCTATAACTCTGGCATGCCCCCACGCGAGCATCTTATTGAGATTTTTCATCTTTGCGTGAAGTTCGTTGTACTTTTCAGGTAAAATTACCACGACTGAACTCACTGTATATTTAAGTATTTCCTTCGCCAGTACTTTAACCCTGTTATCGGATATTAATTTACTGTCCCTGATTTTAAGGTTTTCGAGTTTTGCGGTGCTTTTATCATCTACCAGCACCCCTGCGATCACCAGCGGGCCAAAATAGTCGCCCTTGCCCGACTCATCAACACCGATAACCGGCGCAGTTCCTGTCATTTAGAAATACCGTCTTTTGGACTGGAGGCAGAAGCATAATTTTTCTTTTCCATCCTTCCGGAAAGAAAGGACATGCGCCCCGCTGTTACCGCGAGTTTCATGGCGCCTGCCATAAGGATAGGATCTTTTGCCAGAGCAATGGCAGTGTTCAAAAGAACCCCGTCCGCTCCAAGCTCCATGGCAATAGCGGCATCCGAGGCAGTCCCCACACCGGCATCAACTATGACCGGAACTTTAAGAGCCTCTTTTATCAGCCGGATATTCAAAGGATTCATTACTCCCTGTCCTGAGCCGATCGGCGCGGCCAATGGCATTACCGCCGCCGCCCCGGCATCTTCAAGTCTCTTCGCTGTTACAACATCATCATTCGTATAAGGCAGGACGGTAAAACCGTCTTTAACAAGCCTCTTTGTTGCCTCAAGGAGCCCTATAACATCGGGGTAGAGGGTCTTTTCATCTCCTATTACTTCCAGTTTAATCCACTTTGAGAGGCCCGCTTCCGCGCCAAGATGGGCGGTTCTTACAGCTTCCTCCGCGGAATAGCAAGCGGCCGTATTAGGCAGAATAAAATACTTTTTCCGGTCAATATAATCAAAAAGGGTTTCTTCTCCTTTTTTGGGATTGAGATTGACCCTTCGTATCGCCACCGTTATAAGATCGGTGCCGCTGGCTTCATGCGCCTCTTTCATAACGCTCAAAGTCTTGTATTTACCGGTACCTACCCAGAGCCTGGAAGAAAATTTCTTCCCGGCAATCTCCAGTATTCCGGTATCCTGTTTGTTAACTTTCATTTTTCCTCCATATAACTTAACTAAAATGTCAAAAAGTCCATAAAGTCTATTTTCCATTCTCCATTCTCCATTGTCTACTGTCTATTGTCTATTCTCTATGTTCTGCTATCCTCCGCCTACAAAATGCACTATCTCAACTCTATCGTTATCCCTTAAAATGCTTTTTTCGTAATCGGCTTTTTTTATTATCTTGTGATTTAATTCAACTGCCACACTTTCTTTCTTTAACCTGTATTTGGAGATAAGTAAGGCTATGGTCAGATCTTTTCTAAAAGTTTTTTGTTCTCCGTTAACTGTTATTCTCATATTGACCTCATATTATTATTTAATTTAAATATTATATCATATTTGACACGGTAAATAATAGTGTTCCAAGGCCCTGTACAATTATCGGTAAAACAGGTCGTAGAGCTTTATTTTTGCGGCCTTTTTTGGCTTTCCGGGGTTTGAACTCAGGAAGCCCGGCAAAACAAGATTTAGCATTTTTTAACTTCACAAAACACATTTTTTATTGTATAATTTACCTAAATATACCAAAGGAGCCATCTAATGCAAAAACTAGTTGTTGTTCTCTGCATTGCAATAATGCCGGTTTTGAGCTGGAGCGCCCCGCAGTCAGTTGAAACAAAGGCCGTTGAAAAAACTAAAACAATAGTCGCCATGACCGGTGTTCATTCAAAATCACTGCAATCCATAAGATCAAATATTTACACCGAAACTATTTATTCAGCTTTGATGAAAATAAAAGGCATTTCTGTTATTCCGCAGGCAACAATAGCAGCGCTGAACCTGGAAATCGAGGAAGACAATGATGAGAGTATTGAAAAAGCACTGGAGAAGCTAAAAGCGGACAAAATAATATGTTATTTTGTTGAACAGGATCAGTTTGAATATAAAGTTGACTTTTATATTTTTGACGGAAAATCAGGAGAGCAGTTATGCATAAAGAGCAGTAAATCAAAATATACTCTGCCTACTCTGGAGCTTTTAAAAAGCTGCCTTACCGAAACAGAGAGTATACTAAGAAAACCGGGGGTTCCAAAAAATATAGCTAAACCTGCACCTTCTTTTAAACCAAATACAGTACACTCAGAAACAGAGTTTATCAATCTTGAACTATCTTTATATGATTTTGTCGACAAGAAATTCAATTTTAGCACAATGCTTCGCGGCAATACCTTCCTGGTGGCCGCCAACTATAAAATATTCACTCCCTCAAAGAAACTTGCGGTAACGTTTGGCCCTTATTTTTCTGAAAATCACGGCAGCGATGACCTCGGCATTCGAACAAGCGGTTATTTTTATCCATATCCAAATAATATTGTCAAATTCTTTCCTGTGATTTCAGGAGCAGGGTTTTATAGTCTGAATTATAAACATTTTGCTCTGTCCGGTGAAGTAAAATTGGGCTCAGAAATACCCATGGGGCCGATTGAGCTTTTTGGCGAAGGCGGTGTAGGCTGGCAAACAGACTCTATATATGTTAACTTAATGATTAACGCCGGGGTACGGCTTTATATCTTTTAATTTTATTTAAATCTCTCCGCCCAGGTGATGACGGACATCTTTACCTTCCACAAGAAAGATCACGTCTTCTGCAATATTTGTTGAGTGATCCCCTATGCGTTCCAAGTGCCTTGAGATCAGAATAAGTTCAAGCGCCCTGCTGATATTTCCGGAGTCTCCGGACATATAGGTAAGCAATTCCCTGAAGATCTGATCTTTTAGTCCATCCACCTCATCATCCGTTGCCATAACTTTTTTTGCAAGCAGGACATCTTTTTTTACAAAAGCATCCAGAGAGTCCTTTACCATTTTCTTTACAATTTCGGACATTCTGGGAGTATCAATAAGCGGCTTTAAAGGAGGCTGCTTAAGCAATTTCACGCTGGAATCAGCAATATTTACTGCCTGGTCACCCATACGTTCAAGCTCCGCATTTATTTTCATCGCAGAGGTAATAAATCTCAGGTCCTGAGCCGCCGGCTGATGCAGGGCAATGAGTTTCAGGCATTTGTCATCAATCTCCACCTGTATTTTATTAACCTCATCTTCGTGGCTGTAAACCTCTTTTATCAACTCTTCCTTTCTGTCAACAAGAGATTTTATCGCATAATTTATCATGGATTCCACAAGCGAGGCCATATAAAGCAACCGTTCTTTTAACTCTCCCAGTTCTTCGTCAAAATGACGATTCATACCGTCTCCTTTGTATAAATATTCAATTGTTTCTATATATATTAGCACCAAATTTTCACAAAATAAAGAGTTAAATACTAGATCTAAATTTTTTAACCAAACCTTCCGGTTATGTAATCCTCGGTCTTCTTTTCTACAGGGGAGGTAAATATCTTCGAGGTTTTACCAAACTCCACCAGTTCTCCAAGCAGCATAAAACCCGTATCATCCGATACTCTCGCCGCCTGCTGCATATTATGGGTGACAATTATTATTGTGTATTTTTTTTTCAATTCCACCATTAGTTCCTCTATTTTTAGCGTAGCCATGGGATCAAGTGTAGAACAGGGTTCATCTAGAAGTATTATATCAGGCCTGACCGCCACCAGCCGCGCGATACAAAGCCTCTGTTTTTGTTCCAGGGAAAGATTAAGAGCTGATTTTTTTAACCTGTCTTTTAATTCATCCCAAAGTAAAACTGACTTCAAACTTTCTTCAATTATCCCATCCAGCGCGCTTTTACCCGGAAATGAATGAATTCTTAAGCCGAAGGCAACATTCTCATAAACCGATAACGGAAACGGGTTGGGCCTTTGAAAAACCATACCTATGCGCCTGCGCAGGATATCAATATCAGTACCACCGTGATAAATATCTTCACTGCCGTTATAAACCCTGCCTGTTATCTTTACCCCTTCTATCGTATCATTCATGCGGTTAAACACTCTCAAAAGAGTGGACTTTCCACAGCCGGAAGGGCCTATCAGTGATGTAATTTGATTTGGGGCTATTTCAATATCAACATCTTTTAAAGCACGGAAACTGCCGTAGAAAAGATTTAGTTTTTCTGTTCTAATAACACCATTATGGTCAGTCATTTATCCAAACCTTCCTGTGATATAAGCTTCAGTTCGCTTATCTTCCGGCGAAAGAAATAGTTTTTCAGTTATGGCAACCTCTATCAGTTCCCCCATAAGGAAAAAAGCTGTCCTATCACTCACCCTGGACGCCTGTTTAACGTTATTCGTTACCAGAACAAGAGTATACTTCTTTTTTAATTCTATCATCGTCTCTTCTACTTTTGCGGTGGAAATAGGGTCAAGGCCGGAGCAGGGCTCGTCAAACAGGATTATATCCGGCTCTACGGCAAGAGTTCTTGCTAGGCAAAGACGTTGCTGCTGCCCCCCGGAAAGCTTAAGCGCGGACTCCTTTAACCTGTCCTTAACTTCGTCCCAGAGAGAGGCAGCTCTAAGGCATCTTTCAGCAAGCTCTTCAAGTTCTTTTTTACTTTTGATACCGTGTCTTTTGGGACCATAAATAACATTTTCCAGGACAGTCATGGGAAGCGAAAGCGGGAGCGCAAATACCATTCCCATCCTTTTCCTTAACATTTCGGGATTTCCGTGAGCTATATTCTTTCCGTCTATCAGTATCTCCCCTTGCTGCCTGTAATTCGGGTTCAATTCATTAAGCCTGTTTAAGGAACGCAAAAATGTCGTTTTTCCGCTGTTGGAAGGACCTATAATTCCCAGTATTTCATTTTCTTTTACGGCCAAACTCAAATTCTTTACGCTCTGAACCTTTCCAAACCAGCATTTCAAGTTATGGACCGTTATTTTATCTACCATTTTTTATTCTTCCTGAAATATGTTCTTATCACGATCGCTGTAAGGTTCATTGTTAAGACAAGCATTAGAAGGACCAGAGCTGTACCATAGGTCAGCTTGGACGGCATATTTGGTATCTGAGTGGATATTATGAAAAGATGGTAGGGTAAAACCATTATCTGGTCCAAAAGAGAACCAGGCAGCCTGGGGATATAGAACGCTGCCGCGGTGAATAATATCGGGGCGGTCTCACCTGCTATTCTTGCGATGGAAAGTATGGTTCCGGTCATTATACCCGGAAGAGCGTGCGGTAATACTACATACCTGATAGTCTGCCATTTAGAAACACCAAGAGACAGGCTGACCTCTCTGAATGACAGGGGAACGCTGCTTAGGGCTTCTTTAGATGTTGTTATTATTACCGGAAGTTCCATAATAGCCAGGGTAAGCGCGCCTGAAAGCAGACAAACGCCGAATTTCAGGAAGATAACAAAAAGTCCCAGGCCAAATAATCCGTAAACTACCGAAGGAACTCCGGCAAGGTTTACTATAGAAAGCTTAATAATACGCGTAAGCAGATTATCTTGCGCGTATTCATTTAAATATATTGCCGCCATGACACCGACAGGAAGTGCAATAATAACAGACAGCAGCACCAGGTAGATAGTACCTAAAATAGCAGGGAAAATCCCCCCGCTTCTCATACCGTTGCTCGGCATAGTTGTCAGAAATTGCCAATTAATGGCGGGAATTCCTTCTTTGATAATTACTATAATAATTATCAGTACCGGCAGCACAACTACAAGGGTAGTGGCAAGCAGAACCGCGAACGCTATTTTCTGAGACTTTTTCGCGTTCATTTATTATTCCTTATTTTTATGAAGATACGTATCTGCTATAAAATTGATAATGAAAGTAATGACAAAAAGTACGGCTCCTATAGCAAAGAGAGACCTGTAATGAGAGCTGCCTCTTACAGTCTCTCCCATCTCCGCGGCAATGGTTGCCGTCATAGTCCTGACAGACTCCAGGAAGCCACTCGGTATAACAGCGGCATTACCGGTAACCATCATCACCGCCATGGTTTCCCCGATAACACGGCCAATACCCAGCATGACCGAAGCAATTATCCCGGGAGTGGCGGCAGGCAGTATTATGCGGTACATTATCTGCCATTTTGTAGCTCCGAGCGCAAGCGCGCCTTCTTTATAATTCCAGGGAACGGCATTGATAGCGTCTTCAGAAATGGAAACAATAGTAGGCATTGCCATAAATGCAAGCATTATGCAACCCGAGAGTGCCGTCAAACCTGTAGGAATTCCAAAAACAGTTTTTATGACGGGAACCAGCGTAACCATGCCGACAAAACCTACAACAACGCTCGGAATTGCAGCCAGCATTTCCACTCCGGCTTTTAACAGATCCTTTAGGCCTTTTGGCGCAACTTCTGATATGTAAAGAGCTGCCATGATGCCCAAAGGCACGGCTAAAATAGTTGCACCTACAACTATAACCAGAGAACCCGCTATAAGGGGAAGAATTCCAAATCTTGGAGAGTCTGAGGCCGGATACCAAAAATGGCCGAAGATAAAATCTTTGATGTTATATTCGCCAAAGAAAGAACCTCCTTCCTTAACCAGGAAAAAGAAGATAAGAATGACAAATATTATCGCGGCAATACCGGAAATAAATATCATTTTTTCTATTATGTAATCTCTTAACTTCTTTAACCTGCGCATGGCATATCCTGACCTCTAATTTAGCGGAACAAAGTCAAGCGACTTTACCACCGCCTGGCCTTCGGAAGATAAAACAAAATCAAGGAACATTTTCACCGTCAAGTTCGTACTGTCGGTTACATAAATAAATAAAGGCCTGGAAATTGGATATTTCCCGCTTTTCACATTATCTATTGTCGGCAGGATATATTCGGATTTTTTTTCTTTTGCTACGGCAATAACAGTGTGTTTTTTAGAAATATAGCCCATACCAAAATAGCCAATGGCATTTGGATTCTGCGCTACTTCATCGGAGATGGCCTGCGAGGAAGGCATCAGAAGTGCTTTCGGAGAGTATTCTTCCGGCCCTTTCGGTTTACCAAGTTTCAAGACGTGTTCTTTGAAGAACACATGTGTTCCCGAGTTGCTCTCTCTGGAAAGCAGAACTATCTTTGCATCCTTCCCGCCAAAATCCTTCCAGTTGGTCTTAGTCCCCATAAAGATATCTCTTAGTTCAGGTATGGAAAGCTTGCTGATACCGCAAGAGGGATTGACCACTACAGCCAGGCCGTCAAGAGCCACTTTATGTTCCGAAAATTCCATGTTTCCTTCTTTTGCTTTGGCCACTTCTTTCGCTTCCACACTTCTTGAGGACATTGCAATATCGCAGGTCTTGTTTAAGAGCGCTGCAAATCCCGTCCCCGAGCCGCCGCCGGTAACACCGACATTAATGTTCGGATGAAGTTTAGTGAACTTTTCTGCCCAGGACTGCCCGAGATTAACCATGGTATCCGAACCTTTTATCTGGAGCGAAACTCCCGGTTTCCCTTCATTACCACCACCCTTCGAACACGCGGTAAGAGCAAAAACAAGAGCTATTCCGCAAAAACCAAGTACGATCGCTTTTTTCATAAATTCCTCCTAGCTTTCTGTATTATTAAACTGTTATATTTCAAGAGTCTGAAACGGGGCATAACCTGACTGCGGGATAATGTTTGAGTTTTTGTCTTCATCTGGGCAGGATAATACAGGTTTATTGTTAAGAATATGTTAAGATTTCGTTAAGATAGTGTTAAATGCCTTATTTTAACAATAAAATATTATTAAGATTCAATTAACAGTATTACAATAAACAGTTTATGTTTCTTATTTTTGGCAAAAACACCTAAAGAAAATAAGAATCCGGGAATACTTGATCAGAAAGCCATTTTAACACCGGCAAATAAGCCCGATTGCTTTATCAGAAGATCAAAATCTCCGGAAATTTTATTTTCATTGAAATAAACGCTTTCAAATCTATAACCGGCGTTTATTTCCAGGAGAGGAACAGGCCTTACAACAAGCGCGCCTTCATACATATAGGATAAACCTGTTACGGAAGTCTTACCCGCACCCGACGGATTTATGTAATCAACATTATTGCTGGTCAAAGGATAGCCCTCTAATTCGGCTCTTACCCCGAGTATAGGCCCCAGCATGCAGGTAACTTTGGCTCCGCAACCAAGACTAAGCCAGTTGATCAAAAACCTTCCGGCTGTACTCCCGGGAGCAATTATTGCGCCATTTAATTTCCAATCATAAAAGTGTTTGGTAGCCCACATATACCTGCCGCTTCCAAAGAGGTCAAATTCAACCGAACCGAGCTCAAAATTTGCCCCGGCGTTCAGTACTATTCCACCCAGCACGGCGTCAATAGAAGTCGACATCGGCCCTCCGGACAAGCCGTTAAGTGTCATCGTTTGCATAGGCACTGTCCCGTACCTGAATGTTCCGCTCGCATAAATAGGCCCCAGAAGATTCTTTTTAACCGTACCTTCCAGTATCGAGGCAGGAAAATCACCTGATATTTTTGCGCCTGGCATAGTGCTCAGTTTTTCTTCATAGCTCCCGCCGCTGGCTGAGAAATATCTCGCCGAGATATCCAAACCCAGAATATCTCCCGCGCTAACCCAGGTATTTAGTACAGCAAACAAGCTAATCACAACTAGTGCTTTTTTCATTTCTGAACTCCTCTGCTTAATATCAGTATTTTCTATGAGTACGCCACGTTACCTTAAAGTACTCAAGTCCTTCTAATGAATTAATAGCATAGTCAAGGTGTAAAGGTAAATCATATTAGAGCAAGTCTCTACTTTCTATATCAAAAACACCTTTTTTTAACCGGTCATTCTCTACCTGCAACTAATCGGCTTGGATAGAGGCGCTGTAAATTTTCCGGGCCGTAGAAACGAAAATGCACCAACAACACTTCTTGTTAATTCCCTGCTAAATAATTCGGTTTAAGAAATAGAAAGCCGGCAGCAAAAGGCCTCTTCGAAAAGGGCCATTTTTCTTTGCGCACCCCAGATGTTTATTCCTATATCGCCGCCTTTATAAGGTTTTATTTTAAAATAAATATTCCTTCCGGCTTGCTTTATTTTTATGTCTTTAACCAGGGAATTGCGGGAGCGATCCAATCCGTCGGCTATCCTGAGTATGCCGGATAGTTTTGAAACCATAACCTGGTCTTCAGAGTTCAAACTGCTGAATCCTTCGTGCTTAAGTTTTGGATGGCTCTTCCTGTGATACCTTGCAATATTGGCGATTATTTCTTTTTCGGTGTCGGTAAAACCGGCAAGTTCAAAATTTTTAATAAGATAGTAGGAGTGCCAGTGATGCTGTTCATGCGAGATAAAAAACCCCGTATCATGCAACAGGGAGGCAGTCCTGAGAAAGTCTCTTTCGGTATTTGAGAAACCGCAGTTATTTTTCAATTTGTCAAATATTACTAAAGCTAATTTCTCCACCTGTTTAACATGCTTAAGGTCTACATTTAAAGTCGAGGTCATGGTTTTAATTGAATTTTCACGGAGGATCTTAATATTGTCCGGTTTTCTGCTTGCGCCAAACCTTGAAATTGTGTCAAAAATCAACCCTTCTTTAAGAGAACTGTCGCAGAAGCGTATTTTTTCAATTTTTAGTTCGTCAAGAACCGTAGCGAGGACCGCGGCGCCTCCCGCAATAATATCAGAACGCCTGGGGTCAATACCCGGAATACCCGATATTTTTTCGGGAAGGCTCAAACTCAGAAGTTCTTCCAACAGATCCTCAAATTCTTTACGGTCAAACACTACTTCTCCAATGGGGGTTTTTCTTGCTTCGCTTCTGCGCATATTTATCATGGAGCTTACTGCTGATATCGTACCGGAAGTTCCTATCGCTATTTCGTATTTTTCATTTTTTAGTTTCCTTGTTACGGGCACCAGCACTCCTCTGACATATTCCGCGCAATCTTTCAGGCCTTTACTTTTCATAATACCGCCGGGGAAATATTTATCCGTCATTCTAATGCAGCCCAGCTTCAGAGAACTGGCAAATACTATGTTTCCCTTCTCAGCAAGGATGAACTCAGAGCTCCCTCCTCCTATGTCAAGAAGCAGTATTTTTTTATCGGACACGGGCAGAGCAGCCGCCACTCCCAAATATATGAGCCTGGCTTCCTCAAATCCGGAAACTACTTCCACTTTTATTCCGGCCTCATTCTTGGCCCTTTCAATAAAAACATCTTTATTTAAAGCTTCCCGTACCGCGCTTGTGGCGACGGCCCTTACAAACGCGTTATAAGAAGCGGCGATCTCTCCGAATCTGCGCAGGGTTTCAATCCCTCTATCCATGGCCCTATCGGTTATAAATTTCATATCTGTTGCTCCGGTCCCTAACCTGACAACTTCTCTTTCCCTGTCAAGTATCACATTATTAACCTTGCCGGAATCAGTTCTGACCACAACCAGCCTGATTGAATTGGTCCCAATATCTATGGCCGCAAAGTTTTTTTTCATTTCTCTCCGGGCTGCGCCAATATTTTTTCAAGCTGGATCTTAAGTTCCGCGTTCACTTCTTCAAAACTTTTTGACGCATCTATGGAAGTAAAGCCATATTCTTTCGCCATAACATCAAATTCAGCCAGCATTCTCTTCTGGTACTCAATAAAACTGTCATAAAAGTCTTCACCCAGTTTCAAGTCCATGCCTGATTCCCAGTAGTCAAGCCCCTCTCCGCCTTTTTCCCAGTAGTGTTCATTAAGATGAGCAGCATTAATTACCCGGGGCACCAGGTCTTTTATTTTTATTCTCAGGTAGAAAACCGCATCAGGTACCAGGGCAAAGCTGAAGGCCTTTCGTGTCCATTCTCTTCCGGCACCCCGTACCAGGGCTCTCACAAACGCAGTATAGATATACCTGTCAGCAAGGACTATAAAACCTGATTTCAAAGCAGGAATTATTTGATGTTCAAGGCGGTCTGCAAAATCAGCAAGATAAAGCATGCTGAAAGTATAAACGTTAAGATTATGCCCTGCTTTTGCTTTCTTTATTTCGCTTCCCATAAGCGGTGACCTGGCCCAGCCGGTAGTCATAACACCATACCCTTTCACCTCAAGCCACTTGGAAATATTTTCCATCTGAGTGGAACGGCCGACTCCGTCGGTACCTTCAAGAACTATAAGTTTACCTTTCAAGTCGTTCAGGTCAACATAAGGCAGGCTTGCTCCGTAGCATTTTCCGCAGTTCAGAGGTTTTTCATTTGACATATACATTCTCCTCTTTAGAAAGGAAGGCGCTTTGTTTATAATCCTTAAGCATATTTTTTGCCAGTTCACGCACCGCGGCTTGCTGTTTCAGTATAGATTGAGAAGCATCAATGGTGGTCAAACCGTATTCCGTCGTAAGGCTCGCGTATTCATCCAGTATCCTTGTTTGAAATATTCTGAAACTCTCTTTAGGGTCTTCGCTTAAACCCAAATCCATGCCGGCCTCGTGAAATTTTAATGTTGGACGCCCGGTAAGTATTCTTTTTAAAGACACTTCTATTGGAACTTTAAAATAAAGCGCAAGATCCGGTTTTATCGCAAAGCCATAAAGGTCTCTTATCCAGTCACGGCCCACGCCTCTGACCGCATCACGGGCAAAGGCGGTATAAATATATCTGTCCGCTAAAATTATCATTCCGGCTTTTAAAGGCGGCATTATCAACTGGGCAAATCTATCGGCAAAATCTGTGGCATGGAGGATACTGAAAGTTGCAGGTGTAAGCAGGTTCTTTTTTTTACCTCTCTTGATGAGTTCGTTCACCAGAGCCGAAGAATTCCATTCCGTGAAAAAAACTCTGTAGTTCAAGGAACCAAGCCATTTTTGAAGAAGCTGCAGCTGGGTCGATTTACCCGAGCCGTCAATTCCTTCAACTATAATAAGTTTCCCGGGGTATTTATGGGGTGCTTCAAATTCTCTTGGCATATTTTGCTCCTCAGGCAAGCATCCGCAGGTGTTTCGGCGACAGATTCCAAACCAAAAGACCCGCTTTTGAAAGCGCAGGGTCCGAGACATCAACGCGGCAGAGCCCGCCTTTCTTGATCTCCACAATTTGCTTATTTGTTCCACAAAGAACTCCGGCCAATTTTGACAAGAGCGGTTCATGCCCGATCAAAAGAATTCTGGGTTTATCCGCATTGTCTTCCAAAAAATCCAATACGTCATCGCTCTTCTTTGACGGCAAGAGCAGATCCGACACAAGAACTCTATTATCAAGGCCCATTTCTTTGGCTACAATTTCACTTGTTTGAACAGCTCTTTTTAAGGGGCTCGTTACCACAAGATCAAAGTGATCTACTATTTCTGCCAGCCCCCTGGCACCCTTGTTCATTTTAAATATTCCTTCTTCGGTAAGCTCTCGCTCCTCATCGATAGTACCCGCAGAATCTGCCGGTTCAGCTATGCCATGCCGCAGCAAATATATTTCCATTAGCGCACATCCTTTTGATAATGCCTTACATCCTGCCCTTCTACCATAAAGATAACATCTTCGGCTATGTTTGTGGCATGGTCGCCAATTCTTTCAAGATGCCTGGAAATTAAAATAAGTTCTAACGCCACAGGTATATGTTTTGTTTCCGAAAGCATATAGGTCAAAAGCTCCCTGAAGATCTGATCTTTAAGCCCATCGACCTTATTATCTCTGACCAGAACTGATCTGGCAAGCTCAGCATCCGCTCTCACAAAGGCGTCGAGGCAGTCTTTAACCATTGTTTTTGAGATATCGGCCATCAACGGAATATCTATGAGCCGTTTTAATTGAGAGAACTTCAGGAGTTCCTTTGAAGCATCGGCGATATTTATAGCCTGATCCCCCATTCTTTCAAGTTCAGAATTTATTTTCATCGCTGACGTAATAAAGCGAAGATCCGTACCCGCCGGCTGATTTAAAGCGATAAGCTTAAGACAGCGGTCATCTATTTCGATCTGAAGTTTATTTACTTCGTTTTCTTTTCCATACACCTCTTTCCCGACACTTTCTTCCCTTTCCACAAGGCTCTTTATTGAAAGATGGATCATACTTTCAACCAAGCCGCCCATATAAAGCAATAGTTCTTTTAGTTCTGCCAGCTCAGAATCAAATACTCTAGTCATTATTACCTCCGAATTTCTCTTTCGTAAATTCGACTACGCTGCGCTCTATCTTATCCCTTACCTTTCTGAAAAAAGCCGGAGGGGTCCCGGTCGGATCAGGAATATTCCAGTTAATAAATTCTTTAGCCGGAGCTACAGGACAAATATCTCCGCAGCCCATTCCGATAACATAATCAAAAACATCAATATTGAGTTCTTTAATACTTTTCGAACTTGCGTTGGAAAGATCTATCATTTTTTCTTTCATGAAGCTTATGGCATCCGGATTAACCTTCCCCGAGGGTTTGGACCCGGCGCTATAGCTTTCATAAAACTCATGACCGTGAACTTTCCCAAAAGCTTCGGCCATCTGGCTCCTGCAGCTGTTATGTATGCATAGGAACAATACTTTTGGCAATTTTTTCATCCAAACCTCCTCCAGGATATATATTTCAGCTTAGATATTTTCACTTCCTCAAATCTCTGATTTAGAACTTATTTCTTCTGCTATTTTCCTTAATAATCCCGCCACTTTTGCGCCTATAAGATCCCTTGCAAGGCGAAAGAAAACAATTTCCGGGCTCTCAGGATAAGGGAGCGTCCATTTAAAATATTGTTTTGCCGTTAAAAATGGAGCGGAATCTTTACCGCCCAGATCTACAATAATATCAAATTCTCTGAAAGGTAATTCTTCTAAGCCTTTCGGCCTATATCCGGAAATATCCATGCCCTTTTCCTTCATGACCAGGATCGCAAGAGGGTTAACCGAACCGGCAGGTTTAAATCCTGCGCTAAAAAATGAGACGCCCGGAACACCTCTCGCCAGCATCTCAGCAAGTCCTTCAGCCATCTGACTCACGCAGGAATTATCCATGCAAAGAAACAATATTCTCATGATCATCCAAAACGGCCGGAAACATAATCCTCAGTCCTTTTATCCCTGGGATTGGTAAAAATATCTTCGGTATTTCCAAATTCTATCAACTCTCCCAGCAGAAAAAAGGCAGCCTTGCTGGAGATCCTGGCGGCTTGCTGCATATTATGAGTAACAACCAATATAGTATAATCCTTCTTAAGTTCCACTATCAGGTCTTCTATTTTTCTGGTGGAAATAGGATCAAGCGACGCGCAAGGTTCGTCAAAAAGAATTACCTCCGGTTCCACAACCAGGCACCTTGCGATACATAGCCGCTGCTGCTGTCCTCCGGAAAGCCGTAAAGCGCTGTCGCTCAGGCGGTCTTTAACTTCATCCCAGAGCGCCGCCTTGCGCAGGGCAGTCTCAGTTTTTTCATAGAGGATTTTTTGATCTGTAATCCCGTTGATCTGCAAGCCGTAACACATATTCTCAAATATACTTTTAGGGAAAGGATTTGGCTTTTGAAATACCATGCCGACCTTTCTGCGCAGTTCCACTACATCCACATCCGGGTCAAATATATTCTTCCCGTCAAGAAGTACTTTTCCTTTGAGTGTCGTATGAGCAACCAGGTCATTCATCCGGTTAATGAGCCTAATAAAAGTCGATTTACCGCAGCCGGAAGGCCCGATCATCGCAGTAACCATATTCTTATAAATATTCATATTAACATCAATAAGGGCATGTTTTAATCCGTAAAAAAAATTAACGCCTTCTACTTTGATCCTTATCTCATCAGACATACTTTCTCCTCTGTTTTTCTCTTAAATAAATTGCTAGAGCTGAAATACAAAGTACCAAAAGTAAAAGAATAAGGGCGCAGCCAAAAGCTATCATTTTTTGCTGGTCAGGATGCGTTCCTTCGGTCATAAGAGCGTAAATATGATAGGGTAAAGCCATACATTCGGACATCGGTGACACCGGATATCTGTTGGTATAAAATGTGGCTGCCGTAAAAAGTATCGGGGCCGTCTCGCCTGCCGCCCTGCCAATGCCCAGAATAACGCCGGTCAAAATGCCGGGTAGAGCTGTAGGAACCACTATATTTTTAATTGTCTGCCATTGTGTCGCACCGAGCGCATAGGAAGCTTCTCTTAACGAACGGGGTACCGCAACCAGAGCTTCGTAGGAAGCGGAAATAATGTTAGGCAGTATTAAAATACTTAGAGTCAGGCTTCCCGCGAGAATAGATACGCCAAAACCAAAGAATTTCACAAAAACCGCC
This sequence comes from Candidatus Firestoneibacteriota bacterium, assembly GCA_903891415.1. Taxonomy (GTDB): domain Bacteria; phylum Oederibacteriota; class D2-FULL-39-29; order D2-FULL-39-29; family D2-FULL-39-29; genus CAIYPD01. Next base: position 19,550 of record CAITEH010000005.1, read on the forward strand.
AGTCCAAAAAGGCCAAATACTACAGAGGGGACACCTGCAAGATTATTTATGCTCATTCTTAGAATATTCACAATAATATTTTTTGGACTGTACTCTACAAGATATATTGCGGTTATCAACCCTAGAGGAAGTGAAAATAAGATAGAGCCCAAAGTCAGATACAGTGTACCCACTATTGCCGGCGCCACACCTCCTGCGGTCATGGCTTTTCTCGGTATATCAGTTAAGAACTGCCACGAAAGCACCTTGACTCCATTGACAGTGATAAAATACAGTATGGACCCGAGAAAAAGTATTGTAATTGCCAGAGCCGCTATCAAAAGGAAAAAGCCTATTTTTTGAGTTATTTCTGCTTTCATAGATCCAATCCAAGTTTTAATCTATATCTTCGGCTAATAATTTCTGCAACTAGGTTTAGCACCAGAGTAATTACAAAAAGCACAAAACCTATGGCAAACAAGGCATGATAATGCTGGCCTCCTACCACTGCTTCGCCCATCTCTGCGGCAATTGTGGAAGTCATAGGACGCACCGGCGAAAAAATAGAATTCGGTATGGCTGCGGCTCCGCCGGTAACCATAAGGACTGTCATCGTTTCTCCGACAACGCGGCTTATCCCGAGCATTAAGGCCGTGGATATGCCTGAACCGGCCGCCGGAATGACCACACCCCAGAGGGTCTGCCATCTATTGGCCCCGAGAGCAAAAGAGGCCTCCCTGAAAGCTTTGGGTACAACAGACAGAGCATCTTCCGCAATACTGCATACTGTAGGAATGGCCATGATACCAAGTACAACCGCGCCTGTGAAGGCGCATTGGCCTGTAGGAATTTTTAGTAATTGCTGGATAAAAGGAGATATTATTACCATGCCAAAAAATCCAAAAACTATTGAGGGTACCGCCCCTAGCACCTCTACTATATTCTTAAGGTACATTTTTTGTTTATCTCCCGCAAGTTCGTGGATATATAGAGCGCTTCCTATTCCCAGAGGAATGGCAACCAGCATGGCGCCTATGGTAACAACAAAAGAACCGACAAGCATGGAGAGTATGCCAAATTCCGGATTGGCTTCGTTTGTCGGATACCAGTTCCTACTGAATAAAAATTTAAAAAGTCCGGTACTTCTGAAAACAGGGATAGACTCCACGAAAAGAACCACTATTATGCCGAGTAAAAATATCAGGGAAGAAAAAGCCAGAACCGTAAAGATCCATTTATATATATTTTCTCTTGTTCTTATCATTTTTTCAGGATATTCCGCCCCGTCCTTTATTGTGACGGGGCGGAAACCCGTCTCCTTTGATATTTTACTTACTTCTGCAGCGCTACAAAACCAGCTTCCTCAACTATCTTTTGCCCCTCATTGCTCAGGATAAAATCAATGAATTTTTTCCCTGCGCCCTGAGGTTTCCCGTTCGTATACATATAAAGCGGCCGGGAAAGCGGATACGAGTTATTAAGGACATTTTCTTTCTTGCATTCTATCCCGTTAACCGTAACTGCTTTAACTTTTTCTGTCAGATAACCGAGCCCTATGTAACCTATCCCGCCGGGAGTTGTTCCGACAGTTGTGGCTACGGCCTGATTGGAAGCTTGAAGAAGAGCATCTCCTCTCACTTTAGCGCCGTCAATGGCCAATGCGCCGAAAGCTTCATAGGTTCCGCTGGCAGTGTCTCTTGATACCACAACAATTTTTCCGGCATCCCCGCCGACTTTTGACCAGTCGGAGATATTGCCTGTATAGATATCCTTTATCTGTTTCTTGGTAAGGTTCTTTACTCCGTTGCCCGGATTAAGAATAACAGCAATGCCATCCATTGCTATCACTGAACCTTTCGGGTCAACACCTTTTGAGAGCGCTTTTTGTATTTCCGCTGCCTTTATGGACCTGGATGAGTCGCAAATATCACAGGTTGAATCCAGGAGGGAAGCAATCCCGACACCGGAACCACCGCCCCTTACCGTAACTGAAATATCCGAATTCTTAGCCATAAAAGCTTCTGCCCCTGCCTGAGCAATGGGAAGAACCGTGGTAGAACCTTCAAGGATAAGCTTCTCTGCATAAGCACCGCCCGAAACAAGCACAAGGCCTGTCAAAGCGATTAAAGCTGTTTTTAAAATACTTTTCATATAACCTCCCTTAGTAGTTTACCTGCAACATGCAGTCCATCTTTCCGTAACTGAGTGCCGTGGAAGCCATACCGTTATCTGTATAACGATAATCTATCAGAAACCTGACCGCTTTGTCGGCATAAACATTTACTCCTATAGTGTAGTAACTCACCGGAGTATTTTTCCAAACATTCGCATTCCACTGCTCAATCCTGATAATCGGAGCTATTCCGGCAAGGCAGGGCATTAACAGGCCTAAAGGCTGCATCTCAAGTGTTATTGTTGAATCCAGGCAATCCACCAGCCCGGTAGAATCTTTGCCGCCGACAAATTCAGCGGTAAAGAATGTTGGTATCCCGGCCAGATCTTCTTCATATTTCGCGTAAAAACCGGCTGTTACCGAGTAAAGGGTCTGAGACACGACCCATTTGTTATACATGGACAGGCCAAGTTCAACACCATTTACCGGAGCTGAAGTCAATCTAACCGAATAATCTTTCGCGTTGTCAGATTCATAGCCGTAGTTTGTCCCGTTCATAATTGCCGCTCTCCACTGCAAAAGATTCTTGAGAGAACCCGGAAGATTTCCCCACCACTGAATTCCGAAATCATAATCGGAAGCAATCACGCTCCCCATATATTTAGGTGTGTCAAATAGTTTCTTTTTGGAAGAAGAATAAGGATTCTCAAAACCAAAGGGCTGGTGATACTGCCCAAATCTGAAAGTGGCCAGATCGTTGTCAGCTGCAAGGTCTATCCATATTTCCTTAAAAAGAACAAAAGGAACTACCGTGGAATTAGTAGTACCTCCGGCATTAGTACCGGTCACTTTTGTAGTGGCAGTGCCCGCTACCGTAAATGCCGGCGCCTGTATTGCAGCAAAATCCGGCTGGATCTTAAAAGTGGCCCAATCAGTAAGTTTTGCTGTTAACGCGATCCTGGCTCTTTTAATTATCCAAGGTTCCTTGCCGTCCACTATCGTCGGATCATCGGTATAGGACATCTGAGTGTATCCCGACCAGGTGATCTTCTGCGCCCAAGCCGGCACATTTTCCGCTGTTCCGATAGCGAGTTTTTTTGTTACCTCATCTCTTGTATCAGAAAGAATCTGTTGAGCTTCTCCCGGTGTTAACACGCCTTTGTCCTGTAATTTCTGCGTCAAGGTATCTATTTCTGACGCTGCAGCTATACTTGCAAACATGAAAGCCGCTATTACCGCAAATACTGTCTTTTTCATCTTACCCTCCTGAATTTTATTTTTTTACTAAAACCCTTTTTTCACCTCCCATCTTTTCAACTGTAACGGGTTACTTACAGTCAAGATACAGTATTAGTTTTGCCTTTTAGTTAAGCAATAATTAAGATTTGGTTAAGCACGGAACATCCTCCCCGAACATTACTTTATGCCTTGTAATACCGTCATTTTTAAAATAGCCCGGACCGGCAATTTTTCTTGTTTCAAGCACTAAATTCTCTATTTCACTGCAAATTGAGGAAAAATCCATAAAGCTATTGAGCGCTTTATAGACAGCCATAGAAATTCCAAGCCCGGCCTGCCCGGTAAGAACTCGTCCGGGAAGCTCATTATATTTTTCCCGCTGATAACCTCTTATAGCCCCGGCTCGAGACATGTTTGTTTTACCTCAGGTAAGTTGTTTTCTTTTTTTGTAGGCCTGATATAAAATATATTATTTAAAGCCTTTTCCCAGGAATAATTCATTATCACATTGGCTCTTGAACGCTCTTTCAAGGTATTAAATTTCTCCGGGTCTTTTTCTTTCATTGTCTTTAGATCTTTAATATTTTCAACCCAATCCATGACATTTAATTTAAGAACAAACCCGGTTAGCCCGTCCTTTATTATTTCCCGGGGGCCTCCAACATCAGTAACTAGAGCCGGCAAACCGCAGGCTTGAGCTTCAAGAACAGACATCCCGAAAGTATCTGTAACACTCGGAAAAAGAAAAAGGTCGGCTGACCTGTATATTTCAGGCAGCTCTTCATTCTTTAATCTCCCCAAAAAGTGCACGTTGTTATATATAGAAAGTTGAGACTTCAAATCGTTTACATAAGGGCCTTCCCCGGCTAAAACCAGGGAAATATCATTATAATACTGGTTCAAGTGCCTGTACACATCTGCAAGGAATTCTATATTTTTATCCGGGGATATTCTGCCGGTATAGAGCAGTGTAAAACCTTTTTTTTCCCACTCAAACTTGCGGCGAAACATAGATGTTTTTTCAGGAGTAAACATCTCTGTATCTACGCCTCTGATAAATAAACTGATCTTTTTAGGCTCAAAACCGCGTTTCTCAAGTATTTCCTTATATCTTTGTGTCGGGACCAGTATCTTATCCATGGCCGAATAAAACCATTTAGTGAACATTTCGACGACATCTCCCAGACCATCAGTTGAGGTCAGGCTCTTGGCTTGCGCCGCAAAATCCGTATGATATACTCCGGTAGTTTTCACTCCGGTTAGTTTGGAAAACGCCAGACCAAACAAACCCACCGGCCCGGGTGTTGATATATATATTTCATCCGGGCTGTATTCATGTAATATTTCTATTGATCTAAGAAATGAAGGAATTCTTACGGTAGCTTTTTCGTAAGCAGGAATTTCCAGTTCACAGACATAAGGCAAATTGATAATATTGCCGCCAAAATCATTGCCTTTTGGCTCCGAGCAGACCATCTTAAGCTCAAAACCATTTTTCCCGCTTAAGCAGGCAAGTTTTCGGAGAGTAACAGAGACCCCGTTCATATCATTTAGCGTATCCGTGAACCAGAGTATTTTTTTAGGCTTTGAAGCTTTATGCGGGTTATGTTTTTCCAGTAAAGCGTCCAGCAAATCTTTCCGTTTATGCATCTGCGTAAGAGTTGTGAAAAACGGAGCCGCCAAAAATACTGCAGGAAAAGCGGAAGCCAGCGTGCGCATCAATTTTACAAAATCACCGGATTTAATATCAGCTTCAAAGGCCTTTGCGAATTCCTTAACAAGAAAATCGGAAACATCCGTAATTTTTCCAAATGCGAGATCGATCTTTTTGTCTATGTTATTATCTTTATTGTTCCGCAGCAGCTCGATCAGCTCAAAAATACTTTTTCTTACTTCATCGCTTTCTTTTTTTCTTTTCAACTGCAAATGCTTAAATTTAATGGAATCAAGCAGGCTTAGGTTCTTTTTTTCATAGAACAGTTCCGAAAGCTGCAACACCAGATTATTTCCTGTATTACCCTTACTTTTTGTGTAATCAAAAAGTACTTTATAAATAATAAAAGCAAAATCTCTGTAGTCATTAAATCTGCCCTCAGGAGTTGATTTTTTCTCTCTTATAGCATTAATGAATTCTTTCCTGTTATTTGCGTCGGCAACAGTGCAGGTTCTGCCTATAAAAAGGCCGGCGTGATCATCCGAGCCGCCGGTAAAACCTTTCACCCACGGGTCCGAGCTAAAAGGCTCAATTTTATGTTCAAGGTATAATCTTTCAATAATTTCTGGAGTAAGGCCTTTGAGAAATTTATGCCAGGTCTCATTAAAAAGTTTGTTTCTTGCGCCATTTATGCCTTCAAATACATCAAAAAGCAGAGTCAGCCGTTCGAGATGCGCAAGTGTAAGTTTATTGTTAACATCATAAGTGGCATGCGCAACAGAATGCGCGATCCCTTCCGTTTTCAAATAATCCCTTAACGAATAGATATTCTCTCTTCTACTCTGTATCTTCTTAAATTGAAGTTCATCAATGTCATAAGAAAGGATATGTATTTTACAGCCATCTTCCGGAAAATAGGCCGTGGATTCGCAGCCGATTATTATCCGATCTCCGTATTTCTCTCTTAAAAAGACAGCGGCTTTTATCTCATTATGATCTGTAATTGTGACATAATCCATTCCCCGGGCAATTGCGGACCTATAAACTGCCTCCGGCTCGGTATAGGATTCATTTACGCCAAGTTTATTCAGTAACCATTCTGAAGGATGTCCGGAATATTTTGAGTGTACATGAAGATCAGCTTTTTTCATAATCCCTCCTCTTTCAGGAAAGATTATAACGAAAGGAAATTAAGGAGGGTTTAAGGAATCATTAAGAATGGGTTAATAGATTTCTAAATTGCTTTAAATTTATAACCAATACCGCGCACAGTTTCTATGGAACTGCCGTATTTTCCGAGCTTCTCCCGTATATGTTTTACGTGAACATCTACGGCACGGTCAACAATTGCCGTATCATAACTCCAGGCTCCATTCAGTATCTGCTCACGGCTCATTACCTTTCCTGCATTTTTGATAAGATAGAGCAATATTGAAAACTCTATTTTGGTAAGCGCTACAGGACTGCCCGAGACTGTAGCTTCATAGCTTGACGGGTTTACACAAATGTGACCTGTCTTTATTTCCGCATCTTTTATGCTGACTTCTTTTCCGGTTAAAGACCTCCTTAATACGGTCTCCACCCTGGCAACAAGCACCTTGGGACTGAAAGGTTTTGTTAAATAATCATCTGCCCCTGTTTTCAACCCTGTTATCATGTCATTTTCCGCAGTCTTAGCCGTAAGCATAATAACAGGAATATTTTTTGTAATTTCATTCCTTTTTAATATACGGCATATCTCAAAGCCGTCAAGTCCGGGCAGCATTATGTCCAGAATAATAAGGGCAGGATTCTGCTTTGCCGCAAGATCCAGCGCATCCCCGCCGCTGCCGGTGAAAATAACCTTATAACCGGCTTTTTCCAGATGATACTTGACCAGCTCAATTATGTCCTTCTCATCGTCAACAACAAGTATCTTGGTTTTAGTCAAAATGCCCCCTAAGGAATGTTAAAAACAAATTCCGTTCCTTTTCCCTGTGCGCTGCTAACTTTTATCCGGCCTCCGTGATTTTCGATTATATGTTTAACAATAGATAATCCGAGTCCCGTACCGCCCAGCATTCTGGAGCGGCCTTTATCCACTCTATAAAACCTTTCAAATATCCTCGGAATATCGCTTTCAGGTATCCCTATTCCGGTATCTTTTATCAGAACTATATTTTGCGAGCCTTCTTTGAATACTTTTATAAGCAGCTCGCCTCCGTCATTGTTAAATTTTATTCCGTTATCCATAAGGTTCATGATCACCTGCTCAAGCTGCATCTTGTCTGCGTTCATATACTCCGCTTCCGGCGCTATAACAACATTAATTTTTATCTTTTTCTTTTTTCCGGCCACACTTAATACGTCAAGGACGTTCTCAATTATATCTTTAATAGAAAATACTTCGCGTTTTAGCTCCATCTTTTTTGATTCTATTTTTGAAAGGTCAAGTATGTCACGGATCAGGGCATCCAACCTGTCCACATTCTGATTAATTATCGCAAGGAATTTTCTGCTGTTTTTTTTATCTTCCAGCGCGCCTTCCTGCAGCGTTTCCACAAAACCTTTAATAGAAGCCAGAGGGGTCCTTAGCTCGTGAGAAACATTCGCGACGAATTCTGCTTTTGAACGTTCCAGCTTGCGCAGAGCGGTGATATCATTAAAGATCACCAGGAGCCCTTTCTTTTCAACTTCAACTTTTTCATAAAATGCGGCTCGGATCTTAAAGATCCCCTCAACAGGCGTTACCATCTCCAGTTCTATTTCCCGCATGCGCTGTTTGTCAAGGGTTTCTTTGAGAAAATAGTCAAGTTCAGGATTCCGGATAGCTTCGATCAACGGATGTTCCAGCAATTCTTCTTCTTTTATCCCGAAGATATTTTCGATGACAGAATTAATAAGCGTTATTTTCCCGTGCAGATCCAGAATAATAACGCCTTCTATCATATTATCAAGCAGTGCTTTTAACTGCCCCCTGCGTTTTTTTTCTTTTATTTCATCATGCATGTTATTATCTTAATCTTTTTAACCCCTATTAATAAAGCAAAAAATGATGTTTTTAAGGCGGCCTCATAAATTGTCCGGTCCCGGCCTGTCTATTTTATTGCTATTTCCCGAGTAAGATCCCCGCCTTTACTGCAATGAGCGTCAACTTTTACTTTTGTTTTTAACTTAACATCTACAATAATATAGGAAACTTCCTGTCCTTTATCATTGAACTGGCTCATAAAAGATTGTTTTACCAGCTCCATGCCGTCTATTGATACTTTAACAGTGTCAATAAAGTGTTTTGAAATATCTTTGGAACCGTGGACAACGGTTATTTTCAGCATCTTCTCTTTCTCATTATAGTCAAATTTGATATCACTCGGCGGATGCGCCAGGACGGAAGCCGGAACACACAGCGCCGCGAACACCAGTAAACTGCAAAGTATTTTTTTCATTTCTTTTTTTTCTCCCTCCCTTTCGGGACAAGCTCTAGCTCTTCAGACAGCTTTTTTGAATAGTCCAGTCCGGTTAAGAACGGTGCAATAATACCTTGAAGCTTTACCGCTGTTTTTGCCAGTTCAGGCGCCGCTTCTTCAAATTTAAAATCTTTAAAAGGAGTTTTCTCCTTATTTTTCTCGGTAATACCGTAAACTAAATAAGGCACCAGTTTACAATACATTACCGGCATAACCAGCGCGTAATAAATGTCCTCCCCGGAGGCCTCTTTTTTTAATTTCTGCTCCGTTTCTTCTATCTTTTTAAGACCTATATCATTAAGTTGTTTTAATTTTCCTTTTGCCGTGCTTTCCGCTCCCAGAACTTCTGTTAAATAGTCAAGCCATTCAGCGTCCAGCCTGTAGTATTTAAACATAAAATCATACAGATTATTATCCCTGGAACTTTCAAGCAGCTTCTTTTCATATCCGTTCAAAACAACTTTCTTTTTTAACAAATATTCCCGGATAAAAACGGCCTGTAGAGCGCAGCTTTTTATCTCTCTTTCTATTTCTTTAGGATAAGCGTCCGCCGCAACACCGCCGGCACCTTTTACCGCCCCGGCATATTCTTTAACGCAGGCCGCCAAATAAATAAGGGAAGTATATGCCTCCGCAGGCTCCTTTTCCAGGGCGTCAAGGATATTTTGGGCTACTCCCACGGAAATAACGCCCGCAACCCCCGTACTTATTGAAAATTCAGGAAAAATATTACTGTCCTCTTTCAGTGAAACAGTCAGGACACCGGCTTCATACTTTTCTTTTAAAAATACAACCGGAGCTGCTATCTCTTTGTTTTTTACGCCGGACCTTTCTATATAGACAAAGAAACCGTTCAGAGCTCTTTTTAACGCTGCTTCCTCCTGCATTAGAGGCGGAGCTTCCCCGCCATGAACGAGAGAGCTTAAACAAAGCAATGCCGGAAGCAGAATATTTTTGATCATGTAACCCAAACTCCATAATACTGGTTTTTCGAATATTTACCAAACTACGGCTTTGAAATCCGCCTTAAATAGATAACCGGTTTACGAGCATTAGTGTATATTATGCAAATAATAAAAGCAAGGAACTAAATACGGACTGCCTGCCTTGATTTTCCAGGTAAAAACACGTATAATCAGCATAACAAAACCGGAGAAAATATCAGATGGAAAATAATGAGCACGCTAGCACTCCTGAAGGGTGGGTTCCAAATAAAAAACCGATAAACGCCCAGAGTATAGGAACTTCTTTTCTTTATAACCGGCAATACACGCTGGCTAAAGACAAATACACGGCAACGGAATATGATAATTTCAAGTCTTTGGCCATGGCTGTCCGCGACCGGCTGGTTGAAAAGTGGCTCCAAACACAGGAAGAATACCATGATAAAAATGAGAAACGTGTTTACTATCTTTCAATGGAATTCCTTATCGGACGCCTGCTCAGCAACTATACAATAAATATGGATCTCGATACCGCTGCCAGGGAAGCAATTAAAAAGCTGTCTCTTGATTTTGAAGAACTTGCGGACCAGGAAACCGACGCGGGACTCGGTAACGGCGGGCTGGGCCGCCTGGCGGCCTGTTTTATGGATTCGATGGCTACACTCGGCATACCCACGCACGGCTACGGCATCAGGTATGATTACGGTATATTTAAACAAAAGATCATTAACGGCATGCAGGTAGAATACCCTGATGAATGGCTAAAAAGGGAAAATCCCTGGGAATTTGTACGCCCGGAAAACGCGGTACCCATTAAATTCTATGGAAAATCCCAGATGTCGCAAAATAACGCGAAACTGGCGGCTAAATGGCTTGACACCGACAGCGTGCTTGCAATGCCCTACGATATACCTGTACCGGGCTACAAGAACAACAAGGTCAACACCCTCCGTCTCTGGGCAGGGAGAAGCAGTGAAGAGTTCAATTTTAATCATTTCAACTTCGGGGACTACGAGCGGGCGGTCTACAATAAAGTCACCTCAGAAAATATTTCAAAAGTACTCTATCCAAACGATGACTTTTATAAGGGCCGGGAATTAAGATTAAAACAGGAATACTTCCTCACCGCGGCCTCCATAGCGGATATTATCCGCAGGTATAAGAAGGAAAACAAGGACATTCACAAACTGGCGGAAAAAACAGCCATCCAGCTTAATGACACCCATCCGGCGCTGGCTATTGCGGAACTGATGCGCGTGCTGGTTGACGAGGAATTTATTATATGGGATAAGGCCTGGGAGATAGTTCAGCATGTATTCGCCTATACAAATCATACCGTTATGCCGGAAGCCATTGAAAAGTGGTCGGTGGACCTTTTTGGAAAGCTGCTCCCGAGGCACCTGCAGATAATCTATGAACTCAATGCTGATTTTTTAACGGGCTTAAGGACGAAATATCCCGGTGACGAAAGCCGGGTTGCCAGAATGTCTCTTATCGAGGAAGCAGAACCGGATCTGGTGCGCATGGCCCATCTTTGTCTTATTGGCAGCCATAAAGTCAACGGAGTTTCGGAACTTCATTCCAAACTTTTAAAGACTTTTGTCTTTAAGGATTTTTACGAACTTTTCCCGGAGAAATTTACCAATAAAACCAACGGCATAACCCAAAGAAGATGGCTTATTGAAGCTAACCCCCTCTTAACCGGGCTTATCACGGATACTATCGGAACCGGGTGGACTTCAAATCTTTATGAACTGGAGAAACTCCTCCCTTTTAAAGAGGATCCCGTTTTCAGAGGGAAGTGGAACGCAATAAAAATATCAAATAAAATAGCTCTGGCCGCCTACATAGCCGGGCATAACGGCATCAAAGTGGATCCTGACTCCATTTTTGATGTGCAGGTAAAGAGGATCCACGAGTACAAGCGGCAAACCATGCTCTGTTTTTACATAATTTCGCAATACATAAAGTTGAAGAATAATCCCGATCTGGAGTTTGCCCCGAGGACTTTTATCTTCGGAGGCAAAGCCGCGCCGGGTTATGCCATGGCAAAAATGATAATCCGCTTCATAAACGGTATCGCAAATGTCATAAACAATGATAAGTTGATAAAAGATAAGCTCAAAGTGGTTTTTCTTGAAGACTACAGGGTCTCACTCGCGCAAAAGATCTTTCCCGCCAGCGATCTTTCCGAGCAGATCTCAACGGCCGGTACTGAAGCTTCAGGCACAGGGTGCATGAAATTTATGATGAACGGGGCGCTTACTATGATGACCTGGGACGGCGCGAATATTGAAATGGCGCAGGAAGCCGGGGAAGAAAATATGTTCATCTTCGGAAATAGAGTCGAAAATATTGAAACACTTAAGAAAAACGGTTATGATATTCAGGGTTTTATCCGGAATTCCCCAAGCCTGACAGAAGTTTTCAGCCTGCTCAGGAATAATTACTTTTCCTACCAGGACTTCGGGTTGTTTGACCCGCTCATCAACTCCATCTTAAATCAGGACAGATTCTTCATCTGCGCTGATTTTGAGGACTACGAAAAAAAGCAAAATGAAGCTTCTCAGCTTTATCTGAACAAGGCAGACTGGACTAAAAGATCTATTATAAACGTTGCCAAATCCGGCAAGTTCTCCTCAGACAGGACCATCAAAGATTATGCAGGCGAAATCTGGAAAATTTGACCGCTCCCATTTGTTTTTTTGCCTGTTAACTCCCGTACAAGCGGTAAGACTGCCCGGCTATTTTCTTTCTATTTTTTACTTGTTCATTTCTTCAACTTTTGTATTTAACTTTTTCATTACATCCCCGGCTTGTTTGGAATTATCTATGATATGGGGTGTAAGAAAAAGCATCAACTCCGTTTTTTCCTTAATTTGGTCCTGATACTTAAACAGGAAGCCCAGTAAAGGAATATCCCCCAGTATGGGTATTTTATTCTCTATGTTGGAAATGGAATCCGTTATTATTCCGCCGAGGATCATGGTCTCCCCGTCTTTTACTCTTACGGAAGTTGAAGCCTGCCTGTTATCCACAACAGGCGCGCCAAAAAAAGTCGTCTGCGTGATCTTGCTTACGACCTGCGAAACATCCATGGTGATAAAGTCATCCGAATTAATATGCGGGGTAACGGTCAGGATCGTACCGACCGTATTGTAGTTATAGGTATATATAACCTGGCCGCTGGAGGTCGTCTGGCTGCCCGTTAAACTGGGAACCTGCTGGCCGACGTTGACAACGGCTTTTTGATTATCCAGCGTCAGGATCCTGGGCGCGGCTTTCACCTCAACCTTGGTTTCCGCCATCAAATTATGAATAAAAACTCTTGTATTGCCCTGCATGAGCGTGTAATTAAAGGTCGGGGTTTTGGTCGCCAGCCCGAGATTGGAACTTAACACACCGGAAGAATTATCGAGCTGCCGGCCCGCAAAATCAAGCGGGGCAGAATCAATATTAAATTCCACTCCCAGCTGCAGTTCGGCATTGAGCGTAACATCAACCACCAGGACTTCCACGAGTACCTGGCGCTGCATCTGGTCAAGCTGCTCGATGCTGTTTTTTATCAAGGCCAGGGTCTGAGGAGAGGCCACTGCAACGACTGAGTTACTTTTTGTTTCGGCAACTATCGTAATTTTTTCAGTTTCCGGCGGCAGCATGCCCCTGTTGCCATAGTACTGCTGCTGCTGCTGCTGGGTCGCCGGAGTTATCCCCAGGAAGACCGCGTTTAAGACATCACTGATCGTCTTGGCATCCGAATATTTCAGGCGAAAGACAGAAACACCCGTGGCTTTATTTGAGGCTTTTTCAAGATTATCAATTATCTTGAGCAAACTTTTAATATTCGACAGGCTGTTCACCACGATCAGAGAATTAGCCGCTTCATTGCTCATGACCAGGCCCCAGATAGGAATTAAGGCCGACAGGTCGCTTCTAAGTTTTGTCGCGGTAAGGTTTTTCAGAAAGATTATCTGGGAAACTATTTCATCCCCCTCCGTCGCCAATTCAGGATCATTATTTACCACCACGGGCATATTAAATTGTCTTATCCCGCTTATCGGAACGACCTTAAGGACATCGCCCACAAACAGGGAACAATAACCCTTTCCCATAAGGACCGAATCGAGGATCTTAAAGGCCTGTTCAAGCGTGATGGAGCCTTTGCTGTAAATAGTCACATTCCCGCTGACCGGACCTATCTTTTTTGAGGCATCTTTTTTATCCTGGGCCTGCGGCCCGCCGTAATAGGGCTGGGTCATAGCAGCCCGGGCTGCCAGGGTTGCCAGGGTTTGCGGATCAGTCGGCATGTCTGTTGAAACTTCCGCGCCGGTATTCACTATGGTAAGGCCGCTGGCTTTTGTAAGAAAATCAAAAAGCTTAACGATATCTTCGTCTTTAAAGGAGAACTGGACCTGTTTGTTCCAGTCAATTCCCGGCAGCGCAGAATACTTTTTATAAGCTATATTGGGTATTGTTATGGCAGCCCCCCCTGTCATAAGAGTTGTTTCTCTTGATCTTTCCCCGGTAACCAAAGCCGCGGGATGGACCGGTTCGGTTAGCACAGTAACCTTGACCGGCGGCTCTTCCTGCACAGGCCTTATCATATCTTTTTTTACCGCGCACGAGGTAAACAACAAGGCAGCAAAGATCCCGGCAAATATTTTTTTCAGCATAATTCCCCCTTTAACAATATTATAGTTCATTAAGTTCATAAGACCTGCAAGGTAAAAGCTCTATACCTCGTAGAATTTATGAACACCTTATTGCCTGCCCGTGTTTCCGCCAAAGCTTCTTCTTGCCGGCCTGACCCTTCCCGGTTGAGTTGTTGTTACCGGTTCTCTATCCAGGCCCATTTTTTTAAGCTCTTCCTCGGTAGGCCCCGTCGCGTTTTTATCCAAAACACCGGGTTGTTCCAAAACGGCAGGAACCTCCGCGGCAAGACTTTTATCAACTTTTCCGGTGTCGCCGTTCATAATGGCTTCTTTAAGTATTTTTGGTATAATATTTTCCGCCTTCGCCTCGCCCAGTACCCAGACAGTTTTCTCCTCGCCCGCTCTTATTTCAACGCTTTCCCCGGACCAGGTAAGCGCGAGTTGTCCGCCCTTCTTTAAACTTACCGCGTACTTTGTCGTACCGTTCTCTTTTTTATACAGCAAGACATCCATATCTCCGTCGCTCATCGCCGCGGTTAAAACCCAATTCTCCGCCGCGGATGTTTTATCATCCGGCTGTTTCAGCTCCTTTACGGCAGTTTTGCCCTCGTAAGGCGCGAAAGGGTCCCTTCTCAAGGCCTTAAACTTTGCCCCGTCGGCATAAAAGGTCTTTCCGCCCAGGCGCTTCGTTGAAATAGCCACGGAAGTAACCGTTTCCAGCTGGCGCAGACCTTCATAGGTCCCCCCGCTCTGCGAGCTGATCCTGAAACTTGAAATAGACATGGCCGGGACCGTATTTTCAGAGATATAAAGAAGTTTTGCAAAAGTTAAGGCATTAGCTCCGAGTTTCAGCTGAAAATTAGCCATGCCCTTGGTACCCTGGTTTCCGGAGGCCTGAAAATTTTTTATCTTGACCCCGCTGTTGACCGTAACACCTTCCATGTAATTGTACATATAAATAATAGCCCGGCCGGGATCGAGTTGTTTCACGCCTATCTCTTTATCCGCAGTCCTGATATGCGCTATCTCTTTTTTTGCGTATGCGATATCCGCAAGCACATTTGAATACGTTTTAAGCGCCGGTTCAAGAAACAGGATAACCGCCAGTACAACCGAAGCCACAAGCACGCCGATAGAAAGTATGAGCTTTTCCCTTATCTCCAGGCCGGACAAATATTTTATATTCATTTTACCACCGCCTTGACCCGGATCTTCACCATGAACTGGGTGACCGGCCCGCTGCCGGTAGCCAGCTCATTCGCAAAGGCTAGTTCTGAAGCAAGGCCGCGAATCCGGTTCAAAGAATCCATAAAGACCGTAATGTCTTTCCTTGCCTTTGCCGTTCCCTTTAAATTAATTTCGCCTTTGTTGTCCCCTGACATTTCATTCAATATTACCTCATCCGGTACCGCATTCATTATTTCGCTGACCGCGGCCGCCCATTTTCTGCCGCCCTGCACTTCCAGGCCGGAAAGTTCTGTTTTAATGTCTTCAAGCTCGTTTGACGCCAGGTTATTCAAAAAATAAATTATACCGGAAAATACTAAAATAGCCGCACAGGCCGCGGCCGCCATTTGCAGAAGTTTGATGTATATAGGCGCCCCTTCTTTTTTTCCGGAAACATGTTTCAAGAGATCCAGAATAAGCATATCTTTCTCTGTAACCGCAAGAAATAATCCATACAGCAGGAACCAGTCTTGAGAAATATTTTCCAGGCCTGTTTTTTGGCTAAAATCACCGGGCAGGGAAAGCTTTATGCCGTTTTTTATTTCTATCCCGGAGGTAAATACTCCGGTAATTATTTTTTTGTCCTTCTCGAGGGCTTTCAGCGTAAGTTTCACTTCCTCTTCAAGTTTACCGTCCCTTATTTCCAGCCCGCGGCTCAGGATAATAGTTCCTTCCCGGCAGGCAATAATATCCGCGCGTTCCCCGTTCGAAAAAACCAGTAAAGACGGTTCTTTTGTGTACTCCTTACTGTGCCTGAAAGCTTCAAAAAGCGCGAAAGTGGTCGGGACCATTGACACGGGAGGGGCTTTAAGCTGCATAAGCTCTCCGGAAAATATGTCAATATCCCGGCACGAGGCCGCAGCAAGAATTCCGGCCTGTTTTTCCTTATAAAAAGAATAATCCAGCACGGCATTTTCCCTGCCAAAAGGTAAACCTTCTTCTGCTTCATGCTCAGCCGTTTCCTTGAGCGCCGCGGGAGTTTTTTCTTTGGGTTCCAGCTCCCGGAAAACGCATTTTTCTCTCGGAAATAATACTGTTATTTTCTCCTTTGGAAATTCAAGGAAAAGCGCAGTCAAAGCACCCGTGATACCTTTGTCCGGTTCCACAGGAAAGACTTTCGCTTTCAGTATGGCAAATTGTTTATCTTTTTTCTGTAAAAGCAGAGCCCTTACACAACTTCCGGAAAGCTCCAGCAAAACACTTTTTTTGTTCACCATAAATTCTCCTCGTTCAATTAAACGCCTATTTCAACTTTAAAATCTTATTTTTATTTTATTAGTAATCAGCTATCAGCAATTAGTAATTCATTCACTCCTGCCAGAAGTATCTGATAAATATTTTTTCATGCTCGCCGGGTCCGTTAGTATTAAAGACCGCATTGACCTTTGCCGTGGCTCCATTACACCCGGAAGTTACCCGCACTCTTTTTGTAACGCTTTCCACGCAAAAGAACCTGACATATCTGGGATTAAACCTTCTGCCGTTTTGCCTGATGAAGGCCTGTAGGGCCGAACTGCTGATGGGCCTTTTGGCGACAATAAGGTCCGCGAGAGTATCCGGCCCGTTGAATTCACGGATATAGGCCTTGAGCACCGGCAAGGTCGCGGTATTTATGTTCAAAGCCCCCTGCGTGCCGGACGCACTGTCATACACCGTAAAGTAAGGCAGCATAGTAAAGACATCATTCACATCAATGTCCTGCACAAGCCCGAGCTCTTCCACGCTAAAGTAAACCCCGCCGTTTTGTTTTCTCCAATTCAGTATGGCTTGCGCTTTTTTATCGTAATCATTAATTTTTATCTCTTTCAATATATCCCGGATAACTTTTATAGGCGCATTGTTAATATTTGACTTTCCGCCTTCATCTTCAAGCACCGCAGTATAGGCCCCTTCTCCAAAAGTCACTCCGGTATTTGCCGCGTTGAGTTCGTTTATCCCGGCAATAGTTGAAAGCTTTAATTTATCTCTTTTGGCAAAGTCAGTGTAGATCACATCATAAGCGCCTGCAGCCGCGATATAATAGGATTTTAAGTAATTCTCATAATTATGCAGTGCCCGTGCCTGCTGCCTGATATAAAGTATCAACCCGCCTGAAATAACTACCAGTATGGCCGAAACCCAGATAACGATTATCGTCACATAGCCGGAGTTTCTACCTTTCATAGGCGGTAACTCCCATTATGGCCTCCAGGTACTCCGTATTGCTGCGGACCCCTCCGCTGGCCGCCATTACCCCCACCTTAATAAGCCTTGGCAAAAGTCCGTGAAAGCCGGTGCTGCTCTTTTTTTTGCCGGTGTCCCACTCCGTAACCCAGTCACTATTATTAAAATAGGAGATGTGCAGCCCTGTTATGCCCTCAAACGCCTCTATTTCCTCTTCTTTCCAAGGCAAGACCGCCTTATCCCAGGTAACTTTTCTTTTTAGCACATTAATTTCACTGCCTTGCTCCAGGGCTTCAAAATAATAGGAGACTTTACAAAAATCTGACCTTCTCGGAAAATTCTCCGGCCAGTAAAGTGAAACCGGCCTGGAATAGCAGATCATTTGCAGCTTATCTTCTCCGCCGGCAAGATAAAAATATTCCCGGTTCAGCTTCCCCAGGTTTTTAGTAAGTATGGGCTCAGCCGAGACCACGCTTTTAATATCTCTCGTTATAAGCTTTAACGTACTCCTGGCATTCAGAAGCGCTTCACTTTCATTAAACGCCCGGTCCCAGGCGGAAATTCCGGCTGAAAAAGCGCCATAAACCGAAGCCGCTACCAGAACAATTATGGAAAGAGCGGCCATCAGCTCTAAAAGTGTGAAACCCTTTCTGCCTGTCAAAGTCTTTTGCTTTTTCATTCACATGCCTATTTCGCCTGCAATGCCTTGCATGGCGGAAACTGCTATTTCTACGAATTTGTCTTTCATAAGTCCGGTCTTTTCAATATCCGAGATAAGCTGCCGGTTTACCTTTGCGGCAAAGGCCTTTTCTTTCAGACGTTTGAGTATAGAGGAAGGCTTAACGTCCGCAAGTTTTTTAGACGGAAGTATCAGGACATAGGCCGCAATGAGTCCGGTAATATTCTCTCCCGCCGAAAGGGCATAATCAAGGTTGGAACTCCTTTTTTCCTTAACAAAACCCAGATTCTCGGCATGAGCAAGTATGGCCTGAAATAAAACGGGCTCTTCAACCCCTTCTTTTCTTAGAAGTTCTACTGAGGCCGTTCCATGTTTGGAGTAATCCGTCCCGATAGTATCAAGGTCAATATCATGCAGGAGCCCGCAAGCCGTCCAGAATTCTTCGTCCCCCCCGAAATACTTTGCCAGCCCGCGCAGGACCGCACCTGTTTCAAGTGAATGCTTTATCAGATGTTCTGTCTTAAGATATTTCAACATAAGTTCTTTTGCTTTGCTCTCGTTCATGCCTGCCTCTCGCTCTCGGTCATTTTCTCTGCAAGAATTTCGTTTCAAGGGAAAAATCCCTGGTACTTCCCCTTGCCTGCCAGGCCACCGTCACTTTCAGCCTGGTCAGATTATAATTACCGGTCATTTCCAGTTTTGTACTTTCCGCGGTCCAGCTATAGCCGGGCTCAGTCTCGCCAAAATCACCGCTCATTTCCTCATCCAGAGTACCGGCCGTCTTAAGCTCCTCCAGTTTTGACTGGGAAAGAAAAGCAGCCCGGGTTTTTGTTTTAATATCCTCCATCCTGTTTAAAGATTCCGAAAAAAGGTAAAGACAGGATACCATAACAAGCCCCAGAAGGCCCAACCCTACCAGAGCATCAAGAAGTATATACGCTTCCTCTTTTTTTAATACTGCGCTATTAATACTCTTCATTGGGCTATTCCGGATGAGGCAGAATAGGTATAGTCCCCGGGGAACACCTTAACAGAACCCGTTGTATGAGAGAAATAGATGGTATAAATATTCCCCTTATTATCTTCCAGCACCAGCCGGGCAGGTTCCGCACTCCCGTCAGGATAAAACGTCACAAAATCACTGCTGACCGAACTATCCTGCGCGGTTAATGCGCTCCTGGGCGTATTGAACTCCTTTATTCCGGTCTTCTCCGTTAAGACCTGTTGTTTTACGGCCGTTGACGGCACGTAGACACCTGCCTCCGTGTACTCTGCCAGCCAGTAGGAATTATTTGAAAGATCCATGTAGAAGCGAACATTTATCCCCCTGGCCCCGGCAAGCTCGCCGGCAAGCCGCGCGGTCGAACTTAGGGTCATGGCATCGGAATAGACCGTTCTCGCGGCCAAAAAATTACCCAGCCAGATGACTGTAAGCCCCGAAATACTGACCAGAATTGCAAGCACCACCGCGAGTTCAAGAAAAGTAAAACCCGCCGCTGAACTATGTCCGGAAATATTTTTTCTCTTCCTCACTGCACCGCTCTTTCCCGCTGTTTTCTTCCGCTTTAGTTCTCTGCCGCTATCCAATTCGTAATATCGGCATCGGGCCCCGTCCCGCCTTCCTTACCATCGCGGCCAAGAGAATAAATATCATAGGAAGTCGTATTATTTGTCCCCGGATAAACATAAACATAAGGATTCCCCCAGGGATCTTTAGGGACTCTTTTTTTCAAGTAAGGCCCTTTCCAATTTGTAGGCACGGGAGGAATATTCGTGATATTAAGCAGGGCGTCAAAGCCCTGTTCTGATGTGGGATAATTTCCGTTATCTGCTTCATACGCGTCCAGGGCGGTCTCTATCGCGGCAATATCGGCTTTCGCTGCGGCTATTCTTGCGTCCTCGGTCCGGCCGACAAACCTGGGAGCCACCACCGCCGCAAGTATCGCGATGATAGCTATGACCGTAATAATTTCAATGAGCGTGAAACCTTTTGACTTATTATTTTCATCGTACCGTTGTTTAATCATTTTTTTCTCCTCGCGAAAGATTTCATTGATAAAAACAAGAAATATTCTGCAACTATTTTAGACCTTACAAACCTTATAAGCTTTAAAAACTTTACGAACTCGACTTTACTTCACTATTGCGCTTATGTTCATTATGGGAAGCAGAAGGGCCAGCGCCATATACCCGACCATAAGAGCTATCCCGAGAATAAATAAAGGTTCAATAAGTATCATCAACCTTCTGGTTGAAGTCTCGGTCTCTCTTTCATAAGAAGCCGCGATCTTATTCAAGACATTTTCCATTTTTCCAGTTTCCTCTCCGACCTGCATCATCTGAATTACCGGTTTGGGAAAGAAATCAAATTCTTTTAAAGCTTTCGAAAGGGCATCTCCGCGCTGAACGTTCCGCGTCACGATCTGAATATAACCGGAAAGGACCCGGTTACCTATGCTTGATGAGGTTACAGCCAGTGCTTCAAGTAAAGGCACACCGCTGCCCAGCATTACGGAAAGCAGGAAAAAAAATCTGGAAAGTACCGCTTTATGCACTGTCTTGCCGGCAAGAGGCAGTCTTAAGACCAAAGCATCCAGATTTCTCCGGCCTTTATCTGTTTGAATATAACGGCGCAGCAAAACAAAGGCCGCGATCAAAACAGCCAGAAGAAGCCACCAAAAACCGGCAAAAAAAGCGCTGGCTTTCATGAGTAACAGCGTGGGCAGAGGAAGCGTTTGATTATAATCCGCGAAAATTGCGACAAAGCGGGGCAGAACAAAGACCAGAATAAGTACCAGAACAACAAGCCCGAAAGAAAGTATCACCAGCGGGTAGATCATCATGGTGAAAAGTTTTGATTTAAATTCTTCTTCCCACTCAAGCAGGTCCGCGTATTTTAAAAAGACCGTTTCCAGCAGGCCGGAAACTTCGCCTACTTTGGTGAGCCCGACCATAAGCGGCGGAAAGATCTCCTTGTATTCCGCAAGGCATACCGAAAAGGGCGCGCCGTTCTTTATTTTATCTTTTATGGCCAGGACCGTGGCCTTGAGAGTTTTATTTTCTATGCTGTCGCTGATGGTGGTAAGCGCGTGATAGAGAGGAACCCCCGCGGAGATCATGGTCGAAAGCTGCCTGACAAAAAAACTAAGATCATGCACGCCCACGGATTTGACAAAGCCCAGCCCCGCTTTTAATTTAAGCGTTTCCAGAATGCCCGTAAAACGCGTTATTACCGGAGAATTATATGGTTTCATCTTCCTGGGTCACTTTTATTATTTCATTTATGGTCGTAATGCCTTTTTTTACTTTTTCCCAGCCGTCTTCGCGCAGGGTCCGCATGCCGTTGGCGATCGCCGCGGCCTTAATTTCGCTGGCCATTGCCCGGTCCATGATCGTCTTTTTCAACGCTTCATTTATGACCAGCAATTCGTATATTCCGCTCCTGCCGTAATAGCCGGTGTTCAGGCATTGCTCGCAGCCCTTGCCTTTATAGAATTTTTCTCCGTTACTAAGTTTAAACTTCAGGTCTTTCAGGTATTCTTTGTCAGGCTGGTATTCCACTTTGCAGTTTCCGTCTATTACCCGTATCAGCCGCTGTGCCAGGATACCCACGACCGAGGAGGCCACCAGGTAGGGTTCGACACCCATATCAATAAGCCTGGTAGCCGCGCCCGCGGCATCATTGGTATGCAGGGTCGCGAAAACAAGATGGCCGGTCAGGGAGGCACGGATAGCGATCTCGGCAGTTTCAAGGTCCCTTATTTCACCCACCATGATAATATCGGGGTCATGCCGGAGGATATGCCTTAAACCTCTCGCGAAAGTAAGCCCTATTTTGCTGTTAACCGGTATCTGGTTTATCCCCTCAACGCTGTATTCAACCGGCTCTTCCACGGTCATGATCTTTATTTCAGGAGAGTTTATCTTGGAAAGAGCCGAGTATAAAGTTGTAGTTTTACCGCTTCCCGTGGGGCCGGTAACAAGAATAATTCCGTAAGGTTTCTCTATAAGCTTCTCAAATTTCACAAGCGTATCGGGCAGCATGCCCAGCTCCGGCAGTCCGTACCGGACACTGGTTTTATCCAGGATACGCAGAACCACGCCTTCGCCGTAAAGCGTCGGGATGGTCGAGACACGGCAGTCTATCTGCTTGCCTCCTGATTTCATCTCGATCCTGCCATCCTGCGGCAAACGTCTTTCAGCAATATTCATTTCCGCCATTATTTTAATTCTTGAAACAATGGCGCCGCGGAAATACTTAAGCGCGGGCGGGATAGGAACATCCCGGAGATTGCCGTCAACCCGGAAACGGATCTTCAGGCCTTTCTGCTGGGGTTCCAGATGAATGTCAGTCGCCCTTTCTTTCAGCGCTTCGATAAAGATCTGATTGACAAATTGAATTACCGAAGCGTCCTGGGCCAGGGCGGTATCGTCTATCTCTTCAAGTTCCTTAAATTCCCCGTTCTTCTCCACCGTCGCCGAACCGCTCTCTGCGACCATTCTGGCTACCGTATCGGCGCCTACACCGTAATAACGTTTAATAGAAGCGGTTATCTCTTCTTCCCCCGCGATAAGCGGCTTTACTTTTTTGCCCAGGATAAGTGCAAGCTCATCAAGCATCTGGATATTATTGGGGTCGGTAACGGCTACTATTATATGATTATTGTCTTCTTTGACGGGTATTACCTTGAACTTGCTTGCGATTTTTAGCGGCAGTTTCAGCAAAAGATTCTGGTCAATATCAAATCCAGGAGTTTTCTCCACAATTTCTCCTTTTGAAAAGGAATATTGTTGTTTGTATTATTGTACCACTTCTTTATGCCTTTTCCAATAAAGGAAAAATGTCTTTTGTCCCGGGAAACGCTAAAATAGCTAAGCGTATAATGCAATTATGACGAAAAATAAAGCAAAAAAGGTTACAAACAACAGCAGGGACAGCCCGCCGTAGCGAACATATCCCTGCTCTTTTCAGATAAGACCTGAATTACCGGTCAAAAGTTCAATTTTTTACTTGTTTTCTGAGCTCAAAACGATGTAAAGGGTACTGCCTCCTCTTTCAATTACAAACAGGATACCCTCTTTTAGATCCGCAGCCTTAACTATACTGTGGAAAACATCAATATTTGTTATCTCTTTTGAGTCTATTTCTCTGATAATATCTCCGGCTTTGATATCAGCTTTATCGGCCAGGCTTCCCTTTTCAACGGCCGTTACCACAACACCCTTGTCGCCTTTGAGCCCGTATTTTCTGGCAAGCATTTCATTTAAATTTTTGACCGATATTCCGGTATCTTTGTTCTTATTATCCTTTTCCTCTTTAACTTTTGGTTTTTCTTCCGCGTTCTTCTCGCCCCAGGGCGCAAGCAGTACCTTAATGGTGAGTTCTTTGCCATCCCGTATTACAGTAAATACGGCGGTCTCACCGACTTCCCTTCCGGCCACCATTTCAACAACATTTTTCGGGGTAAGCACTTCCTTCCCGTCAAACTTGACAATAACATCCCCGCCTTTAAGCCCCGCTTCTTTTCCCGGGCCTTTTGCATCAACTTCCGTAATAAGTACCCCGGAGTTTACTTTAAGTTTTTTAGCCAGCTTGGCGTCAACTTCCTGCAAGCGCACGCCGACCCAGGGTGTTTCATCGCTGTTCTTTTTCCCTTCCATCAGCGTGTTGAGCTTTGCTTTGACATCATTGACCGGTATCGCAAAGCCGACACCCATATTTCCGACACTGCCCGAGTTAAAACTCCCCGCTATGGCCATATTTATGCCTATTACTTCGCCCTCAAGGTTAAAAAGCGGCCCGCCGGAATTTCCGGGATTGATAGGCGCGTCCAGTTGAATTATATGCGGGATCCTTTTCGGTATGCCTTCAATATCCATATTATCAAATAAACGCCCTTTGGCTGAAACTATACCCATCGTAACGGTATTCTCGTAGCCAAAGGGATTACCCACGGCAACGACAATATCTCCGACCTGGACTTTGTCCGAATCTCCCAGATCAACTACCGGGAATTTGTCGCCGGATTTGATTTTTAAAACAGCTATATCGTGCCTTACATCATAGCCTTTGATCTCCGCGTCATATTTCTTTTCATTTGTAAGTATAACTTTCACGCTTACGGCATCTTCAACAACATGATAATTGGTCAGCACATATCCGTCCGGTGTAATTATCATTCCGCTTCCGATACCGCCCATTTTCTGTTCTTCGTAGTCCTTACGGGAACCCTCTTCCCCGTCCTGATTCCCGCCGTCATTCTCATTTTTTTTGAAATATTTTCGCAGGTCGGGGAAATTAAAATCAAAGCCATTGGGCCCTTTTCCGACCTTGACCTTCCTCTCTGTAGCTATATAAACTACAGCAGGACTGGCCTGTTTGGCTATCTCGCGCAGGTTATTCTGCAGCGCTTTTGCCTCCGGAGCCGCCGGCACTTTCGCAGCAACGGGAAGCGAAAAAAGAAGCAAAACTGCCATCCCCGCAAAGATCATTTTAATATTTTTCATATATTCCTCCATTTTTTATCGTATTGTCAAAATTCTTTTGGTAAATCTCTGTCTACATCTGTTTCAAGCACTTCTTCGGGTTTTGATTGCCTGCCCTGCCTTTTTCTTGTCATGTTGAGCTGTTTTTCTCCTGGCGAAACATCCCTGCCTTTCAGACCTAAAATACAGAGATCCTTCGCAAAAGAGGCTCAGGATGACAAAGCTATTCAGATAACTACTTCTGCTATAACAAGTTTCTTTTTAACTGCCTTTATTTTCATATCTTTCATTTACTGCTTGACACTACCAAAGATGATTACAATAAAGGTACTGGGTGTTTAGTTCTTAGCTCTTAATTCCTATTTCCCAGCACCTAGGACCCAGAACCTAAGCGAACTTCGTTCGCTTACTGTGTTATTTCAAGTTCAAGTTTTACCTGGTCCGTGGGTTTAAGTTTTTTAAGCTCCGCCATTTCTTTTTTACTCGGAAGTTTCATAAGGTAGCCCATCTTGTTCAATTCTTTAATAAGTTCCTCGTACTTGCCGGCAGGGACCGTTATTACGTATTTTTTGCTCAAATTTATTGAATTCTTGGCAGGCGTTTCCGGGTTAAGGACGCCGGTACTGCTTCCTTCAAAACGGTTCACAATTTCATCCAGGTCGTAGCCGGCATGTGAAATATTTCCGGAATACATTATTACTTTATTTGGCTCCGTTCTGTTCTCCATACTCTTAGTGCCGCTTTTATTTTCCGCCAGCTGTTGTTTGCCGGTTAAAGTGTGAGTCCCTGCCGAAAAAGGCGCGCCGGGGACATAATTACTTATATAGATACCCAGTACCAGCCCTGCAAAGATCCCGGAAACCGCCATGGCCGTATTTTGAAGCGTTAAATAGGCCGCAAACCTGGCATAAAAAGGAGTTTCCGCCTGCTCAATTTTTTTCTCCAGGCCCCGGTAAAAACTTTCAGGAATTTGCTCATCCGGAACGCATTTGATATAACTTAAGGCCTCAGACATGGTCTTATATTCCCTCGCACAGTCTTTGCACGCAAGCAAATGCTTGGCCACACTTTCTTTTTTTAAAGCAGAAAGCGCGCCCTCGCGGTACTCAAAGAAGAGCTCTCTTACTTCTTTACATTCCATAGTCTGTTAACCTCTCTTTAAGCTGTGTGAATATTTTTTTTAATTCTTCCCTGCCCCGGTTTATCCTTGATTTTACTGTGCCTATATTTGCGCCCGTAAGTTTTGCGATCTGCTCGTAAGAAAATCCCTCTATGTCCTTGAGGATAACCGGCATTCTAAAAGGTTCGGATATTCCGGCCAGGGCTTCAGCCACGATCTTTTTTTGTTCCTCCGCTTCCAGACCCTGTTCCGGCCCGGCAACAAGGGCTTCCACGGCACCCGGGCTTCCGGCTTCAACAGTGCGGCTGAGAACATCTTTGCTGTATTTCTTCATTCTGTTTATGGAATAATTAACGGCTATACGCTGTATCCAGAAATAAAAGGGAGCTTCCCACCGGTATTGTTTTATTTTCCTGAAAACCTGCACAAAAACATCCTGCGTTATTTCAAGCGCGTCTTCCCGCTGGCCCAGATACCTGTAAACTACAGAGTATATCCTGGCGTCATAAAGCTTAACCAGCCGGAAAAAAGCCTCCCGGTCGCCGTATTTTTGAATTTTCCGGATCAATTCATTTTCATAGTTACGGGAAACTTCTTGTAGGACTTTTTCAGTATCACTGTTCATAAGATAATCCCACCGATACAATAAATAAGTTTTAATTTTATCTCTAATACATCTCGAGTACGTTAGGTTCTAGGCCCTGGGTGCTGGGTGCTGGAAAAACCCAAACCACTTTTTTACCCTCCGGAGGAGGGATTCCAATTTTCCCCCAGGACCCAGGACCTAGAACCCGGGACCTTTTTTTATCTAGGCGGCAGTCCAAAGCGGTCGAGAGGCATCCACACAAGCACCGGCCTTCCAATAAGGCGTTCTCTCGGCACAAAACCCCAGAACCTGCTGTCATTGCTATTGTCCCTGTTATCACCCATCATAAAGAAGTATTCCTGCTTTAATGTGACACTGGAGCCGCCTCCGGGTATAAGCAGTTTATAGAGCGGCGCCATAAATTTATTCTCAATTTTCTTTCCGTTCAGGAATATTCCATCCGCCTCTTTGGCTTCAATAACATCCCCCGGCTTCGGCACCGTAAAAGGTTTCAAGTTGTCTCTCTGGTAACTGTCTTCCGGTATGATATTGTTATCAAGATGCTTTTTGTAGGGCTCTTCCTGTTTTACGCCGTTTATATAAAGCTCTTTAGCCTTGAGTTCCAGCGTGTCCCCCGGAAGCCCCATGCATCTTTTTACATATACCTTGTCTGTCTCCTGCGGCGGCAAAAAAACAATAATATTGCCGCGGTTAACCTTACCCCACTCTACCGCTTTTTTTGTGGTAAACGGCAGTTTAAACCCATAGGAAAGTTTATTAACGAATAAATGGTCTCCCACCAGCATGGTAGATTCCATGGACCCGGTAGGGATAGTAAAGGCCTGAACAACAAACTCCCTGATAAGAAGAGCAATTACCAGCGCCGAAAGCAGGCTTTTCACCCATTCCCAGGCGGCTCCTTTGTGGGTTTCTTCCGTTTTATTGCTTTCACTACCGTTTGCCGCAGGTCCATTTGTTACATCATTTTCAGTCATCTTTCCCCCATTCTTTAATTATAGGACAATAATAAGGTCAAAATTGTTCCTGGCTGCATCTTTCATCAAAAAGGTAATAATAACAAGGACTATTGTACCATTTTATACTCTTTGAGGAGAACGTTCAAGGATAGAACGCAGAAGAACAAATAACGTCCTTAAGGTCAATAGCGTCTATAAGGTCTATAAAGTCCATAAGGTCTAGAAAACAAAAAAGTCTTGAAGTCTATAACTAAAAGTCTTAAAGTCTATAAGGTCTGTAAGGTCTGTAAAGTCAAAAATCTTTGAAGTTATTCTCTCAGAAAGATTTCTTAGAATCTTAGAATTTACGGACTCTTACGTCCGTACAGACCTTTACAGACCTTTACAGACCTTTACAGACCTTACAGACCTTATGGACCTTTACAGACCTTTACGGACCTTTACAGACCTTTACAGACCTTACAGACCTTACAGACCTTACAGACCTTACGTACCTTATAGACCTTACGGACTCTTAAGACCTTACAGACCTTATCGACTATTCCGATTAATTTATTACTATGGTCAAACTGAAAAAATGTGTAGCTCCAAGCACATCGTACAGTTTGTAGCCGTAGTCCAGCGCCAGGGTATCAAACCGGACACCAAAACCGGCGGTCAGTCCTTCCAGTGTATCGTTTGCAGCGCCAAATTTATACCTGTAGCCGGCTCGCAGTACCAGCAGTTCTATGGCTTTGACTTCCAGGCCAACTGAAAATGTTGAGTTTCCCTGTTCAGGAATGTTCATTAAGTCGGCGCAAAGATTAAGATCGGTGCCGGTATAGGCCAGTCCCGCTCTAAACTCGGCGGGGGTATTTTCAGAAGTCCCGAGATTCCGGGCACTGGCCCCCGCGTAGAGATGTTCAATTACCTTCGCGTTAATCCCGATATCAAAAAAAGGTTTGTAATTTGAGTAGTCATCGATTACTTCGTACGGCAGTTTAAAACTAAGGCCCAAAGAGATATCCTTGAGGAGCTCCGCCGCTACGGTCAACTGCGGAATTATCTGGTACGGCGTAAAATCTCCGGTCACTACACCGTTTGTATCCCTTCTCTCCTGAACACCGTTATTTACATAGACCGCGCCGGCGCCCAAAACAGCCCCTGCCAGCGGTATTGCGGCAACCGCGTACTCATATCTTACGCCCTGCAAAAACTCAATATGAGAAAAGGACAGCGTGGTGTGTTTAATTCCGGAAAGAGCTGCAGGATCATAGAACAGGCCGTCAATATTACCGGGCATTCCGGTAAAGGCTTCCGCCATGCCGGCAGGCCTTGCACCCGCCGGATTATTAAGATAGGAAAAATTTACAGCTCCCGGACAGTTCCCCGCTATCCAGGCCCAGCAAAAAAAGATCACCCCTGTCTTTTTCATTTTAGCAGTTCTTTAAACTCCTTTTCCGTCAGGACTTTTACTCCAAGTTCTTTAGCTTTTTTTAATTTGGAACCGGCGCCGGGCCCGGCGACCACATAATCCGTCTTTCTGGAAACAGTTTCAGAAGTACTGCCGCTCATTTTCTTGACTTCAAACTCCGCGGCATCCCGGGTAAACGTTTCAAGTTCTCCCGTAAAGACAAAACTCATATTTTTAAATCTGCCTTCCCCCGCGGACAGCATTTTTTCTTCTTCCGTGCGATCCGTATTTACGCCGGCCTTTTTAAGTTTTGTTATGGCCGCGATATTGCCTTTCTGTTTGAAAAAGTTGACTATGCTTTCCGCGACCCTCGGCCCGACGCCTTTAATACCCTGCAGTTCCTCAACACCGGCATTGATGAGCTGGTCTATATTTTCATATTTGGTTATCAGTATCTCTGCCGTGTGCTCGCCGACATCGGAAATTCCCAGGGCAAAGAGCAGGCGGGAAAGCGTATTTCTCCTGCTGTTTTCCACCGCGTTCACGAGATTAGCCGCGCTTTTTTCTCCGAGCCGGTCCAGCTTTTCCAGTTCCGCCTTCTCCAGCGTGTACAGGTCCGCATAGTCCTTGAGCATTTTGTTTTCAATAAGCTGTCTTATCACGGCGGGGCCAAAACCTTCAATATTCATGGCCGAACGCAGGGTAAAATGTTCTATGCGCCCTTCAACCTGCGCCGGGCAGGCGACATTCTGGCATCTCCACGCGACTTCCTCGTCAAGGCGGACAATTTGAGACCCGCAAACCGGACAGGAGCCGGGCATTTTGAACTCCTTTTCCCTGCCTGACCTCCTGGAGGCCACGCTGTTAACTATTTTGGGGATCACTTCCCCGCCTTTTTCAATTACTACCGTATCCCCTTCCCTTATATCCTTTCTCTTGATCTCGTCTTCATTGTGCAGGGTGCACCTGCTTATGGTGGAGCCCGATAAAAATACCGGTTCAAGTTCTGCCACCGGAGTTATGATCCCGGTACGGCCCACCTGCAGGGTTATTTTTTTGAGTTTGGTCATGGCTTGCCGGGCTTTGAACTTGTAAGCGATGGCAAAACGCGGGCTTTTATTCGTGGACCCGAGTATCTTTTGATGCTCGTAGGAATTGACCTTGACGACCATGCCGTCTATTTCGTAGGGCAGTGTGTCGCGTTTGTGCTCCCAGGAGTTCACGTAATTTATAACTTCCATGATATTCTTGCAGAGTTTATACGGTTTTACGGCTTTAAAACCGAGTTTTTCCAGTTCAAGAAGGGTCTGTTCGTGCGTTTTCCAGATATCCTGCTGGACGGAACCGAGCGTGTGCAGTAAAATATCGAGCGGCCTTTTTGCGACTTCCCGGGCATCAAGCAATTTTAGAGAACCGGCAGCGGCATTACGGGGATTGGCAAACTCGGCCTCCCCCTGCTCTTCTTTTTCCCTGTTCATTTTCAAGAACTCTTCCCGGGGAATAAATACTTCACCCCGGAGTTCCAGCTTGCCCGAAAAAGGAATACTTAAAGGAACGCTCTTAATCGTCTTAATGTTGCTTGAGATGTCATCACCCTTGACACCGTCGCCGCGGGTCGAACCCTGCCGGAGCACCCCCTGCTCATAGAAGAGGCAGACCGCCAGCCCGTCAATTTTTGGTTCAACAATATACTCGGGCTTTTCCTTAAGGTTCTTGGCCGCCCGTTCATCAAAAGCAATAAGTTCATTCGCGCTATAGCAATTATCAAGGGAGAGCATGGGGATATTGTGGGTAACGGTCTTAAATTCCTTAAGCGGTTCCCCGCCGACGCGTTGAGTGGGTGAATCCGGGGTCACAAGCTCCGGAAAGGCCTTTTCAAGCCCCTCCAGTTCCTTCATCAGCTTGTCATACTCGGAATCAGGGATCTCAGGGTCAGCTTCCACGTAATACTTACGGTCATGGCCCCGTATTTCCCCCTTGAGTTTTTCTATCTTCTTCTTAGCATCATTGATATTCATTAAGCACTAATATAACAGAAATGACAATAATTTAAAAGGAGATAAATAAAATAGTTTGTAAAGTTCATAAAGTTTATAAGGTTCGTAAGGTAAAATATATTCTAAGGTATTGTGAATTTTTGCAAGTTAAATGCCAACCTATTTCCCTGTATCAGGAGTCCAGCTTTATCGCGTTTAGGATAACCATCATCCATATTTCACATTTTAATAAAGTGAATTTACTTTTTGTTTTTCTTATACCTCCAAATCATCATTGGGAGAATTAAAGAGGGACAGCCATCTTTATTTAAGAATTAAAGAGGACAATTAAAGAGGGACAGCCACCCTTATTTAGGTCCTTTACCTTCCTTTTGCACTCCGTGGCGTACCCTTAACAGTAGTTTTCCATCACTAGTTGCAAGCCTTCACGCGCAAGTTTCCAAAGACCTTATAGACCTTACAAACTTTACAAACCTTATGGACTGTTTTTACGGCCTTTTAGACCAGTTTTTAATCAGCGCTTCCATCATTCCCTGGTGTGGTTTGCAGTTCTTTAACACAAAGGACTCGAGTATTGAGTCAATTTCCGCGTTGGTTTTTCCTTTGAAGAGTTGGGCGTAATAGGGCTGCATCAGACTGGCGGTGTAACCTGACAGGGTTGCCTGGGAAAGGTAATCCAGGTTGGCGTTAAAATCTATTTTTTTGTCTATATGTTTTACGATAACTCCCGCGAGTTTTTGCATTATTTTGTTGACGGCGTAGCCGGAGGTAAAGGCCTCGGTTTTTAGAGCGCGTTTGGCTTCCATCAGCGGGGCCAAAAGTTTGGAATATTTTGACTTCGGGTCCATATGCACCGCGCCCATAGTGCCAAAATCCTTATAGGTCCAGACCGTCCAGTGCGCCTTATATTCCTCAAAAACGCTGAGCTGGTCGTCCAGAGCACCGGCACCCTGCCCGCCAAATTCACCCACCCAGAGAGGAACGTTATATTTTTTGGCAAACCGCGTCCCCTCATGCGCCAGGAACAACTTCTTCTGTAATTTCAGGTTCAAAGAACGGCTCTTCAGGTCTGTCGGCGTATAGTTATGACTGCTATAAACCAGATTGGCGGCAAAAGGCGCTTCCATTTTTTCAAAACGCTGGGAATAATAATCTCCTTCCAAAAATATTATATGCCCGGGATCTATCCTGCGTATGGCCTTTACCACGCGGCGGTAAACTTTGTTGAAGTTAGCCCAATCCGGGGTATAGACATTACTGAAACGGCCGTTCGGGGTATTGGAGGCCGGTTCATTCATCACATTGTAACCGGCAATAGTGTTACTGCCTTTGTAGCGCCGCGCAAATTCTTCCCACAAAGCGGTAAATCTGTCCTGAAACTGCAGCTGCTCCCAGAAGAAAGAATGCCTGCTGGAATTATCGCAATGCCAGTCCGTGCTCTGCCAGCCCTGCACCGCGTGCAGGTCAAGTATCACATAAAGCCCGTGTTTGGCACACCATTTGACCGCCTCGTCCAGCCGCTTAAAGCCGGAGGGCAGGTATTCAAAAGGTTTCATATCGTTTTCAAAATGCCGGTAATTGACGGGCAGGCGGACCACATTTGCGCCTGCCTGTTTAATAAATTTAACATCCTCTTCGGTGAAAAAATGGTACAGAAAGCGCTTAAAAAAGAAGCCGGCCTTTTCTTTTCCCAGAACCTTTGCCATAGCCGCTCTGGTGCCTCTTTCATCGCCGGGATACCCGTTGATGAAATTTTCCATATTCATCCAACCGCCGGCACAGACCCCGCGCAAGCGGACAACCGTCCCCTTTTCATCAACGATCTTATTACCTTTTACCTGCAGCATAGAAACTCCATTAAATGAAATTTTTTGTAGTTGCCTGATTCATCAGTCAGCCGGATAAATCCGGCAACTACAGACTATTTACGGTAATTATATCAACTCCCTCAGGGAAAACATAGAAAAAAGTATATTCATTTCCCTTGAAAAGCTTTGTTTAAAGTTGGATAATTAATCATATTTTTCGCTTCTTGTCTTTCCGGAGGTTTGGATGGAGTATAAAGCAAGAAAAACAAATTTGATCTCTTTTCCGCTTGGCGGTATCGGATCGGGCTGTATAGGTTTAGCCGGGAACGGCAGGCTTATAGATTGGGAGATATTTAACAGGCCGGCAAAAGGCAGTATGAACGGCTTCAGCCATTTTGCCATTAAAGCAGAAGCCAATGGAAAGGTACTGGACACCCGGATCTTAAACAGTGACTTAAAGCCCCCTTTTCAGGGTGACGGCGGCGCTAATTTTCAGGGTATCGGCTTTGGCCCGGCAAGAATGACCATGGCAGGCATGCCGCATTTTGAGGACAGCAGCTTTAACGGTGAATACCCTTTTGCAAACCTTGAACTACTCGGGAAAAATTTCCCCGGAAAAGTAAAACTCACGGCTTTTAATCCCCTTATCCCGTTAAACAGCAATGATTCTTCTATCCCCGCCGCTTTTTTTGAGTTTGAGATAAAAAATACCGCAAAGAATACTATTTCCTATACTGTTTCCGGCACAATAAAAAACCCGCAGTCAAAATACGGCTCAGCGGTAAATACATTTTCAAAAGATAAAGGCATATCCTTAATGACCGCGTCCTCCACGGCTCTTCCAAAGACCGATGTAAACTTCGGAGAACTTTGCCTGGCAACCGACACAAAGGACGTTTCTTTTCAAGAATACTGGTACCGGGGCGCCTGGTTCGATAATTTGACGCTCTTCTGGAAAGATTTTTCCGGCTTTGGCCCGCTGAAGAACAGGCGCTGCAGAACTATTAAGGAGTATAAGAATGATGACCATGCCACCCTTGCCGGAAAGGTAAACATAAGGCCGGGAAAGAAAAAAACTATCCGTTTTGTCCTCAGCTGGAATTTTCCCAACTGTGAAAACTACTGGGATAAGGCGGCCTGTAACTGCGCGGGTGAATGCGCCCCCGGGAAGGCCCGGACCTGGAAAAACTATTACGCTTTGCTCTTCAAGGACGCAAAAGCTTCCGCGGTCTACTCTCTGAAGGAATGGAAAAGGCTTTATTCCCGGACCCTGGCATATAAAGAGGCCCTTTTTTCCTCAACACTCCCTGCTCCGGTGCTTGACGCGGTTTCCGCCAATATTTCTATTTTGAAATCGCCGACCTGCCTGCGCCTTGAAGACGGGTCTTTCTATGCCTGGGAGGGCTGCCACGCCTCGGAAGGCTGTTGTTACGGCTCCTGCACCCATGTCTGGAACTATGCCTATGCCCTGCCGTTCCTTTTCCCTGACCTGGAAAGGTCCATGCGGAACCTTAACTTCAAATATAATCAAAGAGAGGACGGCGGCCTGGTTTTCCGCCTTGCTCTGCCGCTCGGGAGCAAAAGAACAGCTTTCAGGCCCTGCGCCGACGGGCAATTCGGCGATGTAATAAAGATGTACCGGGAATGGAAGATTTCTGGTAATGATAAATGGCTGAAAGGCCACTGGCCTGCGATAAAAAAAGCGGTTGAATTTGCCTGGGCTGAAACAAATACCGACAAATGGGATGCCGACAGGGACGGAATTCTTGAAGGCAGGCAGCATCACACCCTGGATATGGAACTCTTCGGGCCTAATTCCTGGCTCTCGGGTTTTTATCTTGCAGCGTTAAAAGCCGCGGCTGAAATAGCGGAATCTCTGCAGGAACCCGGGACGGCTCTTGAATACCGCGCCTTATTTGAAAAGGGCAGAGCTTACGCGAACAAGTACCTTTTCAACGGGGAGTATTTTCAGCAAAACATAGATCTTGAAGACAGGCGGCTCCTTGAAAAATACACAGGCAAAGATAAGACCTTGCTCGGAACAACCGCACTACAGGCCTATTGGGACCGCGAGCATAAGGAGATAAAATACCAGCTGGGCGAGGGCTGCGGGATAGACCAGGTTTCGGCGCAGTGGCACGCGAATCTTTGCGGCCTGGGTGAAATATTTGAAAAAGGCCTGGTAAAAAAGGCGCTGGCTTCCATCTACAAATATAACTTCAAGAGCTCCATGCGGGATTTTACAAACCCCTGCCGGCTATATTGTCTGAATGACGAAGCCGGAACGGTAATAGCGGAGTATCCCAAAGGCAAAAGGAAACCCCTGGTTCCGGCGCCATACGCAGAAGAAACCATGCACGGTTTTGAATACGCCGCGGCCTCACACATGATACAGGAAGGCCTTGTTAAAGAAGGCCTCAAGCTGGCCGGCGCGGTGCGCGCAAGGTATGACGGTGAGAAAAGGAACCCCTGGAACGAATTTGAATGCGGGTCCAACTATGCCCGTTCAATGGCCTCCTACGCTCTCCTGCTCTCCCTCTCCGGCTTCAAATACGATATGCGGAGCAAAATGCTGGGCTTTGATCCCAAACTAAATGTTAAGGGGGCTTTTAAATGTTTTTGGTCCATAGACGGGGCTTTTGGTACGGTGAAAATAAAAAAAACCGGAGCTGAACTCTCGGTGCTTGGCGGAAACCTGGAACTTAAGGAATTAAAAATAAGAAATAAGATAAAAATATTTAAGAAACCGGTCAGGCTCTCTGAAGGCAGGAGCATAAGCATTTCTTTGTCCTGAAAAGCACCCTGATTACTTTTTCAACGGGTAATCGATATTGTCAAACTTCTTTTAGTAAATATCTTTTTAAATCTGTTTTAACAAGAAATTCTTAGGATTTTGACTGCCTAACTCGTCTTTTTCTTGTCATGTTGAGCCATTTTTCTCTTGGCGAAACATCTCTGCTTTTCAGACTTAAAATACAGAGATCCTTCGTCAAAAGCGCTTCCTCCACAGGCGGACAGGCAGGATGACAAAGCTATGCAGATAACTACTTCCATTATCACAAGTCTGCATTTTTCCCAATATCTTTCATTATCTGTTTGACACTACCAGGTTATCTGTCTCCAGATGGCCATTCAACCCGCCAGGATCTTATCTATTTCCGCCAGTTCTTCCGTACCAAATTGCAGGCCTGAAAGCGCGGCAACATTTTCCTCTACCTGACTTACCCGGCTTGCGCCTATCAAAGCACTGGTGACCGCCTCATCGCGCAGTACCCAGGCCAGGGCCATTTGTGCCATACTCTGGCCCCGTTTCCGGGCCAGCTCGTTCAGCTTCCTTACTTTTTCCAGCTTTTCCGGCGTTAAACTTTTTTCTTTTAGAGAATTTCCCGGCTGCGCGGCCCTGGAATTCCGGGGAATGCCCTGCAGGTATTTATCCGTCAAGAGCCCCTGGGATAACGGGCAAAAAGCTATGACACCCAATCCGAGCCGGCGTGTTTGCGGAAACAAATCGCTTTCCACACCCCGGTTCAACATCGAGTAAGCCGGCTGATGAATAATAAGCGGAGTGCGCAGGTCCCCGGCTATCTTCATAGCCGCCGCCGTCATTTCCCCGTTGTAACTGCTGATACCGGCATAAAGTGCTTTACCCGCCCGCACGGCGCTGTCTAAAGCGCCTAGGGTCTCTTCCAGCGGTGTTTCCGGGTCCGGCCGGTGCGAATAATAAATATCCACATACGCAAGCCCCAACCGCTTTAGCGACCGGTCCAGACTGGCCAGCATATATTTTCTAGAACCCCAATCGCCGTAAGGCCCCGGCCACATGCCCCAGCCGGCTTTGGTTGATATTATCAGTTCATCCCGGTAACTGCGAAAATCTTTCGCGAGTATCCTGCCCACAAAAGCTTCAGCACTGCCGGGAGGCGGCCCGTAGTTGTTGGCCAGGTCGAAGTGCGTGATCCCGAGGTCAAAAGCCCGGTGCAGCATCTTCCTTGCCTCGGCGGCATCGGCCCGGGCGCCAAAATTGTGCCAGCAGCCCAGCGACAGCGCCGGCAGCTTCAGGCCGCTGCGGCCGCAGCGGCGGTACGGCATTTTTTCATAACGTTTTTCAGAAAACATATTCCGGCTCCCCGTTTACCTGATATTTTTTTGGCCCTGACCTTTAATTGAAACCCCGTTTTTTTGCTTCTTCCAGAATTGCCTCCGTAGCGGTCGCGCCGATCCTGGTAACTCCGAGTTCTCTTACTTTTAATAATTCCTCAAGAGACCTGACGCCCCCCGCGGCTTTTATTTGGACCTCAGGAGGACAGTGCTTCCGCATCAGTTTGAGATGTTCCAGGGTTGCGCCCTTGTAATTATACATGCCGTTTGCCTGCTTTACAAAGCCGTAGCCCGTAGAGGTCTTTACGAACGCAGGTTTCACCTTCGCGCAGATACCGCACAATTCTATGATATGCCGGTCCTGTAGATAATCATTTTCAAAAATAACCTTCAGAATTGCCCGGTTATTGAGACAGACCTCATTTACCGCTCTTATTTCAGCTTCGACATAAGCAAGATCCCCGCCAAGCACTTTTCCGATATTTGCGACCATGTCAATTTCCGCGGCTCCCAGCTTGCAAGCTTCTTCCGTCTCCAGGCATTTGTTTTTCGTGGTACTGTTGCCGTGCGGAAAAGTCACAACCGAACAGACCTTAGTTTCCGAGCCCTTCAATAATTTAACCGCCATTTCCACCGCGTAAGGTTTTACGCATACGGTCGCCGTGGAATATTTCTTCGCGATCTGACAGCCCTTTTCTATTATTTCATCGGTCATGGTGGGATGCAGAAGAGAATGGTCTATCATTTTCGCGAGCGCATTCAGGGTTATTTCATTTTTCATATTTTTCTCCTTTATTTAATAACAATTATTTTGGTTTTATTATCACTGTTACCGGTTTTGCGGCCGCCGGCAGGTTCCGGGAAGCAGCGTCGTAAGCGGAATAGCCCGTAGCATCCGAAGCGGTGGGATTATTGTAAACAATGACCGCTCCGGGATCTTTAAATAAGGAGATAAGCGAACCTTCCTGTTCGGCAAGAAAATAGCCGGCCGCGAATTTACTTCCTGAAAATATGAACTCCCCGCCTTCAAGGCCGGTTTTCCTGACCCGGTCATAAATAACATCTTTCATTTCGAGGCGCTTTTCCCCGTCTTCCACAAAGATCTCAACTTTACCGCCTTTTGGCTCAAGGGCCTCATTCCTGAAATTGATATTTTGTCCGTATTGCAGCCCCAGCATGATAAGGGCTACCTGCAGGTGCACGGGCCGGGCTTCAGTGCTCAATTCCGCCTCATAGGTCTTGCCTTCCGTGTGGACCGCGAGATATTCAATAAGTCCCGCCCTGGCCTCAATTTTTGCCGGAAAACTTACCTCGCGTTTATTTTTATCTATAAGCACCTGTCCTATACGGAATACACCTTCGGAGATCTTAACCGCTTCCTCCTTACCTTCCGTCACTTTCACCAGCATGGGGTTTCCCAGGGAAACAAAGGCCCCGGAATCTCCGGCCTCCCCGAAATCAACTAATATTTTCAGCTCTTTTACGCTCTTAACCTCCAGGTCCAGCGCCAGCGGAGCTTCACCTTTCTTCAATTTATTTTCAAACAGTATTTTACCGTCGGCGGTAATTTTCAGGCCTGCGGAACCTGTTACCGCAGAATTCTCTATGCCGCAGGCAGATTTGAAAACAGAATATTCACTGTCAAGTTTGTAGGTAAATTCCGTCCGGCTCTGGCAGGATATACCTTTTTTATATTCCGTTGAATTTAGCCTGAGCGGCTGCCCCTTGATATTCGTGTCTTTTTTCCAGCGCAGGTGAAAATCAAAATAGGGTGTTTCCTTTACCGTTTCGGGCTCAAGATCCGATAAGAACACCACCCCGGAGTTCTTAAAGGTAAGATTGTCCACAACGGCCTGGTCAAACTCATAGACGGCCTGCCTGGCCTTAAGCGCCCACATGGGTTCCAGCCTGAACCTGGTCCCCGAAAAACTCAAATACCTGCCGGAATATCTGTCGCCGTTAATAAGTTCGAGCACGGAAATAAAATCTTTTCCGCGGAAATCCAGTTTTCCGGCCGCCACCAAAACCAGCATATTTATCCTGTCAAAGGACAATTCCAATTCGCCCAAATCACTGCTCACCAGCACCTTCCCGTCCTTGATCTCCTTCAGCTTGCATTTTAACTCGTCGCCGTTCTTGAGAATCAGCGTGGTATAATTTTTATCTACCGGGAGCGGCGCGTTGTTTTCGGCAAAAACCAAAGCAAGGAGAGTGTTCGTTACGAGCGTTACTTCGCCGAACGGGGTCTTCATAATAAAAGTGCTGCCGTTCAGTTCTATAATTTCACCGCCGAGCCGGTCGCCGTTCACAAGCAGGGCGGTTACAGGCTGTTTTTTGAGTTCCGGCCTCTTATCAAGTTTTATCTCCAGCCGGGAAATTTCGTTAACCAGGGACCTTTTCTCAAATATTATCTTTGGCTCCGCAGGAGTACGGTCTTTTCTATAGACGGCCTCGTTGTCCTTAATGGTCAGAAGCTTTCCTGAAACAGCCCCCCCGCTGTACAGGACAAAATTGTCCGCGCAAAGCAGGGAACTCCAGGTTATTAAGAGAAGGAGGGCTCTTTTTGTCATTTCTACCTTTCGAAAAGCGGCAGGTAACCGTAAGGAAGTTCCAGCGCCAGGGCCGCAAGGGCTGTCGCGTAAACCTCGCCGTAGCCGGGACTGGCAAAACTACCGTCGCCTTTTTGAATAGTTATCAGTGTTTCTCTTACCTGGCTGTACCAGCTTTTCCAGTATTCCCCGCCCTTCTGGAACATTACCTGATCACAATAATACAGGCCGTAATAATAATGATTACTCGCTTCGCTAAAGCGCGATTTTAAGATAAAATCAGCGCCTTTTTCGACTTCTTTTGAAGTATAGTCGCCAAGCGCCATCATTGAAAGCACCCCGGCCCCGGTCCGTTCTATCCCGCCCCCGCCCTGGCCCGGCTGGTAAGACATGCTCCCGTTGGCAGAACTGCAGGAAACCAGATAAGCGGACGCCTTTTGAATTGTTTCTTTAGGTATCACTATACCTACATCCCTTGCCGCCCGGAGCGCCTGCACCTGGCAGGAAGTGACCGTAACATCGTCATCGGCAATTCGCGGCGAATACCGCCAGCCGCCTTTCGCATTCTGGCAGATCAGGATAAGATTAACGGCATCCTGCACAACTTTCTTATATTCTTCGTTTTTGGACATGCCGTAGATCTCGCACATGGCCACCGTGGCAAAACCGTGTTCATACATGGTCTTACCCAGCAAACCGTTGGTTTTTGGATTTTTACTCTGCAGCGCGGAAAGATAATCCCCTATGTTCTTGACATTTTTACCGTACTTGCCCCGTCCAGGTACGCTGCCGCCGGCAAGAAAAGCCAGGCCGGCAAAGCCGATTATCGCGGGATTTGTGCCGAGGGTCAGTTTTCCGTAACTGCCGTCACCAAGCTGATTTTTAGCGAGCCATTCCAGCGCGCGGTCCGCGGCTTTTTCGCTTGCGGGAGTCCCGAGATAATCGCGGTCCGCCGGGACCACAGAGGAAGGCAGGAGAAGAACAGCCAGCAGAAAAAGCCCGGAATAATTTATTTTCATTTTGCATCCCCTTCTTCCGAGAGTTTCCTGTAATACCCCTTTATCATATCGATATATTCCACGGGGACCTGGTCTTTCATGGTGTCTATCATATTCTTCTGTACTTCCGCGGGCAGGTCGCCCCAGCTTGTAGCTTCCATATTCGCTTCTTTCTGGGAGCCGGCCCGGCCGGCCATATTCGGGTCGCTGCCTTTTTTTCCGTCTCCGCCCTGCTGGCCTTTTTCCTTGCCCTGCTCGCCTTTTTCGCCCGGGCCCGGGCCTTCTTCTTTTCCGGCTTCCTGCCGGCCGCCTGTTTTGCTTTCTATTTTTGCCATATCCCCTATTGTTTTGTTCAACTGTTCCTGAATTCCCTGCAGCAGGCCCTGCGTATCCTTCCCCGCGTCATTTTGATTTAAACGGCTTTTGGCTTTCTCCAGGTCCCGGGCCAGATCGCCCATCTGTTTGGCAGGCTCTTTGGCCTCCTGATTTTTTTCCATTTTCTGCGCCGCGTCTTCTACCAGGTTCTTAACATCATTTTCCTGTTTTGAAAGTTCTTTCATGGCATTGCTGTCTGATTCATTCAACTCGCCCTGTTTCTGCGCCTTGCTGTTTATATCCGCCTGCATATCCGCGGCCTGCCTTGCCGAATCAAGCGCATTTTGCAGGTCCGTGAGCGCTTTTGTGTCAGGATCCGCCTGTGCTTCCTGCAAGTTGTGCTTGCGCCGGAGTTTTTCAAGATCATTTACCAGCTTCTTAAGGTCCTCTTCCACTTTTTCCTGTTCCCCGGAAGCCGTGCCGAACCGGGCATTCATTATGTAACCCGCCGCCTTCTCCAGTTCTTTTTCCAGAGGCACATACTGCGTGTCAATGTCCGCAAGCCCCCGGGCTGTCTCGGGGTCTGTTTGTACCAAATCTTTGTCTTTTGAGGCCTGCAGGGTCTTGCTGTCCATGCTGTTCACATTTTCTTTAAGTTTTTTCTCCCCGTCAGACAGTTCCTGCAGGACAAGGCTGTCTGCTTCTTTAAGATCAGAGGCCGCAAGCCCGAGAGTTTTTTTGGCCAGTTCCCGGGAACGCTGGGAGAGCGAACGCTGGCCGACAAGTATTTTCTGGGCTTCTGCGATAAGTTCTTCAATAATATCTGTTTTTCCGAGCGCATCTCTTATCTTTTCAAGCTCTTTGACCATCTCCTGCTGTTTTCCGGAAACATCTTTTAGGCCGCTTTTTGCCTTTTTCGTATCCCGCTCCAGGGAAACTCTTGAAAGATCATCGGCAGTGTTCCTCATCTGCCGGCCGGACAGGTCCTCCATTTCTTTCTGCATATTTTCACGGCTCTCAAGTTCCGTCGTATTGGCCAGTTCATTGCTTTTTCTCATCTTTATGAGATCTTTCATTTTGTCAGCTATAGAACCTGTTTTTGCCGCCGCGTCTTTTTGATCAAGCGAAGAATTAGCGGCAGCTTCCTTTTCCTTGTCCCCTATTTTTGCCGTGTTTTTAACCGCGTCAACCTTGCTTTTAGCGGCATTTTGGATCTCAATAACTTCCTGGATCTCCGTTCTTATCTTCTGTTCTTCCTGCCTTATCTTGACCATAACTTCGGCTTTATCTATTATGGCAATATTCCGCCTTAACGACTCGCCCACTCCGGGAGGCGCGGGATTATTATCTACCGCGGTCAGGTAATATTCAATTTTCTTTCCCGGTTCCAGCGGCAGGTTCCTTAACTGAA
Organism: Candidatus Firestoneibacteriota bacterium; assembly: GCA_903891415.1. Classification (GTDB taxonomy): domain Bacteria; phylum Oederibacteriota; class D2-FULL-39-29; order D2-FULL-39-29; family D2-FULL-39-29; genus CAIYPD01. Next base: position 61,384 of record CAITEH010000005.1, read on the forward strand.
ACTCGTAGGTGCCGGAAACTGACTTACCGGATCTTTTCATTTTTAAAGGCACCTGGGTAAATGTTTCACTGCCGGAGATCTTATATTTAAGGAACATTTTAGTCACTTCAAAGTCATCCGCGGCTCCGTAAACCAAAGTGACCGTGGCTATCCTGGTGACAGAGATATCATCTGCCGGCGCCGAAAGCTCGCAGACCGGTGGATTATCCGGTAAAGCTCTTACCAAAAATTCAGGGGGATTAATATTTGAGAATCCTTCAAGGCTTTTTAGTTTGAGCTTAAACGAGGTGTCTTTACTGACCGTCAGGCCCGCGCTAAGCTCGACGCCGCCGCCTATGCGGAACTTAATATTTGTGCCGTCGGCAAACTCCAGGAACCCTTCCTGGAGCGCGGTGTTGGCCGTGCATTCCAGCTGGACCCGGGTGCCTATCAGAGCCGTGATATCGCCTCCGGGCATATCGTCGCTTTTAGGCGCTGCCCTGGTATAATCAGGGAAAAAATAGCGGAGCACGGTCTTGATAATTGCCGGCCTCTCTTTTGCCAGCAGGTCATATTGATTTGACCTGCCGTCGCCGGCGGTAACGAAATATCTGAAAGAATTGACCACCCCTATAAATTCATACTCAAATTTGCCCGGGCCGGTCTTCTTCAGAGAGAGCGCTTCCCATTCACCGCCCTCCTGTCTTATATGAAGGCCCGCGCTGTCCTTCAACTCACCGCTGAGCTCGACGTTTATTTTGACATTTTCCCCTCTGAGCACGGCCTTGCTCTTGGGTTCCACCTCTATTTTTGTAAAGGAGAAGGGCGCAATATCCGCCCCGGGTTTCAGGACCCGCAAAAACCAGGTCTTTACCGCTTCAGGATAGGAGGCGGAGTATTTAACGGCCGCGGCCGCGCCGCCGATAAAAAATAAGGCGAGGATCAACAAGCGGAGCCGTTTATAGACCTTGGAATAGTGTATATCTTTTACATGTTTGAGCGTCTCCAGGTGCAGGGCCTCTATCATCTGCGGGGAACCTCTAAGGTCCTCGGGCAGGTTTTCCCTTTTCAGCTGGATAGCGGAAATAAGCATTGATTTCAGCTCGGGATTCTTTTCCTCAAGCGTCAGCGCTATGGTATCTTCATCAATTTTCTTCATAGCGGGTAATATTATGTAAAATACCACCGAAGCGAGCAGTACAAGCAAACTGCCGGCCGCGAGTATATGCCTTCCCAGATAATTCAATTTAAAGATCATGTCAACATAGAACCCGAAGACCAGTACAACCAGAAGCGAAAGTACCGTAATTTCAAGCCCTTCCAGAAGTATAAGGGTTTTCCAGTATTTCCGCACCGCGTTTATTTTTGCCTGTATCCTGTCTTTTTCCATATTTTCGTCCTTAATTCACAATTCTACATTACTTTCCCCAATTTGTCCATGTACCATTTCCAAGCGCCCGGTCTCAACTATTCAAGTATCTCCGGCTCCTTTTCCCGCCTCATAAATGAGGCAACTACAAATTTTCTATCTTATCAGTGTCATCTCACTACCCATCTGTGCCATCAGCGCCCGCTTTTGGGCGCTTATAGCATATTCTTTTTCCTTCTAAAATACCATTCCAGCGCAACAAGGATTACAAAAAATAATATTACAAAGGATGAGTCTTTAAGGCCTTTCTCCGTCCGGATGGTCACCTTGGGTTTTGCTTTTATTATCTTATCCGCCACCCCGCCGGAAGCCGAATATCTAAAATATTCCCCTTCAGAGGCCTCCGCGATCTTTTTGAGCATGCTTTCGTTAAGTTCAGGCGCTTCAAATTCCATATTTGGGATCTCTACCGCTATTTCCGCTTTTACATTTTTGACTTCAGCCGGCAAAGAAGGATGTTCCACCCATATTTTGCAGGAACCTCCCAGCACGGGGACAAATTCACCGGTATAAATATTGGAATCTTTTGCCAGGCGCACGAGCGTGAAGGCCTCGCGCTTGCTGTCGCTGCCGGCGTAGAATGCCGGCACTTCGGCTTCTTTAATTCCGGCATACCCCGGCCCGGTTATCCTCGCGGTCACAAACACTCTTTCCCCGGCCAGGTATTTCTTTTTATCCGTGGTTAATTTCAGGTACTTATCTTCCGAAGCGGCTTTTTCGGGGCCCAGCCAGCGTATACACTGTCCGAAGACCCTGTAAAAATATTTATTTTCATTTTTATAACGCCATCTCCAGATATCATCTGAAGTAAAGAGCATTACTTTCCCTCGCCCGAGACGCTGGGAAGCGGCAAAAACATTTGAACCGGCTTTCACGCCCCGGTATTTCGCGTAAACAACAGCGCCGGGTTTTTCTCTGGCACTCTTCAAAGCCCAGTAAACGCCTTCCAGATTCCCCCAGGCTCTTTCATTCAGCCTTTCTGAATCTTCTATAAGGAAAAACGGGCTGTTTTTTCCGTCCTGCTCCAACCCTATCTTAAAAGGAACGGGAGAACTTAAAGCGCCGCTTTCAAGTTCCAGCGGAAAAAGCCTTTCAAGTTCCGGGACCCGGCCCGCGGCCAAAGACCATTTTTCTCCGGGAAGGAAAAATACTCCGCCTCCCTTTTCAGAAACAAAGGCCTTGACCAGCTCCAGCTGGGAAGCTGAAAAATAATTCCTGCTCACGTCGCCTATTATAAGAACATCATAATCAAAAAGCTGCTCTCTTGTCCGGGGAAAGCCCTGAATGGGAATATTTCCTTCACAAAATTCATTAGGGTTGGCGGTTTCCAGTATTCCGCTCAGGCTTACGCTCTTGTCGCGCTTTAAAGAACGGACCAGATACCTGTAAAGCCATCTGGGATAGCCGTCAACATAAAGCACTTTGAGTTTATCGTCCGTAACTTTTATCCTTACGGTTTTTTTATTATTTTCCTCGGAGAGCTCCCCGCTCTGGAGCGGCACGGCCACCGTATAGTTATTTTCTCCCGCGTCCTCGGCCAGAAAATTAAGATTAACCTCCGCTTTTCCGCTGCTGCCGGCCGCGGTAAGGGTAACCTTTTCTTCTTTCAGAAGCTTGTCTTTAAGCATAACTCTTACGAATGTGTTAAGCGTGCCATAGCCCCGGGCTTCCAGGGTGGCGGTCATATTGACCACATCGCCTTTGGTGACAGTTTCTTCCGAGAAAACATTGGTTATCATTACGTCTTTCTTTATCCTGGCATCTCCCACCCCGACAGGATATACCGGTATGCCCTTTTCTCCCGCCAACTTGGCCACTTCCACCGGTTCATCCCCGGAGTTACTGCCTCCGTCGGTTATAAGAACAATGCCCGCAACCGGCTGTCCGGTCAGGTCATCCAGAGCTTTTTTTAAGGCCACGCCGATAGCCGTGGAATAACCGTTTTTATCAACATTTATATTTATGCGTTCCTGCTTTCTTTCTTTTTCATAATCCAGTTCAACAGGTTCTCCGGAGAAAGCATACAGCTTCATTTGATATTTATTTTCAAGCTTCTTAAGCATTGCCGCCGCCCGGTCATTCAGTATATTATTGGCCAGCGTCATTCTTACACCCTGTTCATCATTTATAGACATAGAAACCGACCGGTCCACCAGCACGACCGCAAAAGGTTTATGATAGCTCGCCTGCTCCACCACCAGCACGGGTTCCAGCAGGACAAAAAGTATAAAAAAGAGCGCGGCAAGCCTTAACGCAGCCAGCACCAGCCGGACCCGCAGGCGGACCGTCTGCAGCTCCCGGATATAGAGCAATATAATAAGAGCAAATAAGATAAGCCCGAGCGGCAGCACCCAGTACAGGGCGCCCCGGTTCATCAGGTTAAAGCCGAAAGAATCTATCCCGGAACCGCTTTCGGTGCTTATGCCGATTATTTTAAGAAAAAAGTCGCCCATTTTAAGTCCTTTTCCCGAAGCGATAAGCAAGATAAGATTCCAGAGCCAGCAGCAGGACCGCGAGCAGCAGAAGTTCCTTCCAGATACCTATGCCTTTTCGGCCCTGGGTTATAAGCTGCCGGGTATCCGCGCCCTCTTCAATAATGAAAAATTTTTCTTTAGGTCCGAGCTTTTGAAGCAACGCCCTATCCACGCGTTCGGTATCGGATTCATATTTAGTGTCCAGATTTACGGCGTAAGCGTCATTTTTTTCTCCGAGCTGCAGCCTGTAAAACCCCGGTTCATCCGTTCCGTCAAAATCCAGTACTCTGCCTTCCGGGCTGATCGAAGACCTGTAAACTGCCTGCCGGTTATCTGGGGTCATAAGCCTCACGCCCTGAGCTTCCAAAAAGGAGATAGTGCGGGATATCTTATCGCCTATTTTTAAGTTCCGCCTTTCCTCCGTGCCGCTTGAAAGAAAATAGACCGCTTCGTACATAAAGGGCAGGAACATGGGCTTGATGACCAGATCACTCCACCGCCGGTTGGCCCCGGTCGCGATTATTATTGTATTTCCCTTGCCGCATTTCTTGGCCACGATGGCAGGCATGCCGTTATTAAAAGAAGCGAGCACGGTAACACTCGGGTCCGCGGCATCATATTTCAGTTCATAGAAACCGGAAAAACGCGTTTTTTTGAGTTCTTTAATTTCAGATTCTTTGAATTTTGAAAAGAGAGGGTGCTCGGTATTTACTTTTTCTATAAAAAATGTGCTGCCCTCCTTTACGGGAGCAACTTTTTCGCCTATAACGCAAGGCAGGATACCGCTTTTTTCCCTGTAAAAACGGGTATTCAGATACTGCGGATTGGTCAGGTCGCCGGCAAAGATCAAGACCCCGTTCCCGGCTCTTACAAAACTGTCAAGCGGGGGCACGGCTTCTTCGGGTAAGAACGAAATATTCGAAAGCACGACCACTTTCGCCTGGTTGACGGCGTCCGCCGAAAGCAGCCTGAAATCTTTGACACTCGCAGAGATCACGTTCCGCTTGCCTATATCTTCCGGCCCGAAAGGGCTGAAAACAAAAGAAAGAAAACCGCTTTCTCCTTCAAATCTCTTTTTTCCGGGCTTGCCGTCCACGATAAGCACGGGTACGGCGCCTTTTACATTAACGCAAAAATAAGCGCGGTTATCTTTCATCAGAGGATCCGCGGATATTTCAATATAGCCGGTATTTATTCCGCTGTCCGTAAACTTATGATAAAAAGCGACGGGTTCGGTTTTCCCGGAACGTATAAGCAGCCGCTTGCTGTCCTTAAGTTTATCTTCAATATAGAGGCTGGCTATGCAATCAAGTGAATCTTTCTTGCCATAATTTGTAACTTCCGCGGTTATCCGCACCGGCATTATCATATCCACCAGCTCGCGGGAAAAACTCACATTGGCAACCGCATTGTTACCGGAACCGGCGGCTCCCGTCTTGACCAGAAAGATAGCGGCCTTGCCGGAAAGTTCCTCAAAAGCATTCTTTATGTCTTTTTCTTCCGTCCTGAAAGCGGTTGCCTGGCAGTCCGTAATAATATAGATCTCTTTTGAAACTTCATTTTTTTTCTTTATAAGTTCCGCGGCCAGGTGCAGAGCCCCGCCAAGATCATTTCCGGCATTCCCGAGCTTAAGGTTCCGGAGTTCCTGCTTCGCGGCGGAAAGCTGGTAGGTCGGCTCGCCGATAACAGCCCGGGCTTTCCAACCTGCGGTTACAAGAGAGAGAGAATCTCCGGTTTTAAGCATCCCGGCAATATCCGCGGCCTTTTCTTTTGCCCTGTCAAAAAGCTGGGCGTTCCCCTGCTTTTCCCCCATACTGTAGGAGTTATCTATTATTATGACGCAATAAGTGGAAGACCTGCCCGCAAGGCCCAGCCCCGGGGGCGCTTTTATGAGGGGCTGGCTGACAGCAAAAACAATAAGCACTATGGAGAGGCACCTTAAAAGCAGGAGTATCAAATGACGGAGCTTTAACAGGCTCTTAGATTTTTTTTGCGCCTTAAGAAGAAAGTCCATAGCGGCCCACCGTACTTCCTTAAAGCGGAGGCGGTGGAACATGTGTATAAGCACAGGAATAGAGGCAAGCGCGCAGAAAAAAAGCAGGAACGGATTTAGAATTGACAAACCGAACATCAACGCCTTCCTATTCTAGTAGTCAAATATTTGCTCAATTTAAGTTCCAGCGGTTCATCGGTAACCATGGGGACGTAATCTACTCTTTTTCCCAGACAATTTCTTTTAATTTCTGCCATAAAATTATTTAGATTCTCAAGATAACCCTGTTTTAGCGTCCAGGCTTCCGCGAGAATATCACCTTTTTCCTCGTAACCTTTAAAAAGTGTCATATCCTCAAAAGGAAAAGTTAACTCAGCGCGGTCCAGGACGTGAAACACTATAACTTCGTGTTTTTTGTGTTTAAAATGGGATAATCCCAGCAGGATCTTTTCAACATCACACAGCAGATCAGAAATAATTATGACCAGGCCCCTCTTCTTGAACCGTTCCGCGAGATCATGGAACACTTTGCCAATATCGGTCTTCGCCCCGTTCTTTGCCAGTTCCAATTCACGCAGAATAAGATTGAAGTGTTTGGGATTATTTCTCGGCGGCAGATAATTCCTGATCTCGCTGTCAAAAGTGACCAGGCCGCAGGAATCCCTTTGCTGTAAAAGGAGATAGCTCAAAGAAGCGGCAAGCAGAGAACTGTATTCCAGCTTGGACGTCTTGTTGCTGCCGTAGAGCATGGACTCGCTGGAATCAAGAAGCAGGTAACAGCGCATATTTGTTTCTTCTTCGTATTGTTTTATAAAAAACCTGTCGGAGCGGGCGTAGACCCGCCAGTCAATATGCTTTATTTCATCCCCCGGTACATATTCACGGTGTTCTGCAAATTCCACGGAGATGCCGTGATAGGGGCTTTTGTGTAAGCCCGTTATTATGCCCTCCACCACCTGGCGGGCCTTAAGTTCCAGCGCGGAAACACGGTTTAAGACCCGGGGATCTAAATATTTTTTATAAACTTGCGTCATTCCTGCACCTGTCCCGAAATCTGAATTAGATAAATTGTCACTGACACAAATATTATCAATAATCCTTTAGGCGGATTTCGGGACTGATGACACTGATAAAACAGAGATGACACAGATTTAAGACGCTCTTCTCTCTATTTCAGCCCGAATGTTCCGGCTTCTTTAACTTAACAAATCTTTACTTTGTCGTCTTGGATACGGACGCAAGGATACGGTCTATTATATTTTCTGTATCTATACCCTCGGACTCGGCGGTAAAATTGAGCAAAACTCTGTGCCGTAAAACAGCGTGGGCCACGGCTTCGATATCATCACAGGATACGTAGTAACGCCCCATAAGGATCGCCCGGGCCTTGCCGCCCAGGATCAAATACTGGCTCGCGCGGGGCCCAGCACCCCAGCTTACATATTCTTTAATAAATTCCGGGATCTTTTCGCCGACAGGGCGCGTGTATTTCACGAGATTGTACGCGTACTTGATCACATGCTCGGCGATAGGCACTTTCCTGACCAGGTCTTGAAGCTGAATTATTGTTTTTCCGTCCATAATATGCTCAAGTTTGGGTTTAAACCCTGAAGTGGTGGAGCGCATGATCTTCAGTTCTTCCTCTTCCGAAGGATAACCCACCTGGGTCTTAAACATAAAACGGTCAAGCTGGGCTTCCGGCAGGGGATAGGTACCCTCCTGTTCGACCGGGTTCTGCGTGGCCAGGACAAAGAAAGGTTCCTCCAGGACATAAGTTTTACCGCCCGTAGAGACCCTGTGTTCCTGCATGGCTTCAAGCAGAGCCGCCTGGGTCTTGGGCGGAGCGCGGTTTATTTCGTCAGCAAGGATGATATTTGAAAAAATAGGGCCCATCAGGAACTTAAATTCCCTTTCCTTGGTCGCCCGGTCTTCCTGAATAACCTCGGTACCCGTAATATCCGAAGGCATAAGATCAGGGGTGAACTGGATACGTTTAAATTTCAGGGAGAGGGCTTGCGAGAGGGTGCTTATGATAAGGGTCTTGGCCAGGCCCGGTACACCTTCAAGTAATACATGCCCCCTTGAAAAGATACAGATCAAAAGTTCATCAATGACCCTGTCCTGCCCGACTATGACCTTGGCCAGTTCGGTTTTTATCCTGGCGTGGGCTTCCCTCAACTCTTCAATGGCCGCAAGGTCTTCTTTGTTCACTTCCAGGTCTTTTTCTTTTGCCATAAATTCCTCCAGTATTACTTTTTTTTATTTTTACCCGTCTTCCGGTCCTGTTCCCCCGGCGTTTGCGTTCCGCTGAAACATACCGCGGTTCCGTTGTTCACTATAACAAGATTATTATTACAATAATAACAGTCAAGGGGGCTGAAATTGTCTTTTGAGGCCAGTTGAAAAGCCTTTTCCAGCCAAAGCTCCGGTTTTCCGGTCTCGGTATCATACACTTCTATAAATTCCCCCGTGCGGGCAAGGAGCCTTGAACCCAGCAGATAAAGCCAGCTCACGTCTATCTGCCTTTCCGCCGGTTTTTGTACCAGAACGGGTTTGCCTATTTCAAACTGGCCTTTTTTAGGCGCAGGTTTGGCTTCATTTCTGTAGGCGGAAAACGTATCACGTTTCCATCTTATTTCCAGCAGTTCCTTTTCAATGCAATAAATATACCTGCCGGCGTTGATAAAAATAGAGTCCAGGGACATTGCCGCGGGATAAAAATCCCAGCCCCCGCTGTCGCTTTTGAGCTTTTTCACCAAAAGCTGATACCCGCTGGACTGCTTTATCTTATATATTACACCTTCTTCAAGAATAATGTAAATAAAAGTTGCATCACATTTTATTTCTAAATTCTGCATTCCGGCCTGCAAATTAAGCTCCCATTTCTTCAAGCCCGTGGCCGCTTCGAAACATTTTAGTATCATGGTCCGCTTTTCTACGGCGAGTATGAACTCGTTATAAAAACAGGGCCTGGAATATTCCCCTTTTATTTCATAGGCCTTCAGGGTGCTTTTCCTTTCCAGGGCAAGAAGCCCGGAAAAAGGATCATACAAAACAAGCAGGCCCGCGGTAACCGCCAAACTCTCAGGCAGAAAGTTCTGGCTGATCTTTTTCTCCGGATACCACTCAAAATTCAAGGCCCTGGAGCCGGGCTCTATCCCGAAAATTGAATTGTTGGGCATGCAGAAATAGATCATAGCGTCGTCTCCGGCCGAAGATTCCGGATAAAAACCGTATCTGACGAAGCCGGCTTCAGGCGGTTTTTTTTTGGCTTTAAGCGGCTCGCCGGCCAGTTTCCCCGTTTCCAGTTCAAGCTTTGAAAAGCCGGAAGTGCCGGCAAAATACAAATTATTGTGCAGCAGGAACGGCCTAACGTAACCCGTGGCGCTGATCCTTTTTGTTTCCCACAGGGGTTTAGAAGCCAGTTCAACATTGCTTTTACCCGGCCCGGCCTCCGGAGGAAAATATTCTTTTGTTCTCTGCAGTTTTACCCTGCCATAGTAATCCTCGGCCAGCTCCAGCCCGGGTTCCGGCTCAAAGTATTTTCCTTTTCCCTCTTTAATTATTTTTTCGTAATACCCGTTAATACCGGCTTTTTCACCCTCTTTTTCAAGAACCTGAAGCAGCAGCCACGCCACCCGGGCCTGATAATCCCCGGCACTCTCTAATTTTTCAAGTATTTCACGGCTGGTTTTAAGATCCCCCGCTAAAAATGCCGCCTGGGCTTCTTCAAACTCCAGGCTTTCCAGCCTGGCTTTGATAACCTCTTTTCCGGCAAACTCACCGAGAGCAAGCAATTTTTTAAGCAGGGCTTTTCCTTCCTCTATCTTTCCGTCAAAACAGGAGAGCAGAGCAAGGCAGTAAGAGGCAGGAATATATTCCGGGGTATTTTCCTTGATCCGTTTGGCGCTTGCGGCCGTTTCTTCCCTGTCCGCGTAGAGATGAAGCTTTCTTTCCCCGTAGATCAACAAACCCTTTTCAAAAGGAAAGACCCTGTTAACGAAATAAGCAAGCGGATACCTTACGAAATTTTGGCCGTCCAAATCCACCATGCCGACGCCCCTGGAGGCCGGGAAATAGAAATAACCCTTATAATAAACAACTTTTCCCGTGTTTCCATTATCCACGGAACGGAATATGAAGCTTCTTTTTCCGCTTTTTTTGTCTATTTTATAGATATTTGCGGTATCGGCCGTGAAGATATTTTCTCCCTTTTCCCCCACCAGGTACTCAAAATAATTCCGGGAAATTTCCCAGAGCTTCCTGCCGGCGGCTTTTTCTATTGCCAGTATTTTTTTCCGGTGCTTGGGCGCGTAATACACGGAGGCGCCGTCCACCAGCATATTTTTATAAGGCGGGTTATTTTCAGAAAGCCGTTCATCATTTCCAAGCTCGGTTTCGGGCGGCAGGCCCAGGATCCATTTTAAGATTCCCAGTTCCCTGTCCACGCAGGCGAGAGTGAACAGATTTGTTTCCACAAAAATATCCCCGCCGGAGATGACCGGGGCCGGAGCATTTTCAAGCAAAAACTCGGATTGATTCCCGCTGCCTAAAAATACCGACCACTTTATCTCACTTTTGCCCCTGCCCATTTTAAGCAGATAGCATTGGGAAAATTTATCTTTTGTAGAAAGCAGGCCGATAAAGACGGCGTTATCTTTGACCGCCGGAAGATTAAGGCTGCTGCTATATTTGCCTTTCTCGGCTCCCAACTGTTCCGGGGTCAGATACAGCTGGGTTTCTTTTTTTTCCAGGTCGTAAACGCTGTAAGCTATTTTTGTTGTAAAATACCTTACCGCGGCAAGCTCCCCGTCCGCGGCCACCCCGGGCCCGCAAAGCGCGGGAAAAGAACCGGCTTCTACGGTATTTTTGAATTCAAAATACGAGGACTGAAAAACAGTATGCCCCCAGTCCGGCTCCAGGGCATAAAAGGTCCTGTCTACGGCAAGGAGCACTTTTCCTGCGGAAATAACCGGCTCGCTCACTTCAAAAGGATTTTCGGGAAGAGAGAGCCCTTCCCATTTTAAAGCTATTTTCCCGCTCTTAAAAAGCGGTTCGGGAAGTTTTTTTGGGCCGGACAGGGAATTGAGCTTTTCCAGAGCAAATGCTCCGGCCATTACCTTAACGCCTTCAACTTCAATTTCCTCATTTTTAAATTTATTTTCCAGTTCTTTATAGGCCTCAACCGCTTCTTTTTCTCTCTCAAGTTTTTCCAGGCAAAATGCGGCCTTAAGCAGTCCTTGAGCGGTAACCGTCTTCAAGGCCCGGAGATTTTGCAGGGCCCCGTCGAAATCCCCTTCTGCCAGGCAGTGATCGGCAAGATATTGCCTGGCTTTCCCGGCATAAGAGCTCGCGCCATAGATATCCAGTATTTTTTTAAAATCCTGTTTTTCAGAGGCCGCCACGGCTTTATTATACAGCTCCTCAGCCCGGGGATCGGCAAGCATCCGGTAGGCCGCGAGCGTCTTTGCGTCCGCTTTCAGGAGCTTTTCGGTAAAAAAAGCGCGGGCCGAGGAAAACTCAAAGTTCTTATTATTGACCACCAGGGAACCGCTCTTATCAATACCTTCCTGCATGGCCCGGGCTGCGGCTTCAAATTCTCCGTCCCGGACTTTGCTGTCAAAATCGGCAATTAAGGTTTCAGCTTCAAAATAAAAGGGCTGGTGCAGGAAGGAACTGGGAAGGAACGGCTCTCCATAACAGAAATATACTGACAAAAATACCAGTAACAGGAACCTCTTAAGCATGACGACCCCTTTAAAGCAGCTTACCGCGTAAAATACCCCTTAGACCCGGACCCTATTCCACGCAGAAACTCAAAGTAAGCAGCGCATAAGCTGTGGCAAGTTCTTTTTTACTTTCCCACCATCTTTCGGCGTTATTAACCCAGCAGCCTTCCGGAGCCTGCAGAGCACTCATTTTTTCCGCCATTTCTTTCGCCCATAAATGTTCCACGCCATTTTTATCCTTAACGGTATTTACGCCCAGGGTTTTGAACGCTTTGACAAGAGTATGATAGTAATAATAAAGCCCCTGCGCGCCCATACCCGGATTTTCCTCCAGGGTGTAGTTAGCTTGCACCCAGTTATAAGCCGCGAGGACCCGGGGATCGGTTTTATCTACATTACAATAGATCATACTTTTAAGCCCGGCATAGGTTATACTGCCGTAAGATTTTGATCCTGTAGCTTTGCTTTCCCCGTCCGGAGAATAAACAAAACCCCCGTCATTACCCGTCCATTTTTGATCATTGGTTGCTTTAATATTCTGGCAGCGGGACAGGAAAAATATAGCCCGTTCAAAAGTCTCCCGGTCGCTTTTTTTTCCGGGATCCGTAAGCAAAAATACATCATCCCCCGTAACGGTCTCTCTGAGGGCTTCCAGAGCGTGCTGAAGATTTGAAAGATCGGGTTTCATATGACTGTCATACCCGATACCGCCATAAAATTTATCGGCCGACTCCACGCTTCCGTCCGCGCCCACCTGGATCTTTTTCAGCCAGTCACGGGCTTTTTGTATTATTCCGGCGTATTTTGGATCTCTGGCCTCGCTCAGGGTCATTAAACAAATGGAGGTATTATAACAGCTCATATTATCTATGGCAATTGAACCGTCAGCTTTTACACATTTAAGAATATATTCCAGTCCCTTCTTTACGGCAGGAGTTTCTCCGGTAAAACCGTTGCGCAGAAAAGAACTGACGCAAAGAGCTGTGATGGCGGGATATTCCATAAAGGACCCGTCTTCTTTTTGCCGGGTAAGAAGCCATTTCAGTCCCAGCTCGACAGTTTCTTTGCGGGTTTTCGCCCCTGCGGGGAGCACCAAAACAAGTAAGGCCGTAATTACGAGTACAGTTCTTTTAAACACAGACTTTCTCCCTCAAAATATTTCACAACATAAATAATTGATTTCTGCCGCTATTATGAATATACTCTATAGTCAATTTCAGGGAAAATATTATCTTTATACTCTATCCAATGCAGCCAGGGCAGCTCCAGGCAGTTATTATTGATATCTTCATAAATTTTTGTAAATCTGGCAAGGTGATCCTTGGTTTCATTTATGGCATAACCGACATTTGTTCTTGTTTTCATGATAAAGGCCCAGTCCGAGGCCTGGGCCAGCAAAAGTTCTCGGGCCATCTGGTTAAGCGCCCGGCGCAGTACCCCCTGCGCGTCAGGAAATCTTTCTGCCAGCTCGCACATCCTGTCGGCGGCTTTATGCAAGTGCCGGTAAAGCCAGTCATTGCCTTCTTCCAACCATACCTCATGCGTGCCCTTGTAACCCCAGCTGGACTCACAGGGCGCGCAAACCTGATTTACCGGATACTCTTTAAGATATTCGCTGGGGGTTATGGTCTTGAAAATATCCTGGTCATAGTGAACTTTTCTCAGGAAGAAATTCAGGAATTCAGGCCCTTCATACCACCAGTGCCCGTAGAGTTCAGCATCGTAAGGCGCGACAATTACCGGTTTCCGGTCCATATTTGAAGCTAAATATTCTATCTGCTTTTCACGGTTAAACATAAAATTGCCCGCGTGTTCGGCCGCTTTATGGCCGGCGGTCAAAGGGTCATACGCTTCTTTATGATCGGAAGTTCCCGTGATCTTGTAATATTTCATACCCGTAAAAGTGCGCAGGCCGTCCGCGTTTATGAACGGTTTGATATATTCATATTCCAGGTCAAAACCCACATCCCGGTAAAATTCCCGGTAATTAAAATCCCCGGGGTAGCCCTCTTTTGAACTCCAGACCTGTTTGGAGGATTCAATATCTCTAGCAAAAACTGCCGTGCCGTTCCCGGTGAATACGGGCGCGAAAACACCGTATTTGGGCCTGGGGCGCGCGTAATTGATCCCGTGTGAATCCACAAAAAAGAAATTTATGCCATTTTCCCTGAGAATGTTCTCAACGCCGGGATAGTAGGCGCACTCGGGCAGCCAGATACCGTTGGGTTGTTTTCCCAGATGCTTTTTATGGCAGGCAACGGCTACCTTGATCTGCGCCCGCACCGCTTTTTCATTGACCCGCATAAGAGGCAGATAGCCGTGCGTGGCCCCGCAGGTAATTATTTCCAGTTTCCCGAGGTCGGAAAATTTCTTAAACCAGTTAACAATATTTTTATCGTACTTTAAAAAATAGGCGCGGTATTCGTTGAATTTCCAGTTATACATTTTCACCACATTATTAAAATGCGGTTCAAATTCGGTGCGTCTTATTTCTTTTTCTGACAAAGTTATTAATTTCTCTATATGCTTAAGCGCCCGTTCCTGGAGCAAAGGGTCCGCCAGCATATTGATAAGCGGCGGGGTAAGCGACATAGTTATACGGAAATCAACATTATCCTCGACCAGGCGTTCATAAACAAGGAGTAAAGGTATGTAGGTCTCAAAGATGGCCTCATAGAACCAGTCTTCTTCAAGAAAATCATCATGCTCCGGATGCCTGATATAAGGCAGGTGAGCGTGCAAAACCAGGGCTAAATATCCTTTTGGCATTATTCTTCCTTGTAAGTTTCCCGGTCAACTCTTATCTTAAAGGTCTTCTTATAATTTCCCGAGGCGGATCTGCTGGAAATATTTAACACGTGCAGATCCCCGGAAAGCGCGAACCGTGCGCTGAAACTCCCGTCCGGATTCAAACTTACCGGAGCGTTATTTATTGTAACAGCGGACCCGGGCCCGGCAGCACCGTAAACTATTAATTCGGTACCTACCCGCATCCAGAACACCGAAGGGGTTTTATTATATTTTACCGGTCCGGCCATATTAGAACTGCCCGAAAAAGAGGTATTTTCTGTTCTTCCTTCTCTGCCGTAGATGCCGGCAGGATCATAAACGGGCCCGCCGCCCTTCGGCCCGCTTTTTACTTCGAACGGCGCGGAATGGGTAAGCTGTATTTTTCCCGGCTCGGAAGAGTCCAGCCATTCTTCAAGCTCAACATTTGACCTGCTGCCGGCCGGAGTTGCCGCGGAATTTGACCTGGCAAGTACAAAAAATCTCCCGGAATGAGTTAAAATACCTATATCCACGATCCAGTCTTTTTCCGGTTCCGGAATATTTATATACCGGCTCCTTATCAGATCTTTCAGCGTAAGCTCAAAATAACTGTGAGCATTCTTGCCGTTAAAAATAATTTTACTTACATCATAGACCCGGAGTATTGAAGTTGCGGAACCAAATTCATTACCAAGAACTTTCTTTGCTTCCTCTATGCGGGGAAGCGAAACTTCCCAGTAGGCAAAAAGCCAGTAAGGATCACGGGGCATAAGGACTATTCTTGTATCTCCGTAAAAATCCTGAAATTTATTATCATATTTGTCATAAATATGCGAGGGATGCGGAGCTTTTTTTGGCGGAACTTCAGGGAGCTCTTTTTTTTCAAGGGCCTTATTAGCGGAGGGAAGCACAGGGCGTTTTATAGCCGGTTCAGTCAAAACTTTTTTCTTTTTTGGTTTTGAAGGCTTAATAACCGCTTTCTTCTTCTTAACCGGCTTAATTTTGGCGGTTTTTATTTTTTTTTCTTTTCTTTTTACGGTCATGCCTAATTTTACCAGACATTTCCTTTATTATCAATAAAAATACAGCAGAAAGAGAGGGAAACAGTACTGTATAACGGTATTACTCTTTTACCGCGGGCGCGGCTTCACTTTTTGGCAGTTCTTCCAGCTCAAGAACGGCTATAGAAGCCTTCTTTTCCTGGAATTTTTTCATATTGGCTATCTGCCCGGCTATTTTTTCCAGGCCAAGTTCCATGGCCTCAGGGGTCTCAAATTTCCTTTCTGCCAGGATCATTTTTCCTGTTTCAATATCAACAAGCTTTAGGGAGAGTTCTATGTTTTTGTCAGGATTCCTGACTGTACCTATCAAAACATGATCCACCTTCAGCACGTTACCGAGCTCAATAGCGCATTCTTTGGTAGTACAACCCGGGAATTTTAATTTCTTAGTTTTCAACAACTCGTCTATTTTAGCAGGTTCAAGGACTTCAAATTTTCCCGCTTTAATAAAAGCATTGCGGATGACCCCGGAAACAGCCGTATTGTAGCTTGCTTTTTCATTGGAACCTTTAATAGAGGACCCTAATTCAAGTGTTTTGGCGGCAAGCGGTTTATCCGGCGTTGTTTTTTCCACAGTTGCGGCATTTTCCTTATTTACCAGGCTGCGGTTAGCGGCCGAAACAGCTTCTTCTCCGCTATTATTGCCTTTTAATTCCTTGTAGGCTTCTCTGATGGTCAAAGCTATCTTGTGCGTCCCCGAACTTCCTTCGGCAAACCCGATCGGTAATAAGAACCCGTAATTTATTTCTCCGCCGACCTCCAGGCCCGGAATATTGAACTTAAATCCGATACCTGCCGTAATATTAGAATAATTAAAGGTCCCATAACCGCCGCCCAGCCGGAAACTAAGGACCCCCGCATCCCCGGCTTTGAAGCCCACCATTTCCCCGCCAAGATGCAGTTTGCAGACCCCGTCCCGGTATAAAAGTTCGGAAGAAATAACTATATTCTTATCCAGGGCATAAGCCAGACCGCCTCTTGTAGTGACAGGCAGGATCTCTTCGCCTTTAAGAGCGACATTGGGTTGATTGATATCATCAAAGAATAACCCTACGGTCAAATTATCCATCAGGTAAGTGCTTATGAGAGAGACACCGTAAGAAACAGCGGATGCAGAAAACAGGTCCGCGCCGGAATCTGTCAGGAAGAAAGGATTTCCAATTGTCCATTCGTTACTGGCATATCCTTTAACCAGATATTTCACGTCAACACCCAGGGAAGTCTTTAAACCGGAAAAAGGATACGCGTACGCAAATGAATAAACATTTTCGCTGTATTGACTGTTGGAAAATTTATACCAGGATAAACCGAGACTGCCCAGGGTATTCAGAGGAATTCCTGCAGCTATAAAACTTTCGTCAAGATTATCTATTCCAAGGAATAATTTACTGTAAGAGAAGGTAGTTTCCCACGTTTTTAGCCTTGTTAAGCCCGCGGGATTATAGAAGACCGCGTTAACATCGTCAGCTACGGCAACAAAAGCATTCCCCATGCCAAGGGCCCTCGGGATAGGATTTTCAATATTAAACGCTCCAAAGACCTGGGAGGAAAACAGTAAGCCCGTTAAAATAATTATCCTGCGCATAATTATTCCTGCCTTTTAGTCATACTATCAACTTTAGTTATGACACCCTGCACGTTATCCGGCGCCTGCTTTTCTTCATTAAAACACTATGCCTGATAATATTACCTCAATATTGACGCTGTTTCAAGTAATAATTAAGAACAATAATATTTCACAACCTTATCCTTGTTGTTTTATGCTCAGGTCGTTAAAGGCGATACCTACAGGTAATTTTGGATAAAAATACGTGGTCTTATGGGGCATCTTCTCTCTTTTATATGAAAGTTCCGTCACGGTTTTAGCGGAAATATCGGGAATTATGAAACCCGCGTGAAAAGAACCGTTATTTACTTTTTCTTTGATATCCGTAATATCCCTTGTATAGCAGATCTCTTTTACCCCGGGAAGCTTTTTCAAAATAATATGGTGCAGTACCGCGGTAGGAAGTTTTTTCCAGGTCCTGGAATGTTTTTCTTTTATCAGGGAAAGTGCTTTAGTACCTTTCATTTCCAGGGAATAGTACTTCTTATCCATATAAAGGATAATATTCCTGCTTTTTTGGGCCTTTATCTCCTTTATGCTAAAATACGGTAAAAGAGAATCTAACATTTTTTGTTTACTGATCCTGAAAACAAACCTTACGATACGGTGCGTGGGCAGGACCACCAGGCCCCGGTCATGAAGCGAGACCAGGGTGAACATGATATAGTTCCAGGGCGCGCCGGTTTTGGCCGGGTACATCTTGCGCATGCGGCCGCGGTAAAAAAGCCCGACTTCATATCTATGATGGCCGTCGGCAATAAATACTTTTTTATTTTTAAAATTCTTTACCAGGCCGGCAAGCACCGCCGGCTCGGACACGCGCCACACTTTATTTTGCACGGTCCCGCTCCGGTCCTTCATGCTGAAGGCCGCGTAGGGTTTTTTTGAAGTTATCCGCCGGAAATCAGCTTTACCCTCATAAAGCCCGAAAATAGGGCTGAGATTGGCTTCGCAAGCCTCCAGCAATTTGAGCCGGTCTGCTTTGTGCGAAGGAAAAGTATTTTCATGCGGCAGGACTTTTTTTTTGGAAAATTCTTCAAGTTTGACCAGGCAGAGCAGGCCGGTGCGCACGCATAACCGGCCGTTAACCGCAAAACTTTGCCGGTGTAAGTAAACTACCGGTTTATTCTCATAAGCAAGAGTTCCTTCCTCTATCCAGTTCCTGAACTCCTTTGCGGAGAGAGCATACCGGTCCCCTTTGTCTTCACCCCGCGCGGCCGCCTGTTTTCTGAGAATGATCCTGACAATATTTTTTTTCGACAGGGAATAATACTCGTCCTGCATTTTGGGTGAGATCACATCATACGGAAGAGAAACTACCCTGGAAAGGCTGCTAATCTTTTCAGGGTTATATTTCAGCGCCTTAAATGCGGTAATATCAACCATTTGTTTTGTTTCCTTTAGGACTCAGAGTAAAGTGTCCAGCTGGTTTTTGATCACGGTTTTTGGCTGTGCGCCTATCATCTGCCCGGCCACACTGCCGTTCTTGAACATAAGCAGGGCGGGTATAGAACGTATGCCGAATTTACTGCTCACACCGGGATTTTCGTCAACATTAACTTTTCCGATCTTGACCTTGCCCGCGTACTCCTTTGCCAGTTCTTCGATCGTCGGGCCCAGCATCCTGCAGGGGCCGCACCACTCCGCCCAAAAATCCACCAGCACGGGCAGCGTACACTTTAATACTTCTTTTTCGAAATTTGAATCAGTAAACTCAACCGCCATGTAACCCTCCTTTACAACTTTAGGCCAAAGAAAATCCCGGGCGTGCACCCGGAGAATTTCATTTTAACTTCTACTTTGTGTCCGGAGCTTTTTTAGGAACAGCCTCCGGGGCTTTTTCCGGCAAAGGCGCGGGCATATCCTGTTTTTTTGCCGCGGCTTCCTTTGCTTTCACCAGCGCATCCCTTGCAAGCTGCGCGGCCTTGCTGGCCGATTCCACCGCCTGCGTAAAATTAGCATTATCCATGGTCTTTTTTGCCGTCTCAAGCGCTTCTTCCGCGCTCCTGTATAGCTCGGAAGCCAGAGTGTCGGCATTCGCGTCTTTTGCCTCCGCGAGAGCTGTTTTAGCTTTTGTTATTTCATTGGTGGCTTTTTCCACGTCATCAAGCGCCTTCTTGATCTTGGCCTGAGCCAGAACTGCCAGGACCCTCGCGGGCTCGTATTTTTTAAATCTTACCTTCTCTTTCACATCCCAGACATCACTTTCCACTTCTTTGATCTTTTTTCCGTAGGTTTTATCCATCCCCAGTTCTTTGGCAAACTGAATATTGCGTTCTACTTCCGCGATCAGGGTCTGTACCTGGCCGGGAAGTTCACGGACGGTCCGGGCGGTCTCCCGGGCTTTGACCGCGGACTCGCAGGCCCCGCTAAAATCATTTTTATCCAAAAGAGCTTCCGCACCGGAAAGCTGCATTTTAGCAGTATTAAAAAGTTCGGTCAGGTCCTTTATTTCCGGTGCCTTCTCCGAATTTTTGAGCTCAATTTTCGCGGCCTCAATAGCGGCAACGGCTTTATCATAAAGCGGTTTATCTGAAGGTTTAATGACCCGGGCACAGCCCATAGCCAGTAATATAACAAGGATCAGAACCAGGGAATACCTGCTCGACATTTTTAACTCCTCAAAATTTTCACCGGCATGCGTTACGGAAACAATTATATAATAAAACAGCAGTTAAAACAAGTCAGAAATCCGGGACAAAAAAAACCGGCGGCAGCTTTTACAAAGAATATTATTTTTCCAGGCGCGCTCCGCCGGAGCTGCGGCCTTGCCTATTTTTTTCTTCCTACAATAAGAGTCGCCCCTGTGACGGCTTTTACTATGATCTTTTCCCCTTTCTTTATCCCGCCTTCCTCGTCTGTTTCGGCGCTCCAATCTTCGTTCTTCACATGCACTATCCCGACAGGCGCCAGGTCCGTTTTGACCTCTCCGAAAGCCCCAAGCAGGGACTCGCCTCCGGACACCGCTTTTCCCTTCATGGAGGAAAGGCCCAGAGAAATTAGCAGCACAAAAAGCCCTCCCACCAGAGCGGCCATTATAATTACCAGGGGCAGGGAGATCTTGAAATACGGAGCTATCGGGTTAAAAAGCATAAGCGAGCCGGCCAGCAGGGAAAGGATGCCTCCCAGGCCCAGCAGCCCGTGTGCCGGTGTTTTCAGTTCCATAATGAACAATACAAAAGCAAGCGCGAGAAAAGAAGCGCCGGCAAAACTTATAGATATTGAGCCCATGGAAACCAGGGCAAGTATAAGACAGCTGCCCCCGATAACACCCGGAGCAAAAGTTCCGGGAGCGGTGAATTCAAAAATAATACCAAAAATTCCCAGTATCAACAGCATGTAAACAATATCCGGATCTCCCGCTGTCTGCAGGGTAGTTTCCCAGAACGACATTTTTATGTGTCTTAAGGCCTTGCCTTTCAGTGCAAGTTTTTGCCCTTTTTTAAAGCGTTCAATTATTTTTCCGTCAATTTTTCCGATCAGTTCTTCCGCGGAGTCGGCGGTAAGATCGGCAACTTTAAGTTTGAGGGCCTCGCTTTCGGTTACAGAAACACTTTTCCTCACAGCGTCTTCGGCCCAGGCCGCGTTTTTGCCTTTTTTCTCCGCCAGTGCTCTGATAAAAGCCGCCGCGTCATTCGTTATCTTCTCTGAAACCGTGCCGCCGTCAATATAGACCGGGTGCGCCGCTCCAAGATTGGTGCCGCCGGCCATGGCTATATAATCCGAAGCCAGTGCGACAAACAAGCCCGCGGAAGCCGCCCGCGCGCCCTTGGGGTAGACCTGAGTAACGACCGGAACCTTTGAATCCAGGATCTTTTGCACTATTTTTCTCATGGAAGCATCCAGCCCTCCGGGAGTGTCCAGCTGAATGATCACAAGCTCTGCCTGCTCTATCTCCGCCTGAGTCAGCCTCGTTTCCAGGTATATGGCAGAAACCGGATTAATAGCGCCCTTGAATTTAATTACAAATATTTCCCCCGCGGAAAGCAGGGAAACCAGCAAGGTGAAAACCGCGGCTGTTCTAAAGATTTTTTTCATGGCCTAATAGCTCCTTCATTCCGTAGAAAATTAGTTCTGGATCATATTTATCTATTTCTTTAATAGCGCCGGCAAAGACAGTGCCCCAGCCGCCCGTGGCAACGGTCAGCACGCTTTCTCCCGCTTCTTTCTTAATTCTCCTGATCAATCCCCCGATCATTTCTATATTACCAAAATATATTCCCGCTCTTATGCATTCCTCCGTGCTTTTTCCCAAAGCTCTTTTTACCCCGTATAGCGCTATCCTGGGGAGCCGCGCGGTCTTCTCAAAAAGGTAATTAGAAAAAAATCCGGCCCCGGGAGCAATTATTCCCCCTTTAAATTCTCCCCGCTTTGTTATAAGATTAAGGGTAGTAGCCGTTCCAAGATCAACAACAACGCAGTTTTTTTTGTACTTCCTTAAAGCGCCGAAACAGGCAAGCAGCCGGTCGACCCCTGCCAGCTCTTTATTTTTATAAAGGTTGAGCACAGGCACATCTTTGTTCTTAACCTCAAAAACTTTTTCCGGAAATTTCTTTTTAAGCAGCTTCGATATTTCCGGAACCACGGAAGCCATAATAATTTTCTCGCAGCCAAACTTATTAAGTTCTATTTTTTTCAGTTCAGCAGTGCAGGACTTCCAGCGGCCCAGATAAATAAATCTTTTTCCTCTAAAATAGCCCGCGGTTATCCTGGAATTACCCGCATTTATGTATATTTGTTTAATTTTCAACATTTTTCCCATCCCCTAGCCCCCAAAACCAAGAACCTAACACCTTTCATTTTTCACCTTTCTTTATTTACGAAACATCTCCCGAGTAGATCCTTTTCAGTTCTCCCGAGTTTAATCTTAACACTAAAGCCCCGTCCGGGTCTATATCAACCGCAATACCCTCAAAAGTTTCGGTCAACCCTTTTACCTTCACCCGCTTATTCATAATAACAGAGTTTTTCTTCCATTCAGCCGCAAAAACCGGAAAACCTTTCTTTTTGTAGATCTCGTATTGTTTTTCCAGTTCCGCTATCAGCACATTAAGGAGCCCGAGCCTGGAGAGTTTTTTCCCGGCTTCAAGGGCCAGAGACGTGGCACGCGTTCTGAGTTCTTCGGGAAAGTCAGTTTTTCCGGTGTTAACATTTATCCCTATCCCCAGCACAAGATATTTGACTATATCCGAATCCGCGTTAATTTCCGTAAGGATACCGCAGGCTTTTTTACCGTTAATATAAATATCATTGGGCCATTTCAAACCGGCCTCGAGTCCCGTAAAACTCCGGATGGCTTTTACCACCGCAAGTCCCGCTACAAAAGTCAGGTCTGCCGCCCGTTTCGGGCTTATCCCGGGCCGGAGGATCACGGAAAACCAGAGCCCGAGCCCCGCAGGCGAACTCCAGTTCCGGTTCAAACGGCCCTTTCCCGCGGTTTGTTTTTCGGTAATTACAACGGTTCCTGCCGGCGCTTTTTCTCCGGCAAGCTTCATCGCTGTCTCATTGGTGGACCCGGACTCATTGTAACAATAAAGTTCCCGGGCCATATATTTTGTTTTCAAACCCTGCCTGATCTCCGCCGGCAGGAGTTTATCCGGAACACTCAGCAAGCGGTAACCTTTATGCGGACAGCTTTCTATTCCGTAACCCTGCCCGATAAGCGCGTGTATGTGCTTCCAGACAGCGGCCCGGGTCATCTTGAATTTACGGCTTAAGTCCTCACCGGACAGATAGCTTTCCTTTTCCGCCCGGAGCAGTTTCAGGATCTTTTCTCCGGTATCAATTTCCCCGGGCTTTTTCATACAGGAATAGGCCCGTGCTGCTCTTCATATTTTTTCACATTTTCGGTCAAAGCCATCAAAAATCTTTTTGTATGGGTCGGTGAAGCTATTACCCTTGCGCCGACTTTATTCTTGGGCTGCTGGGGAAAAACAAAGGCAAAATCCATTACAAATTCCGTCTCACTGTGCGAAACTACCACGAAATTTGAATAGATACCCCGGCTTGTAAGTTCATCTATCTCAATATTTATCTGCTTCCCGTCTTCATTGTTCGGCATAGAGGCCCCTCCCGCTCACTGGTTTTTTCCTTCCGCATTTTCAAGTTCGTATTCTTGCGTCCCGTTATAAACTCTTTTTATTTCCGCTCCGAAGTAATAGTGTTTTAATATTTCCTGATAACTTTTTTTTCTTTCCGCCATTTTAATGGCCCCTTCCTGGCACAGTCCTGCCCCGTGGCCCCAACCGCAGCCGAAAATGAGGTTCTTCTCAACTTTGTAATAGGCGCTGCGCAGCCCGGAAAGCGCCTGGCGGCTCCGGTCCAGGGTAAACTTTTTATCCCCGTTCTGTACTTCTCTTACATAGCCATTCAGGTCCCGCCTGACTATCTTCAGCCCCCGGAGTTCTCCGGGTTCGGCAATTTTAAACCATCTGAAAACATCGTCTCCGGAACAGTACGCCGCCGGGAAAAGTTTGATCCAGCGGTCCAGATTCTCCGGGGTAAGCGGCCAATCCTTGTAGCACTCTTTCTGTTCCGCCTCTTCATAATCCCCCACGCCCGTCAAACCGGGATTTTTTTCCCCGCCCCAGACATCTTCAATATTTGAAGTGCGCCCGCCGCAGTCCGCGAAATAAAAAGCATTGATACAACCCTTTTCGTTGGCAATTATTTCTCCGCGGGTAAGATCAACGGCTTTTGTCGTGCTGGCCTGTTCCGCCCGCACTCCGGGATAGGCCTGACAATGAACGTCGGCACAAAGATGAAAATCAGTACTGCCGTTATTATTTTCAATTCTTTTATATATGTAACTCCTGGCAATTACCGCCTGGGACTTTAAGGCCTCAATACCCGCGCTGGAACCTATTTCCGACGGCACCACGCTGTAAAGATATTCTTCCAGATTAATTTCATTTATGAGGCGAAACCCGTTGTCCTCCGGCGTTAGCTTTAACACCCCGCGATAACTTCTATCACTGCTGTTCGCCCAGAAATACCCTTTATCAAGCATTACATCAAAAATTGTAAAGGTCGCGTCTTTCCTTTCCGGCACGAAATAAAGCGCGGTATCCCGTTTTATCCTGATCCCGGCCGGTTTATCATCTTTCTTTCCCGTTATGAGGAGGGTTACGTCTTCCCTGCGGATATTCAATTCTTCTTCCGGCTCAGCACTCCGGACCACTCTGCTGTCATAATATACGGAATACTTGCCAGCGCATTTGAACCTTACATTTTGAGAACTGCCGGCTATCAGCACCTTTAAGACCGGAATATCTTTGTCTTCCCTGATATAACTGACAGTCAGAGCTTTTGTTTCTTTTCTTGACTTTTCCGTGTACACTTCGGCTTTCTTTATATATTCCGCAGCTTTACCGCTGAATTCTTTTACTTTTTCCGCTACCAGTTTATTTTCCGGTTCTATAAGGGATACCTTTCTATAATTTTCAAAGGCCTCGGCGTCTTTACCCGTTTTCGCGTATATTTCAGCCAGCTTAAGGCCGGCCTTATAATAACTGCTGTCATATTTCACAGAATTTTTGTAACAGGCCACCGCTTCCGCATTTTTTCCGGCCAGGTTGTAATATTCCCCCAGCAGGAAATGCGCCGCGGAAAAACCGGCATCACACTCTATTACTTTTCTGAACATCTCCGCCGCGCTGTCGCTTTTTTTCCCTTCCAGAAAGACCAGGCCCAGGCCAAAGGCCGCCAGGGTGCGTATTCTTAAACTGTCCGGATCCTGTGTTTTTAACGCGGACAGGGCGCCAAAAACATTCTCCAGATCCTTTTGGGCGCCGGCGAGATCTTTGACAAAATACCTGCAATAACCGAGGTTCAAACGCCTGAAGGGCTCCTCTTTTTTCAGCAGAGCGGCTTCGTAATATCTTATGGCATCAGAATAAAAACCTGTGTCCTTGTATACTGTCGCCAGGTTGGCCATAACGTCCTCAGAACCGGAATCTTTTATAAGCAGGATATATTTTTCTATCGCGCCGCCAAAATTGCCTTTATAATAATCCAGCGTAGCAGCTTTCAGGGTTTGCTTAAAGAGGGTAACCGCGGGATCTTCAGCCGGGCGGGGTGAGGTTTTTGCTTCCCCGGTAACTTCAGCCGGCGGCAGGGTTTGCACCGCGGTATTTCCGGCCACAAACTTTGCCGGCGCCCCGCAGGCGGAGAAAAAAACAAGAGAACCCATTATTAATAAACCGAAGATTGTTTTTTTCATGCTTTTTACTTTTTGAGGTTAAATTTAAAAGTTATAACGCCGTCCTGGTCTATCCGGTTAGCAGAAAGAGGCATGGGATCAAATTTCCATTTACTTAAACACTCCGTAACCACATGGTCCAAACGCTTGTAACCGCAAGTCCTTAACACTGTAATATTTTTAACATCACCTTTTGGGTCCACTCTTAACTGAACTTTTACTTCTCCCTCATAACCCTGCTGTCTGGCCCATTCCGGATACTGCGCCTGGGCCCGGCATCTGATACCCCGGGTCTGAAGAGGGCCTTCAATGTCAGGGTTGCCATCCGGGCTGCCCGGAATTAAGTTATCTTCGCCTATCCCGCCGCCGTTCACCGGGCCTTCAAGGAGGCCTGAAGAGTTTTTAACCTGGGAAGGATCCAGGCCTATGGGATTTTCTTTTCTCAGTTTTAATATCTCTTCATCTGAACGCGGAATAATTTTCGCGGTCTTTACGGTGTCTTTTCCTGTTTGGACGGGATTAACGGTATCCTGGGCGGGCTTTGCGAGCAAAGGTTTTTTCCCGGTTTTTTTCAGACCCGGGGTTTCAACTGCTTTGCCTTTTTGCCCGAGCCCTTTGCCATAGGGCATTTCCGTAAGGAAGGTCACTTCGGTAAGATAAACAGTTTTACCCGCCGCGGCTTTGAATTTCATCGAAGAAAAATAGAACAAGAGCAGCAGATGAAGCAAGAGCGAAATGATAAGGGTATATTTCAAATCGCCGGTTTTTTGCATTACTTCCCTTCCGATTTTTCCGCCGCAATAGCCAGTTTTAACGCGCCTGCCTTTTTGGCAATATCCAGGGCTCTTACAACCTGGCCGTGCATTACGGTCTTATCAGCGTTTAAGATCACGGTCTTATCTTTTTCGTGTTTTAGAAACTGCTCCAGCGCGGCTTGCAGCCCGTCAAAGCCGGTTTCCCGGTCATTAAGATAGACCTTATTCTCCTGCGTGATCGAAATAGTAATATTCCTCTGCGGCGTGGAATCCGCTGTGGTAGCCGCAGGCAGTTTTACATTGATGCCGCCGGCCAGGATCATAGGGGTAGTCACCATAAAAATTATCAAAAGCACCAGGGCCACATCGGTCAAAGGAGTTATATTAATATCTGATATTATTTTATCGTCTACTTTGTATCTTCTCATCAGCACCTCATAACTCGCTGTTCCGGCAGGGAACGAATTCTTCGAGCTTAATCTTACTTTTTTATCAGTTCAATGATTTCCGCCGCGCTGTCCTCAAAAGTCACCAGCAGCCTCTTTATCTGCCTGGTAAAAGCATTGTAAAAAATAACCGAACCGATGGCCACAATAAGGCCGGCTATGGTATTGATAAGCGCTTCCGCGATACCGCCGGCAACTACGGAAGGGCCTACGGCCGATTCAATGGACATGGATTTGAAGGCATGCATGATCCCGATAACCGTGCCGACCAGGCCGATATAAAGGGCTATATTGCCTATGGTACCGATGATTCCCAGATATTTCTCAAGGCCCACCATTTCCTTATCAACGGCCCGCATCGCTATTTCCGAAAGTTCTTCGCTGTTCTTCTTGTGAGAAAAGAGAATGGCTTTAAATACATTGTTTAAAGGACAGGCCGTGCTGAAGAAAAGGAATTTTACCCTGAAATTGTCGCAGAAGGTAATTGCTTCCTGGGTCTTGCCCGCCATTACCAGGTTCCGGACATTGGCTTTTACTTCTTCCAAAAGCTTCGCGCGTACCCCGTAAAAGGCCTTTAACCTTTCCAGAAATACCGCAAAAGATATTACAGAACAAAGGATCAGTATGAAAATGACTATCCCGCCTTTTTCGAGAAGGCTTAAAAACGACATACTTTCAAACATCGTGGTCCTCCTTAGCAGGTTAATGCTTAACAGATATAATATATTATAAAACGATTCTTAAGGTAAGTCAACACACAAAAGGTCACCGTTTAAACGGAACCTAAAATATCTTCTTAGAATATTTTTTTGTTTTTCGTTAGTTTTTTTATATAAGCGGTTTCTTCTCTGTCATACGGCTGGCCGTTTTTTCTGAATATTTCATGGTGCCAGAGTTCCGGCTCCGGTGCTCCGGAAGGTGTTCCCCACGCAAATTTAGTCTGCGTCTTTCCGTCAACCAGGCCCCAGTTATAGCAGCCCACTTTATATTTTTTAAATATCTCCAGGCTTGGTTTGAAAAAACTGCCTTGCCCTCTTGCCAGATACTCGGTACAGATAACTGGGCGGCCGAGAGCTTCCAGGTCCTTTATCTCTGTCAACAGGTGCGCCGGTTCCCGATAGTTATGAAAGGTGATAATATCCGAGGAGTTCAATTGAAAGGAGTTAAGCGCCTTAAAGTCGGCCCAAACTCCGGAGGTCAGGGGCTGCGCGGGGTCAGCTTCTTTTGCCCATTCAAAGGCTTTTTCCAGGAGAGGCATACTTTTCTCGCGTTGAGAAGTGTTGCCCGGCTCGTTATACAGGTCCCAGATAATTACACGTTCATCTCTCCCGAATGTTTTCAACAGCCCTTTTACATATTTTTCGAGGCGGCCCCAGGTTTTTGGAGAATTTGTGACGGCATTGCCCGGGCTCTGCACCCAGCCGTGGTTATGCACTTCACCGGGCCGGCCCTTCTGCTTTCCCGTCTTCGGGGCAGTGCCCCAGCAATCATCAAAAATAACAAAAAGCGTCTTAATCTTATTTTTTTCGGCAACGGAAAGAAACTTGTCTATGTTTTTTTTGAATTCTTCTTTTTTATTTTCCCAGAGCAGGTCATGGAGATAAACACGGACGGTATTGAGGCCCACCTTCCCTGCCCAGCCAAGTTCCCTATTTATTGTAACCGGGTCAAAAGTTTCTTTTTGGAACATTTCAAGCTGGTTTATGGCGCTGCTTGGAATGAAGTTACACCCCACAAGCCACGGAAGCTTTCCATACCACGCATGTGCTTTTTCTTTTGACCACCTCGGACTTGCCATTTAGGCTCCTTTTAATAAATCTCTATTTTATCTATTCTTGCAAGCACTTCTTCAGATTTAGATTGTTTCCTACACCTTTTTCTTGTCATGTTGAGCCATTTTTCTCCCGGCGAAACATCTCTGCTTTTCAGATTTAAAATACAGAAATCTTTCGTTAAAAACAACTCAGGATGACAAAGCTATTCAGATAACGCCTTCTGTTATCACAAGTTTCTTTTTAACTGCCTTTTTTTCCGCATCTTTCATTTCCTGTTTGACACTACCATGCGTATCTGTAATACTGTAAACTTTCAAATACTCTTTAAATTGTGCGAACGGCATTCCGTTTAGTTTTGCGGTTATGAGCTTAATTTTACCGGGTTCCAGGTGGAAGAAATTATCGGAAAACCGGATATTAGCGTCCTTCGTTTTTATCCGGAGCCATAAAGCAGGTTTATTTGTTTTTAGCTTAATTACCGCAAGATCTGCTCCTGCTTTCGCGGCTGAAAAAGAGATTTCCGGAGCTTCAAAATTTATGGCTTTAGGTTTCGTAAATAAGACGATGTTTTCGGAAACCGGCTTGCCTCCGGCCTCAAGCGCTATGAACAGTACAAGATCTTTTTCTGACAGTTTGCCTATATGGCCTTTCACATCAAGGTCTTTCAATACAACACTGGTGCCGGGTTGCAGTGGAACGCGGCGGCTCCCGCTGAATATTTTACTGCCGTTTAAGCGGTATAGAGACCAGTTTGCTCTTACTTTCATTTCTTCCTTCATATCATTTATTGCATATATGCTGACGGTTCCGCTTTTTGCTTCATAAGTTCCGCTTACAAGCAGAGGGGCATAGAATCTTTTTGCGGCATAGTGCAGGGCTTTCCACCTGCCGTAGTAATCTATGGACGACCAGCTGGCAACGGGCCAGCAATCGTTTATTTGCCAGTAAAGAGTCCCCATACAGACCGGCATGATCCTTCTAAAATGCTCCACGCCATGCCCGATTCCCAGGCTCTGCGTTATCTGGCTTAAGGTAAGTATGGCGTCAAAATCCTTAGGAGGCCTGAAATACCTGCCGATAAAATCCAGGATCCTCGTATTGCCATCCCCGCATCTTTGATGATGCTTCATTATTTTACTTTCAATATCCCGGTCTTCAGGCAGGGTAAAAGTCTTTACCGTCTCAAGCTCGGGAAAAGATTGAAAACCGAATTCACTGACGAACCTGTGCTTACAGGCAAGGTAATATTCAAAAGCTTCGCCCCCGTGCCAGACATTCCATACGTGCGAATCCCCGTATTTCGGGTTCGCATGAGCCGCCCGGTCTTTGGACGGGGAATGCGGGCTGCTGGGCCAGTACCGCCTGTCCGGGTCAAGCAGTTCAACAATATTGTGCAGCCGGACATCAAACAATTCAATATAGTCCTTCCAGAGCATTTTCCCCGGCTCCGCGGTGTTTGAACTATGCGCCTGTTCCAGTTCATTATTTCCGCACCAGAGCGCCAGTGCAGGGTGATGCCTCAACCGCTTAACGTTATCTTCAGCTTCCCGGCAAAAATTTTCGATGAATTCCGCTTTATGCACCGGCACGGGCAAACAGGCCGCCATAAAATCCTGCCAGACCAGCAGGCCCAGTTCATCACAAAGGTCATAGAACTCGTCATTTTCATAAACACCGCCGCCCCAGA
The DNA here is from genome assembly GCA_903891415.1 of Candidatus Firestoneibacteriota bacterium. Lineage (GTDB taxonomy): Bacteria > Oederibacteriota > D2-FULL-39-29 > D2-FULL-39-29 > D2-FULL-39-29 > CAIYPD01. The sequence goes on from CAITEH010000005.1 coordinate 91,287, forward strand.
CCCGGAGCATGTTCATATTGGCCGCTTTTGCATCCGCTAGCAGCCGGTAATATACGGAAGGAGTCCCCGAGGCCGGAAAAGGCTCCGGAGTTATCCAGTTCGCCCCTTTGGCAAAGAAAGGCACGCCGTTAACCTGAAAATAAAAAGACTCGCCGTAATTATCTTTTTTTGTGATAACTTTCAGTTCGCGGAGGCCTATTCTTTTATTCTGGCGGTCCAGCAGTTTATTTTCAGGGTCAAAAAGTTTTATTTCCACATCATAAAGCGGCTGGGAACCAAGATTATTAGGCCACCAGAGCCGGGGCGCCCGGAGCTGAAGATTGAACTCTTTGACTCCGGTATTAATATCCTGCTTTAAATACGCCGCTGCTTTACCTTTATACTTTACTTTAATTTCTACTTTACAGGTATAAAGCTTTTCTATTTCTAGTTCCGTTTTGATCCTTAAATTTACGAGTTCTTTCTTATGTTCCTGGACAATGAGTACATCTTTAAACCTTGCGGTTGAAAACGCGATAAGCTGCACAGGGCGCCAGATGCCGCAGGTAACCAGCCGGGGCCCCCAATCCCACCCGTAATTTGACTGCATCTTTCTTATATAGCCCTGGCTCACCTTTTCGTAATCCAGCACAGGAAAACTTCCAAGCTCCCTGGCCTGCTTTGCTTTCCTCAGGTAAGGTAAAGTGGAGCTAAAAAGGACTTCGAGTTTATTTTTCCCCGGTTTTAATATTTTTTTTACGTCAAACTCCCAGACCCGGAACATATTATCGGTCTTACCTATCTTTTTGCCGTTAAGAGTAACGGCGGCCAGGGTGTCCAGGCCGTTAAACCTCAAGATAATTCTTTCACTTTTCAGCAGTTTTCTGTCTATGTGAAAAGAAGTAAAATACAGCCAGTTCTTATTTTCTATCCACTGGAGCCCGCGTTCGTTGTCGCGATAGAAAGGTTCCGCGATTTGCCCGGCGGCCAGAAGGTCGGTGTGAATACAGCCGGGAACTCCGGCGGGGATACTGTCTTTTTTTGCAGGTTCTTTTACTTTCCAGTTCCCGGTTATTTCTATTATTTGCACAAGCCGCTCCCTTTTAAAATAATATACCTTCCAATAATTTTATTTTTTCCGGAATTATTATTATTATTGCAGAGTACTTAGAACTTGACTGTCAGCCCGAGATTTAACGCTGCTTTTGCCAGCGGGTAATCTTTTATGTTTGAATATTCCCGGCTCAAAAGGTTCTCGCCGTTCAGAAAAACCGAAATATTTTCCCCAAAGCTTTTCTTGATCCCGGCGGAAATTACCAGCGCGTCAGAGAGCGTAGCGGGAAGCGTTTGAGAATAGTACATCTGCCCCCTGTAAACAAACTCCGCATTGAAGGCCCAGTCGGAATATATATATTCCCCGCCCAGAGACAAAGTATGCACGGGAGTATAAGTAATGTTCGCCGCGGAATTATCAGGATTGACGGCATTTACATATTTATAGGAAAGTTTTTGGGTCAGGCCTTCAAGTATTTTCCATTCTTCTTTGGCGTTGATCCCCAGAACAGAAACTTTTCCGATATTCACCGGTGCGGTGGAATTTCCGGTTGATTCATACGAGAGCATATCTGCCTGTTCTTTCCTGTAGAACTCGAGGGTCAGGGGCACTTCTTTCAGAAGTTTGTGTTCCACCCCGGTTATAATATAGAACCAGGTATTTTCCGCCCTGAGCGCGGGATTTAACAGATAGACCTCTCCGCTATAGAGCTCTTTAAATCTGGGATAATTTCTGCCCGGCTCATAGGAAACGTAGGCCCTGGTAAAGCCGTCTATATCAAATACCGCTTTTGCATTTAGAAAGAGCCAGCCGTTATTACTCTTTAAGGAGACAAAAATATCCGCGTTATCTATTTTTACCCTGTCTTCAAGCGCGAGAGTGTAGGTCCAGCCGTAAATACTGTCATTCTTTAGATCAAAAACGAGGCCGGGAAGATGTTTTTTGTTCTCTATGGGAAGCTCACAGGATATTTTCGCGCTCAGGTCAATTTCATCGTTTTTCAGGGCAAAAGCACTGACCTCTGATCTTACGTAACTGAAGGAACTATTAAGGTTAAGCTTGTCCGAAAGCACGGAGGTGCTTCTTAAATATACCGTATAAAAATCCTTCGTAAGAGAATCAAAGCCCAGCGCGGCGGCGTAAGGTGTTTTCCTGAACTCATTTTCATAGTCCAGGGTAAGCCCCAGCTGCTGGGTCTTATCCAGGGCATAGGTCAGGTCACCGGAAAAATTCAGCTCAGAATATCCGGAATCCTGCAACAAAAGGCTTTTTCTTAAGCCCGCGATATTTAAGAGAAAACCGAGTTTATCTATCTGCCGGCCATAGATCATTTTTACAAAGTAGTTATCGTAGCTTCCCAGCCGGGCCGTGAGCTCACCAAACCTGTCTTTCCCCTCAGTTTTTTCAAATTCGGGGGTTCTTTTATCTCCTTCAAGATAAGGGCCTTTTATAAATTTCATTTCCATCAGCGGAGTTTCTTTTGGAGGCAGGGGATAATTTGCCGGGAGCAGGTCTTTCTTTTCCACCCCTACTTTCAGGTCCGCGTCCCCGGAAATAACGACATCGGGAAGCACAAATACCGGTTCCCGGTCCTTTTTTATCTCTTCCTGCGCAAAAATAGCGCAGGTTAGAAAGACCGTCAGGAACACGAGGGATTTTCTCATTTGTCCTCCAGGTCTTTCAAGCGTTTTTCAGCTGATTTTTTCCAATCCGGATTGGAACTTTCTTTGATTATCTCCTGATAGAGCTTTTTTGCTTCTTCATACTTCGCCAGCCTTTCAAAGCATTCGGCCGCGCGTGCTTTGGCTGTGATCTTCCAGATAGCGGAGGCTTTTTCCAGCGCCGGGACCTTCATATATTCCTTAGCCGCGCTCTCATAATCACCCGAGTTATAATAAACACTCGCAGCCCAATAACGGGCCTCGGGGGCCTTTTCGGAAAAATTGTCCGCCAGCCAGGCATAGGTATCTATGGCATTTTTGTAATCTTTACCGGCCTCGTACAAAGACCCTGCTTCTATTGCCGAGTCCCGGGCCTGCTCGCTCTTCGGATAACCGGACATAACCAGTTTAAACTGCTTGAGCGCTTCTTCGGTATTTTTTAATTTTTTAAAAGCCAGCCCCGCGTTGTAGCACGCGGAAGACGCGAACCCGCTGCCCGGATATTTTTCCGCAATATCAAGATATTCGCTTGCCGCATCCGCATAACGTTCCAGCGCAAAATAAATACCGGCGATCCTGAAATGAGCGGTGGGCGCCAGGCCTGATTTGGGGAATTTAGAAATAAGTATCCGGAAACTTTCCACAGCCCGCCCTTTATCCTTGAGCTCAATGCAGGCTTCGGCTTTATTATAGAGCGCCTGGTCTATATTGTTGGCTTCGGGAAAATTATTCATGAATTTGTCGTACTCTTCCACCGCCTGTTTATAGTTCTTCTCGCCGAAATAATACTCCCCTAGTTTGAACTGGACCTCGGCGGAAAACTCTTCTTTGGGGAACTTTTTAAGGAATTTTTTCGCTACATCGGCCGCTTCTTTTGTTTTGCCCATGCGGGTATAGGTCCAGGAAAGACCGTAAAGCGCGTCCCTTTCATATTTTGTATCATAATATTTATCTATGACTTTCTGATAATACTCCACTGCCGTATCATAATTCCCCATATTATAATAACAGTCCGCCGTTTTTATCATGGCATCCGGAACCAGCAGGCTGCTGCTGAACTGTTTTTCGATCTTTACAAAGTTTATTGCGGCCTTAGCATACTCATTATTACGGAACCTGGCAAAGCCGCTCCAATAAGTACTTTCAGGGGTATTTAAAGTTTCCCAGAAAGAAATAGCGCCTGCAAAATCATTCAGATTATAGAGGCACCAGCCGGCCTGATACCGGGCTTTGTTCAGCTCCCGGGGATCCTTTGTTTTTCCGCTTTCAAAGACCTTTTTATAGACCTTCAGGGCCGCCGCGTAATCTTTAAGATTGTAAAGACAACTGCCGGACATGTAGTTTATCTCGCCAAAAAACTCCTCGTCTTTATCCAGTTCCGCCGCCCTGTTGAATTCCGCCAGTGCGGTGGTAAATTTTCTTGTTTGAAAATAACACCAGGAGAGGCCCAGCTGGGAAACCAGGGAAAGGCGCTGGTCTTTATAATCCGCAATGACCTCTTTATAGGCCTCAATAGCGCCGGTGTAGTCCTTCAGGGCAAATAAGGACTCCCCCAGGCGAAAGTGAGCTTCCGGCGCCCAGGAACTGTCGGGAAACTGCCGGAGCATATTCTTAAAGTTTGTTTTCGCGTAGTCATAATACATGAGTTTATAATCACACCAGCCGACCCAGTAAAGGCCGTCAGCGGCAAATTCACTCTGCGGGTATTCACTGTAGATCTTAAAATATTCCGTCTTGGCGTCCAGCAGCCTTCCCAGGCTGTAATAGCAGTTGCCCGAAAGATAAAGCGCGTAAGGCCTTAAAGCCCCGGGCGCGTTTTTATCATTTATGACGGACTTAAGCTCTTCAATGGCTTCCCAGGTCCTTTTCATCTTAAAATAACACCAGGCGAGAGCGTAACGGGCCCGGGACCGGAGCTCGGAAGAAACCTCCGTGCCCGAACCGGCGGCAAAGCTCTTAAGGCTGGTTATGGCCGCGTCAAACTTCCCCAGGTTCACGTAAGATACCGCAAGCCAGTACCGGACCTCATTTTGCAGGGGGCTGCCATCGTATATTTTCAGAAAAAGTTCAAAAGCGTTTACCGCGGAGCCGTAGTCCTTTAACTTGTAAAAACATTCACCCACCCGGTAGGAAGCCGCGTCGGAATTCTTGTGCGCGGGATTTTTTTTCAGGAATTCCTCGAAAGCGATGATCGACTGCTCAAAAGCCCCGGCAAGATAAAGCGCCTCGCCTTTCCAGAATAAAGAGGCCCCGGTAAGCGGGCTGTTATTTGTTTTCAGCGAGATATTGGCAAAATTTACCGCGGCCGGCTGGTATTTCCCGAGGCGGTAATAACACCAGCCCAGAGAATAGTAGGCAAAATCGGCATGTATAAATTCGGGATAATCCTTGACAACTTTTTCATAAAGGGCAGCAGCATCTTCCAGCGCGTCCAGATTGAAATAGCACTCCCCGGCCCAGTAGAGCGAATCCGGGTAAACATAACTTCCGGGAATAATTTTTTTGAAACCCTCCAGAGCTTCCCGGTATTTTTTTAGCGCGAAATAGGCTTCGCCTATCCTGTAAGCGACAGAATCCCTGTATTCAAGAGTGGAATGCCGGTCCAGTACATTATTGTATTCTTTCAGGGCCTGCTCGTAGTTTCCCAGGTTAAAATAGCATTCCGCGGTCATATACGCGGAGTCGGCAGCTTCCCTGGAGGAGGGATAAAGCGAGATGACCTTCTGGAACTGTTCTATGCCCAGCTGGTAGTTCTTGTCCTTATAAAGCCCGTACGCAAAACGGTAAAGCCCCGGAGCATCTTCTGCCCCGAAAAGCGGAGAAAAAGCAAAACTCAAGACTGTTATAAAGAAAATAATTCTCTTTAACATTTGTTTTATTTTACCATAATTACCAATGTTTTTCATTATCCTTTTAATAGGCATCTTTTCTATTATCGGCGGAGATCATAAATATTACTTTCTTTTTTTGCTCAATGATATAAAAATACCTGTAGTTTCCGATCCGGTAACGCCAGGTTTCAGGCTCATAGTTCACAAGCTTTTTAATGTTTTTTCCAAAGAAAGGGGTTTTTTTCAACTGCGGATAAACATAATTTAACAGCTTAGCTCTGATCTTCCTGTTTATTCCGCCAAAATCACTATTAAGGTCTTTTTGAAATTGCTCAGTTTCAAAGATCCTGAAATCAGGCAATGTATTTCCCCTTCATGGACTTTGCATCCTTATAACCGGCTTTAATTTTCTTTCGCAGTGCTTCATTATTATTTATCTGATCCATTTCGACAGCATCGACATTAGAAGATTCTTCGATATTCCGAAGGACAACAGCTGTAATAAAATTTGAAATAGGCCGGAACTCTATTTCCGCTTTTTTATGTATTAATTTATATTCTTCCTCTGAGAGCCTCAAGGTTATTATCTTTGACATATACAAATACCTCCTACTGTATTCTTTTGTACTCTAATGTATTCTACTACATTACTATGAAATAGTCAAGCTTTAACGGTATCCAAAAGTCCCGGTGAACAGCCAAGGCTTTGACGGCACAATACAATATTGTGGCCGGTTTACATAGTTTCATTCCAGCATTTTCAGGATCAATTTTTTATCCAGTAATTTTAGTTCATTTTTATCCTCAAGGAAAACCGCTACATCTTTTCTCACCGCGGGAAAATCCACCTTTTTGAGCTTCTCTATAAGGAATTCCTTGTAGGTTTTCCCGGTAAGTTTCATATCTTTTTTTTCTGTTTGGATAATAGCATTATTGAGCAGCGTGATATTTGGAGTGATCCTTTTCCCAAGATACCAGACCAGGTCGTAAAGATCACGGCCTTTAGTGTATTTTCTAAAAAAACAGGCATGAAGTTTTGTCGCAAAAAGTGAAGGCAGATCAAAAGTGTTCACAGCGAGAATAAATCTGTCAGTTAAGGGCATAATAACGCTTTTACCGCCTTTAGGCGGATTGGAATCCACTTCGAGTTTTACCAAAAATTTCTCCTCAATTTGGGCGGGAATACCCAGCCGTCCATATAACCCGCTGAATTTTACCAGGACACTGCTGACTGTTTTCTCAGTCCTTATTTTTTCTTCAACTTTGAAACCGTTCTTTACCAGTTCAAAAAGCAGGTCACCGGAGATCCTTTTAAAATCATAATTTTTCTTTTTTACCAGGGAGAAATCCAGGTCTTCACTGTATCTTCTCATACCATAAAGTATGCGAAGCGCAGTTCCTCCCGTAAAGGCAATATTTTCGAAATACCCGCGGTCAAAAAAAATCTTCAGCATAAGTACCTGCAGAAACTCCCGGGCTCTATTTACCTTCTCTTCACTGCCTTTACTGCCTTGAAGGCTCTGTTTGATTATCTCTATCATGCTATTTCACCCCTTTAATGATTTCCAGTAATTTCTCATTTTTAAACAACTTCGCGAACATCTGCAGTTTAGTCCGGTTAATGTCTGCCGGAATTTCAAAACGGTATGATCCCTTAAGCGCGCCGGTATCCTTCAACTTGTTCAGGTTCAAATAAATAAAATCCACAACTGCCTTTTCCGGTTCAGCAAAATAACAGGTAAACCCCTCTTCATCTTTATTGGCAATAAACCCGGTAAAACACTCTGGTTTAATATGCCTGTAGGAAAACACTCCGAAGGCATTAGCAAACACCTGGGTCTTTTTAGTTGTGATACAAGTTAAAGTTGATACTTTTTCAGGGATGATCCCGTAGGAGGATAGCGCGTATTCGAGGCTGATGTAGGAAGGTTTGTAAATTTCTGACGCAATAAACAACCTGGAAAGATTGTGCTTCCTTTCTTTCGCATTCAGGATATAAAAACCTTTTCTTAACGCCAGTAGTTTCCCGCCGCGCTTCCAGCGGGAGATCTGATTTTTTAACTCCTGCCCGCCTCCGGCAAACATCTTCAGCGCCTGCCAGCTGAAGAGAGGCAGTCCTGAAACTTTATCCTTTAATTCCCCGTAGGTCACAATATATCTCCGTTTCCATTAATAATCATATTTGATTACTTACAGAAACAGTATAACACGGTTCACAACAACTGTCAAGAGGTCCGGTTAGTATTTTTAAAAGTGCGGAAGATCCTTGACGTTAACTGCATTGGTGGATTTTCCGGAGGTATCATAATTGTAACTTCCCCTATTTCTTACCCGATAATTTTATTTTATTCACCCTGCAATATTTCAGTACGTGCGCGACCGCTTCTTCCGCGGTATCAGCCAGGAGAAAAAGATCCAGGTCGGACCTTTCTATATAACCGCAGCCGGCCATTTCTTTTTTAAGCCAGTCTAAAAGGCCCTGCCAGTATTCCCTGCCTACGAGAACTACCGGAAACTCATTTATTTTTTTTGTCTGGATCAGCGTAATTGACTCAAAAAGTTCATCAATCGTGCCGAAACCTCCGGGCATTATAATGAAAGCCGTAGCGTATTTGACGAACATGACTTTGCGGGCAAAGAAATACCGGAACTGCATGGTCTGGGTAAGATAGGGATTCGGCTTTTGTTCGTGCGGCAATTCTATATTTAACCCTACAGACCTGCCTTTGGCTTCAAAAGCCCCCTTGCTGCCGGCTTCCATAATGCCGGGGCCTCCGCCGGTGATCACGGAAAAACCTTTTTTTGCAAGTTTGGCGCCGATCTGTTCCGCTATTTTATAATATTTATTACCGGCTTTTTCCCGCGCCGCGCCGAATATAGAGACGGCCGGAGTGACTTTTGACATTTCCTCAAAACCTTCGACAAACTCGGCCATGATGCGGAACATTCTCCAATTATCTTCCGTGGTAAAATCTTCTATTTGCTTCTTCTTCATGACGCTCACTCCTTTGCCGGCGGCTTGGAGCGGGTGTAATTGACAGCAACATCCGCTTTGATAGAGATCTCTCCGTCCTCGGTACTGGACGCGTTGAAATCCTCCTTTATATTAAAATCAAAATCGGACTCATTAAGTTTTATCTTTTCCTTGGTCCGGGCAAGTTTTTCTTTTATTTCTTTCAAGGCAGAATCTTTTGCCTGTTTCATCAGTTTTTTAAGGGTCTCTTCGTTGAAATGGTAATTAATAAGCTGGTTATCGTTGTCCTTTATATCCGGAGTGATCTTTGCTGCGGAGCCGCCCTTGGACAGTTTCATTTTGGCCGAGTTTTTCCCCGCTTCCGTAATAGTGCTGGTATCGGTTTCCTGGACTGAAGAAGAAGAGGCGATAGCTACTGCCCCGTATTTTACACCCGCGTCTATTATGGACAGCAGGTCCTGCGGGCTCTTGCTGCCAAGATCGTTAATGACAATTATTTTCTTCATGGAGCTGGTGTAGCTTTTTTCCGGGATCAACTGCCCGTTTTCGTCAAATTTCGAATTTGCGGTCCTGACTTTTGAGGTAGCTTCCTGCATCTGGACTCCGGAGACACTTACTTTAAAGTTCTCTTTTTTCAGTTTAAAATCCCTGGAGATACTGCGGATAAGAAAATCCACCTTCTGATCCAGATCCCTGCCCGCCGAAGCCATATTGTTCCCTGGCGTCGAGCTTATGGAAAGCTGGACAAATACATTATCCGGTTTGGCGGTCACAATCCCTGTACCGGTCATGGAAAACGAATCCAGTTTATTGTTTTTATAAACAATGTTCTCAAGTTCCTCGCTGGCCGCCAGCTTGTCCGAGGTTTCCTGGCCAAAAACATTTATTGCGGCAAAAAAGATCACGGCAAAACTCAGCAGCTTCCTCATATTTCTCCTATGTTCCGGATTTATTATCAAAATCCTTTTCTTCCACACTTTTATAATCGGTAATTTCTATTATATCGGAGCCGCCCTTATTCCGCAGGGGCTCCGCTTTGGGGCTGTGTTCTTTTTTTTGCCGCGGCAGAAATATCTTTCTTACCAGGTAGAAGACGATGCCCGCGGGTATCAGTACTGCCAAAATAGTCAACGCGGCAAAAGCCAGGAAAACCAGAAAAACCAGCACCAGCAGGACAATACCCGAAAGCAGCAGCCGTCCCTTAAGAGAAGTGCCGGTTCCTTTTCCGCCAAGCAGTACAAATCTGCGCATATTACTTTTTCTCAACCTCAGAAGTCCTGATAGAAAAATCCTTAAATTGGGCATTACAGCCGTTAAAAATATCTCCGAAGACACGCAGGCCCACAAAACCGGAGCCGTGGCTGGCATCTTCCACCGAAACAGTCAATTTGTTGTTCACATAAACCTCAATTCTCCTGTCTTCACAACTGACTTTGAGAGTAAGCCATTCGTTTGAGCCGATATACTGCTCGCTGCCGGCAAAATAAGTTTCCCGGCCTCTGACCCGGCGTATCAAAAGGACGCTTCCCTGGTCCTCCGGATTCACCTTCGGATTAAAAACAAGAATATATAAATTTTGTTTATCGGCCGCGCGGAAAACCAGACTGCCTTCGCGGTTCACTACCTTTACTTTACATTCCAGGACAAAATTTGCAAAGGTCCTTTTCTTATAAAATAACAAGCCGTCGCCGCCGCTTGAGTTCCCCTGCAGAAATCCATCGTTCTGGGTCCAGTTCCCCGAAACCACTTCCCAGCCCGCAAGGCCGCCCGGACCGCTTTTAGCAGTTAAGCTTTCTGTGTACTCCAGTCCGGTGGCCGCGGCCGCCAGCAGAGCCAGCAGAACTTTTATAAACATTTTTTTCCTTTGGTTTTAACCGTCAAATACGAGCGAAAATGATTCTTTTACTTTCTGCCCGTAAGCTTCCAGAATAACAGGTGTTTTTTCATTCAGCAATTTTATTATACTACTTTTAAGATTATTTTTGAACGTATTTTCATTAAGTTCCAGACAGGGCATTCCGCTGCTTTCACAGAGATATTTGATCTTTGTGTCCACGTTTATGCCGATAAAAGGTTTTTGCAGGGCGCGGGCCAGGACCAGGCTGTGGTACCTGGCGCCCACTACCAGGTCCAGAGCCGCAAACTCCCGGATAAATTCCTCCGGGCGGCTGATAATTCTATTATCTTCCCCGGAAATATTATCTTCCGGAACCTGAAAAGGATAAAATATATAGCTAAGTTTCCGGCCTTGCCTGAACTGTTCCAGCACTTCCCGCAGCTCCCCGGTAAAACGGCGGTGCTCCCTGAAACTCCTAAGGGCTATGCCTGCCGCTGCGGGCCCGCCGCTTTTTTTAATTCCGCTTGGAGAAAAGTCCAGAGCGAACACCGCATCCCCGGTAACGCGCGCTTCTTTTTTTACTCCCAGTGCTTTAAGCGCTTCGTAAGAACCCCGGTCCCTGACGGTAATAACATCCGCAAGCTCCAGGATCCTGCGGGAAACAGCTCTGGCCGTTCTGCCGTGGATCGGGCCTATACCCTGGGAGAGAAGGACCACGCGTTTAGAAAATATTTTTGCCAGGACGATCAGCGAAAGATAGTAAAAAAGACTGAGCGTGCTGGTTTTATTCTGGAATAAGCCCCCGCCGCCGCCAAGTACGGTCTTTGAAGCAAGTATCTGCCGGGCCGCGGAAAAAGGATTCCAGCGGTTGACCGCCCTGACACCCAGTTCTCCTGCGGTTTCCCGGGGCCGCTTTGAAAGGACCGTAATATCCGCCCGGTTTTTGAGGTTTTGAACCAGCGACAGCAGTATCAGCTCATCCCCGAGGTTCTTAAAACCAAAATACCCGAAAATGGTTACTTTCTTATTATTTTGTGGCATAGTATAAGAAGTACCCCCAAAAATATCCCTATAATTAATCCGTAAACTGTCCTTAGTATGGATAAACCCAGGTCGGCATGGACATGGCAGAAGGTATTGATCATAGATGTTTGCCCCAGGATGCCGAGAGCTACCAAAAACACGGCCAGTATATTTACAGCCGTTCTTTTTTCGTAAACACGCGACCGGCCATACAAATAAAGGCCCAATAACAGGGCGGGATGCCCGGTCAAAAATTCCTTAAGACGGGGCCGGGCGTAAAAGATCTTTTCAAACCAGTCCCTTAGTTCTTTTTCAAAAGGCAGAAGCGGCATGGAATAATTTCCGCTCCGCGCGGCTACTATTATCACAAGCAGGGACAGCACCGCGCCCGTGAGCAAGAGAATAACCTTACCGGAAAAATACTCTTTTTTTTCACGGGCCAGAAAGAAAAATACGGTCAGAGGCGGCAATAATAGGGCGGCTTTTACCCCCGTAAACAGGGAAAGCTTCAGCATAAAAACTGTTTCGGACAGGAGTCCCGAGATCAACACGGCGGCCGCCAGCGAAAAAGCGGTAATGGCCATAAATTGAAGCCCGACTCCGGCCTTAAGCCTCCTGGCCGTGAAAAAACCCAAAAGAGGCATTGACAGAGCCAGGAAAAACGCGACTGCTTGTTTAAACCGTATATTTTTTATAAAACCGGCACCCTCAAGCCGGTAGGGATTTTTCTCCGCCGCTTGGAGCTGTACCCCGCGGGACTTAAGAACCTGCACCAGCCGCTCCAGACAGGCCGGGTACTTAAGATAAAGAATGCAAATTTTCCTCTCCAGTACCGCCCTTACATACCTGTTGAGGGTCTCTTCCTCGTTGTAGTTCGGAAGATCCTTATCCTTAATAGTATGCAGGGTCAGGATCCTGTCCGGCGGGATCCGGTCAAAACCCGCGGGTTTTTCAAACTCCACGGACGCCACGGTAAAATTTTCCGCTCTTACGGTTTCCGGGTCAAAAATGATATTGTTCTCAAAAAAAAGTATCGCTTTTTTGTTCTTTATTTTTTTTACATCCCTGCCTTTTTTTATTTCAACCAGTTGTATCCCGGAAGACAAAGCTGCGGGTTTAAGCGCTTCCTCATAGGTTAACACCGTATAGGCAGCCGCGCGGCCCGCCCGGATATCCTTTAAATTAAGGGCTATGCCGGTAATTTTTTGTTGTTCCAGCTCGTATCTTTTTTTTAACTGCAGTGAGGAAATAACCAGCAGGCCGGCCAGCCCGGCAAGAAAAACTAATAAAAACAGCCTGTGCCATTTCATGTGTTAAGAGTACCCCTTCCGGATCAAGGATCAAGTTCTAAACAGAACCGCCGAACTTGTATCCCGCTTATTGTTTACGGCTTCGTGACCGGTCTTTATTTTTGAGTTCAATACGTTTGTAGAAACCAATAACGAGCAGGGCCGACAGCCCGCCCAGGATAAAACCCGCAAGCACATCCAGAGGATAATGCACCCCGACATAAATACGGGAATAACCGACGAGGAGAGCGGCCGCAAATACCAACCAGCCGTATTTGCGGTAGAAATAGACCGCTATGACGGAAAGCGCCATCATATTGGCGGCATGATTCGAAGGAAACGAGAATCTCCCGGCTTGCGCGAGCACGTGCACCCCGGGCAAAATATCGCAGGGACGCAGCCGGCCAAAATAAGGTTTGATCAGCCTGTAGGCAACGGCATCCGCTAATAAAACTGCGACAATCATGCAGATTATGGAGAGCCTGACCCGCCTGCTGCCCTTAAAAAGAAAATACAGGACAACGGCAAGGGCCGGCAGGGTGATAAATATCTCATTGGTGATCACCGGCATGATGAGATCAAAAACAGGATTCATCAGGTCTTTATTTAAAAAGTAAAAGACCTTAATATCGAGTTCCAGAAGTTTTTTTATGAATTCTTCCATTATTTTTTCACCTTCCAAAAAGGCCTTTGAGAAGATCCAGCCCTTTCTGTTTCAGGTCCTCGCCTTTTTTCTTTAATTCCTCTTCCGCTTTCTTTTTTAATTTATTTTCCATATTTTTTTGCGAGCGCTCAAGCAGCGGTGCGGGCAGAGCAGGCCTGGCCAGGGTCCCGGCCAGCATGAAATCCACGGGAAACCAGCCATTTTCATCGGACCCGTAAAAGCCCAGGTCCCCCAGCTGTTTTGCCGAGTTTGGAGACAGGTCATTTAAAAATTTAAGGTTCATACTGCTGTCCAGGTCTTTATCGTAGTTGACCTCCCCTGAGGCCGTATATCTCATATCATCGCAGATGATCCTGAAATTTTCTATGGACGCTTTCTGGTTCGCGGCGCTTATTGTTCCGGTAAATTCCCTGAAGTTTATCTCCTCCATCCGGTTTAATTTCAAGGCCGCCAGAGCGTCTCCGAGTATCTTCCAATTTTTCAGCCTGCCGTTAACCAGCTTGTAGGAAAGTTTTGCGGTCAGATTTTTTTTGACCGCGTTCTTATTTACTCCGGCACCTTTAATTTCTATCCCGGCAACGGTACTCCCGAAAATTTTATCTTTGAAATTGGCTCCAATATCAGGTTTCAGAAAGGAATCTACCAGAGCATTTATAAAATCCCCGGCCTGTACGTTATTTATTTCCGCTTTGAGTTCATACCCGAGCCCCGGGGTATTCATATCAAGATTTATTTTGCTCTTCACCGCCCCGCTGTAGGCGTTCACGCTGCTGTCAACGCCTGCTTTTCTACCTGCCAGTTTGAGGGCGGCAGAAACGTCCGTGAGTTTTACTTTTTTATAGACAACTTCTTTAAGAAGCGCCCGGCCGTCAACCTTCAGCCCGGGATCAAGGTAATTAATATATTCAGCCAGCTCTTCGTTTGAAAAACCCGGATTAGTTTCAGCGGTTTTTCCTGCTTTAGAATTTGCAGGGGCCGGTCCGGCCTTTTTTTCAGGCACCGCAGCCATTAACTCGTCCAGCAGGTACTTCTGGCAGGTCAATTCAAATTTTACATCGCCTGTAAACCTGGTTTTCCATTCCGCCAGGGTTTCAAGATTAAAATTTGCGGCAGAGAGCGAACCTTTAAAAGGCGAACTGCCTGCTGAAAAAACAAGATTTCTAAGTTCCAGTATTTTCTCGTTTAATGCCAGATCGGCATTTAATTTGGAAACACCGTATTTAAACTTACTGTATTGCGTGCCAAAGTCAAGGATCCGGCCTTTGATATCAATTGCTATGCCTTTGTAATCAACTGAGTAATCTTTTTTTACAGGAACTTTAATATTCCCGGTAAACTTTGCCTTACCTGAAGCTTCAAAGCCTTCCATAACTGGCAATAAAGAATACAGTTCAGCGATCAGCACTTCTCCGTCCAAATCAGCGGAAATCCGGGGCGCCTCGAAACCGGCCAGCTCTACCCTGGTTTTAAGCGCCGAATCCCTCATTTTCAATTCAGCGTTCAAATTCACCTTCTCCCCGTTCATATCCAGCTTATAGTCAATTACAAGAGGATATTTCCCCGGTTTAAGAAAGTAAGTGCTATATTTTAGCTCCATCTTTGTAATATCAGCGGAACCTGAACAATTCGCTTTAATAGCATAATCTTTCGGTGTCTTCACCATACTGCCCGCCAAATTTAACTTTAAGGAAGCTGTACCCGCCATACCCAGCTCATTTAAATATTTTTTTTGCTCTTTTGAGGCCATTTCCCCGAGCAGCTTCAGGGACTTTTCGCCGTTAAGCGAAAGAACCGCGTTAAGTTTAAGCTCCGGATTTTCCAGAAACTTATTGACTTCTACATCCGCGGTCAATTCCATGCCGGCCGAGGGAATTTTCGCCGAAAGCTTATCAGCTTTGAACCGTTGCTCTTTATATTGTAATTCCATCGTCCCGTCTATAGCCAGGTCCAGAGGCGCCTTGTTGTAAATAACGCTTGCCGAGGCAGTAATAAAAAAAGGTTTCACGGATTCCAGGGAAAGCCCGGAAACTGAAACATTTATCTTTTTTACGTCTAGGCTCCCGGCAGGTTTTACGGTCTCATCGCTGTATTTTACGGTACCGTCAACTACAGCAAAGCGTGATATGGAAAATTCAACGGGCAATTCGGTATTTTTGCTCCGGACGGGCGCTTCTTTTTCAGCCTTCTTGCCCGATAATTCCAGCAGGTCGGAAAAATTATATCTTTCATTTTTTCCTTTTTCAATAAGAATGAACGGCTTTACAAGCTCAATCTTTGTAAGTTTGACCTGTCTTTTGAAAAGCGCCCAAAAATCATATTTTAGGACCGCGGTATCGGCCGAGATAAAAGCGCCGGGACTGAAACCTGCCGCGTTTCCCACATAAAACCCTTCAAGTTCCAGGCCTTTCAACAGGCCAAATGAAAGTTTCTCTATCCTGACCTCTCTTTTCAGCTCCTGCGAGGCCTTTTCAACCAGCTTGTCTTTTACTTTATCCCAGGGAATCAGGAAAGCTGCCGAAAGAACGAGAATTACAGCCAGAACAACTATTCCTCCTGCGGCAATACCGATTATTTTCAAGGTTTTTTTCATGAGCTCCCCCAAAATTTTCTTCAGCTATATTCTACCAGATTTAGGAATTGATTTCACAGCTAAAAAGAAAAATACCAGTAAACTCCTCATTCTGTATTTTTTTGTAGTTGACTCATTTATGAGGCCAAAAATGCTTGATAAATCAAGCAACTACAATTTTAATGTTGCCTGCTTCTGCTTTATTTAAGAATTTCTTTTTTCCTTACAGATTTATGGACATCCTCAGGTTAATTATGGTATATTTAGGTAATAAAAAGAGCAGAGCGTTATTAACCGGATTTCAAGTTTTTTATCGGTTAACTGGGGAAATATTATGCCAAAAAAAATTATACTTTATACCGCGGCAGGGCTTTTATTTTTATTGCTGGCCGCGGATCTGCCTGCCGCATCCAGCGCACTTCCTTTTCTTAGAATCGCGCCTTCGGCAAGGACCGAGGGCATGGGCGAAACCTTCACCGCTTTGGCTGACGATGTGGACGCCGTTTTTTGGAATCCGGCCGGGCTTGCGAACCTGGAATTCATGGAGGCCTCTTTAACGCACATGCTCTACTGGGATTCCTCCACTTATGACTATGCGGCTTTCTCTTATCCCCTCTCAGATAGGCTTAGACTGGGAGCGCATATTATCTACATGAGTTACGGCCCCATAGATAAAATTTCCGAAACACCCAGCGGTTCTATCGGTACCGTTTCAGGGACTTTCACGCCCGCAGACCTGGCCCTGGCCGTTAGCGCGGGTTATCTTTTGAATAAAGATATACAGGTGGGCGCGACAGTTAAATACGCGCTGCAAACAATTGACACTTCCAGTGCTTCGGCTTTTGCCGCCGACCTGGGCGTGCTTTTACGGCTAAAAATGCTGGAGGATAACCTTGTCTTCGGCGCCGCTTTATCAAACCTGGGCACCCAGATCAGCGGAGACAATTTGCCGCTCACGGCCAGAGGCGGCTTTTCCGACAAGTTCAAGCTCATAGACCCTGCCGACCTTACCGTTGCAGTTACGGCCTATTATCCTTTTGACACCGGCAAGCTGGCGGAGAACCTGGGCCTGGAATTCTGGTACCAGAAAAATATTGCTTTCCGTTTGGGCTACAAAATCGGCTATGACACCGGCAATCTGACCATCGGTTTGGGTTATAAAGATATTCTTGAAGGGGTTTTTGGCTACGAAATAGATTATGCTTACGCGGCTTCCGGCAATCTTGGAGACACGCACAGGTTTTCGGTGGTTTTCTTCCTTGATGCAGAAAACAGCAAGACAAAGAACTCCGGCGGTAAAGCTAACAAAGGGATCAGAACTTTCCCTTAACGGATAAAAGTAACTTCGAGCACAAAGGCGGTTCCCTGTATGAAAATGTTCTTTATCAGCTTAACGGTTTTATATGTGCTCCTGAGGGTTATTTTTACTTTTCTGGACCGGAAAGGCGGAAAAACCCCGGCTAAAGAAAGCCTGGCCGTTAAATATTTTTCTGAAGAAGATCTCAAAAAAGCCAAAGAATACCATGACCGGGGTTTTGGCGCTTCAATTGCCAGAAAGATCATTTCTTTTGTCTTTCCTCTGGCCTTTTTTTTCAGCGGTTTTTCCGTATATCTTTCAAACCTGCTCAGGCATTTTTCTTTCGGCTATCTGACTATACGCGGCATACTTTTTATTCTTATTTACCTTCTGCTGGAATTTTTAATTAACCTGCCCTTTCAATATTACTTTTCTTTCGCTCTGGAACATAAGTTCGGCTTTTCCAATATGAGCGTAAAGGACTGGAGCATCTACACTCTGAAACAATTTTCAACAGGCGCGGTAATTAACGTTCTGATCATTTCTGCGGCCTATATAACCTTCCGCAAAGCCGGAGCCAACTGGGTCTGGGTTATCCCCGTCGTGCTTCTGGCCTTTGAAATGATCCTTACCTTTTTATATCCCTACATAATCCTTCCGTTATTCTATAAAAAAACCAATTTTGAGCAGGGTGAATACACCGCACCGATATTCAAGGTCGCGGAAATATCAGGTATCAAGCTAAAAAAATTATTCCAGATAAATGAGTCCAAGTATTCCAAACATACCAACGCCTTTTTTACGGGTTTCGGCCCGGAAAAATCAATATATATTTTTGATACCCTGGTTAAAAATAACAGCCCCGAGGAAGTCGCTTCGGTTGTCGCGCATGAAGCCGGCCACTGGAAACATCATCATGTTCTAAAAGGGCTCATCCTTGGCTTCCTGGGTTCTTTTATTATTGCTTTTCTTATTTCTCTGACTTTCCAGGAATTCTCGCCCTACCTGAAGATCTCTAATATCGCCGGGCTGCCTCTCCTGTCCTTTATTCTGACCATTTATACTTTTTTTACCGCTCCGGTGGACAGTTTCATAAGCAGAAAAATGGAAGTGACCGCCGACACTTATGAATTAAAGTGCACCGGGAACAGGGAAGTCTTCATCTCCGGTATGGTACGGCTGGCAAAAGATAATAAGGCCTATCTCTATACAAATGACCTGCTGACCTTCTGGTTTGCTTCTCATCCCCCGATGCTGGAACGTATTAAAATGGCGCTGGATTTTGATTTTAGTAAAAATTAGGGGGCCGGAGAAAAAATGCCAAGTACCCTACGGGTTAAACTCGCCTCAAGCGCGGACAGAAGTTACAACATAATCCTCGGCCATAATATACTGCCTCAGCTCGGGCGGGCGCTCAGAGCTTTGAACTGCGGCGGGACGGCTGTTTTTATAATAACGGACAGGAATGTCGCGCGCCACTATCTTAAAAAAACCGTTTCTTCCCTGAACAAAGCGGGAATTACGGATATAGGAAATATTATCCTGCCGGCCGGTGAAGAACAAAAAAATTTCAGGACTTATCTTAAGTTACTTAATGCCGTTTATGCTTTTGACCGGAACCAGCAAAAGAAGATCGTACTCGTTACCCTTGGCGGCGGTGTTGTGGGAGATCTGGGCGGGTTTGTTGCCGGCACGTACAGGCGGGGGATAAATTATATCCAGGTCCCGACAACCTTGCTTGGTTTGGCCGACTGCGGGCTGGGCGGCAAAACTGCTTTCAATTTCAGAGAAGCCAAGAATCTCATCGGCGCTTTCTGGCAGCCCGGGCTGGTTTATATGGATACGGCGGTCTTAAGAACCCTGCCTCTGCGGGAATTTCGCTGCGGGCTCGCGGAGATCATAAAATACGGAGTGATCAGGGACGCGAAGCTTTTTTCTTTCCTGGAAAAAAACATGAGCTTCCTTTTAAAAGGTAAAATAGCGCCTTTGAATAAAGTCATCCCGGCCTGCGTTAAGATAAAAGCGGCTATAACCTCCGCCGATGAAAGAGATGATAAGGATATCCGGATAATGCTTAATTACGGGCATACTCTGGGCCATGCTCTTGAGGCTGCTACGGATTACCGGAAATTTAAACACGGGGAAGCTGTAGGCATCGGCATGGCGCTTGCCGCGAAGATAGCGGTTAAACTCGGCCTGCTGCCGCAAAAAGACGCTCAACGTATCAGAACTCTAATTACTGCCGCGGGGCTAAAAACATCCGCGAAAGATATTCCCGCAAATAAAATAATTTCCTCAATGCGCCGCGACAAAAAATTTATAGCCGGAGTGAACAGGTTCGTACTGCCCGCGGGTATTGGCAGGGCGGTTGTGACAGAAAATATCCCGGAAAGTTTGATACGCCAGGCGCTAAAGTAAAGAGGTACGGCTTACAGATGTACAGCTTGCAGAAGTACAGCTTACAGATTTACAGCTAACAGTAAGAACTCTTGCTTTTTCCTACTTCCGCCCTTCCGCTCTTCCGTACTTCCGTACTTCTAATACGCGTAGAGGCGCCCGTACGGCCGGAGAGAAAACGGCGAGAGTTTCAGGAAAGGGCCGCTGAGGATTTTATTCTTCTCCTTCTCCATACCGAAAGTAAGACAATATTCCGTGACGTATTTTTCCAGCATCTTAAGGTCATCTTCATCAAGTTTTCCGGCTTTTACCTCTTTTCCGAGCAGGCGCGGATCTATTTTTTCGGTCCTGAGAAAAATGCGGCCCGCGTGCATTCCTGTTCCCACAAAATCCCTTACCGGAAGGCCTTTTGAATGGAGGCCGAGAATTATAAGCAGGCCGCCGGCCATATACTCTCCGAGAAAGTCCTTGGCTTCCCCGCCGGCCACTATCACCGGGAACATCCCCTGATATTCCTTCATATGAATGCCGACCCGGTAGCCCACATTGCCTTTAACAAAGATCTTACCGCCGCGCATGCCGTAGCCGGCTATGTCTCCCGCGTTGCCGTGCACAATTATCGAGCCGGAGTTCATGGTGTTACCGATGGCATCCTGCGCATTGCCGTTTATTACTATCTCCGGGCCGTCCATAAAAGCAGCCAGATCGCCGCCCGGATACCCGTTAATTGTTATTTTAATATTTTTCTTTATTCCGGCGCCGATATAGCGCTGCCCGCAAACGTCTTCAAGAATGAACTCATCGGTCACATTAAGTTTCTCATGAATAAGTTCATTTAGTTCTTTAAAGTCCCTGCCTCGCGCGTCAATAACTGTTTTATTCATACCTCCGTACCTTCCCCTGTCACAAAGTGTTTCCTGAAATCTTTTGGCAGAACCAGAAAACCGAAATCATCAAACAGCAGCTGTTTTTTCAGCGCTGAAACGTCCAATTTTTGTTTTATTAAAAGCCCGAAAATACCGGCCCGCTCTATGGCGTTAACAAGCACCACCCCCACGATAATACCGTCTTTAAGGACGATCTTTTTATATTTTCCGCCTTCGTTTGAAAGCAGAACCTGATAAGCCCCGGCCTTCGGATTGGTGAGGCCGAAAGATATCGACGGCACTCCGAGAATAGTTACTGAGTTCATGGGGAACATCCCGTCATATTCCGCTTTCTTGCCCGCCATATTGAAACCTGCTACGCTGCCCTGCCTTGCCGCGACCGGCCAGATGGCGATCACCGCATTCTCGCCGGATAAAAAATCTTTGCCTTCCGCCGCGTCACCCGCGGCATAGATACCGGGAATATTTGTTTCCATGTTTTTGTTTACAACCAGGCCGCGGTTGACCTTAAGCTCCGTGCCCTTGGCCAGCTCTATATCAGGCCTGACCCCGACAGCCATTATAAGAAGCCCGGTCTTAAGGGTCTTCCCGCTTGAAAGTTCCAGCGCTTCAAGTTTTTTTGACTTTGAGATAATTTTTTTTATGGTAGTTTCTTTCAGGAACTCGGAACCGGATTCTTTGAGTTTTTCTTCAAGCAAAAGCGACGCGGCGCTGTCAAAGGTATTGGCTAAAAGGCGGTCGGCCATTTCAACTATCCTGAGCTTAATTTTTCTGGCAAGCAGGCCTTCAGCCGCCTTCATACCGATAAGCCCGGCGCCCAGGATAACGCACTCCTTAATTTTATTCTTTTCTATATACTTGATCAGCTTCTCCACCTCGTCCAGTTTAACAAAGGTGAAAATTCCTGCGATATCATCCGCATACCCTGCAATAGGGGGTTTGATCGGGGTCCCGCCGGTAGAGATAAGCAAGCGGTCGTATTTCAGCTTTTCTTTTTTCGAAGTAATCACGGTCTTTGCGGCAGGGTTTATCTTTACCACAGCCGTGTTCCATTTTACTGTTATTTTCATTTCTTTTTCGAATGTCTCCGGTATAAAGCTCAGTTTGTCTTTTTTAACTTTCCCGGCAAGAAAGTAGGAAATAAGAGGCCTGGAATAAACACTGCTTTCATTCGTAAGCACCGTTATTTCGGAGGTTTTATCGATCTCCCGGATGCTCTTAATAGCGCTTATCGCGGCCACCGAGTAGCCAATAATAACATGTCTCATCAGATCTCCTTTAATAAAATGGCCTGGTTCGGGCAGTGCTCCACACAGGCGGGTTTTTCCCTGCCGGTACAGAAGTCGCATTTGGACCCGACTTTCTTTTCTTTTAGATCCGGCTTAATGACGCCAAAAGGACAGGCCATGATACACATCCAGCAGCCGACACACTTTTCGGAGTCATGCAGCACCGTTCCATGCTTATCCTTATACATAGCCGAAGTCAAGCAGGATTCAATACAGGGCGCGTCTTTACAGTGCCTGCATTGAAGAGCAAAAGTCGTATACCCCTGTTCTTCAAATACAAGCGCGGACAGAGGCCTCCCCTGCACGGACTTAAAAGTTTTAATAATATTTTTCGACTCTGAGTGCGCCGTAGCGCAATGCACCTCACAAAGCCGGCACCCCAAACAGAATTCTTCCCGTATTATTATTTTTTTCATATACCCTCATTTGTTAAAACGATTTCACTGATTGCAAAACTACAGGATTCCACTGATTACAACCCTGATAGAGCGATTTCACTGATTGCAAAAACAGGATTCCACTGATTACAACCCTGATAGAGCGATTTCACTGATTGCAAAAACAGGATTCCACTGATTACAACCCTGATAGAGCGATTTCATTGCCCCCGTACCATTCACTACGTTCAAGTGCAGGGCCATGAACCTGAACTTAGTGAATGGTTCATGGCAAGGTCATGAACCTGAGCTTAGTGAATGGTTCATGGCAAGGTCATGAACCTGAGCTTAGTGAATGGTTCATGGCAAGGTCATGAACCTGAGCTTAGTGAATGGTTCATGGTTACCAGCACTTTCACCATACATTATAATATCCCGGCGGAAAATTTTCCGCCCTCCATAATCTATTTTCCATTATCTATTGTTCTATTGCTCTATTTCTAATCACCACGATTCTCCCGCATGTTTCAAACCCAGGAGTTCCAGTTCTAATTTTGAAAGGTCCACACCCCGCAGCTGGCCCCTGTTGCCCCGCAAGGATTCTATGGCATTAATTCCCATACCGCCGAGCATCTCTTTTATCTCCAGTGACCAGGCGCGTAACAGATTATAAGCTCTTTCCGAACCGACATCGGGATTTAATCTCTTTTTTAAATAAGGGTCCTGCGTGGCAATACCCCAGTTGCATTTTCCCGTATAGCATTTCTGGCACAGATGACACCCCAGGGAGATCAGCGCGGAACTTCCGATATAGACTGCATCCGCACCGAGAGCAATTGCTTTAATAATGTCCCCGGAATTTCTGAACCCTCCGGCCGCAATAAGCGAGGCCTGATTTCTGATCCCTTCTTCTCTTAAACGCTGGTCAACTACCGCTATCGCAAGTTCAATGGGTATTCCGACATTATCGCGGATGACCGCGGGAGCCGCCCCGGTGCCGCCTCTAATACCGTCTATGACCACAAAGTCCGCGCCCGCGCGCACCAGGCCCGAAGCTATCGGGGCAACATTATGGACCGCCGCGATCTTGACTCCGACCGGTTTTTTATACCTTGAAGCTTCCTTTAACGCGTAGACCAGTTGTTTAAGGTCTTCAATGGAATAAATATCGTGGTGCGGGGCAGGAGAAATAGCGTCCGAGCCCACGGGAATACGCCTCGTTTTGCTGACTTCTTCATCAACTTTTTCTCCGGGCAGGTGGCCGCCAATACCCGGCTTTGCCCCCTGGCCTATCTTAATTTCAATAGCCGCCGCGGATTCAAGATATTCAACATCCACTCCGAACCTTCCGGAAGCGACCTGTACGATAACCCTGTCCTTGTAAGGTTTCAATTCTTCATGCAGCCCGCCTTCCCCGGTATTCCAGTAGGTCCCGAACCGGGCCGCAGCCATAGCCAGCGACTTTTGAGCGTTTAAGGATATGGAGCCGTAACTCATCGCTGAGAACATAATAGGAGCTTCAAGCACGAGCTGGGGAAAAGGTTTGGCGTCTTTCTCGTAAATATCCGGTTTTTTCCCCAGAAAAGTCTTAAGTTCCATGGGTTCCCGGAGCGGGTCTATGGAAGGATTTGTTACCTGGGACGCGTTAAGCAAAATATGGTCAAAATATTCCTTGTATTTTTTATCACTCCCCATACCCGTAAGCAGAATTCCGCCTGTTTCCGCCTGTTTAATTATCCCGTAAACATCTCTTGACGCCCAGTGCGCGTTCTCTTTGATCTGGGGCATTTCACGTTCAATTATCAGGGCTCCCGTCGGGCACATATCCTCGCAGAAATGACAGCCCACACATTTTTCATCATAGGACATTATAGTTTCAGTATCCGGATCATACTGATGCGTATCATTACTGCACATTCTGACGCAGGCCTGGCAGTTGATACATTTTTCCGGGTCTCTTTTTATCTTAAACTCTGTTCTAAACTTTGATTTTGCCATTTTATCCCATTCCTCTATTTCGCGAATACCGGAGAAGATCCCGCTCTGCAGAAACTGTGAAAACCTTAGCTGCGTGATCCATAAAGTTTATTTCTATGTTTGGTTATTTTATTTACACCTGCTTTTTCAGTTCAACAATTACCGGTTCCCCTGAGTTAGGCATCCAGATCTCGTCTAACTTCCAATTCACGCACCTGATCGCGGCTTCTTCAGTTGCGATATAAACATTATCCCCTTTTCTGCCGGCCACCAGCGGCCGGAGCTTGGTCCGGTCATTCAAACCAATCATGGCCCCGTTTTTGGCAACGATTATGGCAAAGGGCCCGTTAAGCAAAGCCGGGCCGTAGATCATTCTCAATTTTGAATAATATTCTTTTTTAGCCGGGTCTTCCCGTTCTATCTGCGACCAGAAAGGAGCCGCCAAAACATTGCTCGCGTCCTCAAAGGAAAGCCCGTGTTTCCTGACCAGCAGGTCAAAAAGATAGGCGATGACCTCGGTATCGGTAGAGAGCGTGCAATAGTAGCCGAAATTTTCAAGATACCTTCTGTTAATACCGTAAGAGGAAATTTCTCCGTTATGGACCACCGTCCAATCCAGGATGCTGAAGGGATGAGCGCCGCCCCACCAGGCCACCGAATTGGTCGGGAACCTGTTATGCGCGGTCCAAAGATAACCCTTGTAGCCGGATATCTTATAGAATTCGGCAATTTCATCAGGATAGCCGACCCCTTTAAACGCGCCCATGTCCTTTCCCGAAGAAAAAATAAAGGCATCGGCTATATTCATATTAATATGCATTACCCGTTCCAGTACATAATCCTGGTCCATGGCCTCTTTTTCTGCGGCACTGGACGGTTTTACCGGCATACGGTCTTCTCTGGGGCTTAAAAAATATCTCTGTAATAGCGGGATATGCTTTAAAGTTTTAACAAATTTATACGGTATAGGTTCGGAATATTTTACGGTGAAATTGCTGTTAATGTAGGCCTCGGTGTCAACTTTTGAGCTTTCTTTTCCGTACATGACATGAAAACAAAAATAATCTTTGTACTCCGGATAGATGCCATAGGCGGCAAAACCGCTGCCCAGGCCGTTGCCCCGGAACATCATATTACAAATCGAGTTGGTAATATCATTGCCGCTCATCCGGACACCGCGGGTATTCATGATCCCCGTAACACCGCAGGCAGAAGGAACTTTATTGAGCCTTTCGTCAATATGTATAACCATCTATTCTCCTTGGCAGATCACTGTTATTCCCTAATAAAAAAAGGCATCTATGCTTGCATACTTTGCATAGACGCCTTCGTCTAAAAACCACTTTACTGTAATTATTGTATCATAAATAGTCATATATGTCAATCCTTAGTTTAATTCCTGCGGGCTGTTGCCAACTTTCACCTTTTTTGTCCGTAAATTTCATGATAGCGGTAAAACCACTTTTTTACCTCTTTGTCCGGCAGGGCTTTTAGCTTTCCATTTTGCATAGCCAGCCAGCAGGTTTTCGCGATATCCTCTATCATTACGGCAGCTTTTACCGCAGCAGCAGGACTAGGCCCAAAGGTAAAGACCCCGTGTTTTTTCAAGAGCACTCCGGGAAGTTCTTTTCTGCCGAGTGTTTCAACAATAGCATTCCCTACGTCTTCAAAAGGCAGCGGCGAAGCATATCTGGTTACCGGGATCATGCCGCCGAACTCATCGGCCTGCGCGGTCATACAAACCGCGAGCGGTTTTCCCAGAAGCGCGAAACTCGTGGCAAAGTTGGAATGCGTATGGACTATCCCTCCCAGGTCTTTTCTGGCCCGGTAAACAACAAGATGCGATATTGTATCCACGGAAGGTTTATACCTGCCTTCCACCACCCTGCCTTTCATATCCACCACGACCATATCTTTTGGACTCATGACGTCATACACTACCCCGCTGGGTTTGATAACAATATAACCGGGGCATTTCAGGTCTCTCCCGGAAACATTGCCGCTGGTCATGGTCACCAGGCCGTTTTCTTTAAGAGCGATATTCATCCTGCAAACTTCTTTTTTCAGCTGTTCAAGCATTTGTCCTCCTGAAATGATACTCACAGTTCACGCAGGCCGCGCTAGAGCGCGTGAAAAAATACCGCGTTCCGGTCTAAGGCCGGTACCCGGTCACTTGACCCGCGCTTTCACTTTCAGCAATTCTTTCATGACCGTATTCATTTTTACAGGTTCCCCGGTGCCGAACCCGTCATGTAATTTTTTATATATTTTAAACAGCTCCGCATAGACAAGGACATTTTCTTTTTTGGGGCGGAACACCCTGTTTTTTATGCCGGTAATTCTTTTTTGCGCATCCTCCACCCGGTCATAGCCACCGTTAACACTGCCGGCCGCTACCGCGCCAAAGAGCGCCGCGCCGAGAGCGCAGGTTTGCGCGGACCGGCTTATTTTCATGGGACGGTTAAAAATATCGGCGTAGATCTGCATGAACAGGGGATTTTTTTCCGCAATGCCTCCGCAATTCACAATTTCCGAGACCTTTACGCCGTATTCTTCAAACCTGTCAATAATGACCCTGGCGCCAAAAGCCGTAGCTTCAAGCAGGGCTCTGTAAACCTCATGCGGTTTTGTATAGAGCGTCTGTCCTGTAAGCAGGCCGGTCAGTTTAGGATCCACCAGCACCGTCCTGTTGCCGTTATTCCAGTCAAGCGCCATCAGGCCGGACTCACCGGGCTTCAACTTCTCCGCTTCCCCGGTATAAACCTCATGCAGTTCCCTGCTGCCCATAAAATTGACGAACCAGTTAAAAATATCACCGACCGCCGACTGCCCGGCTTCCAGGCCGTAATAGCCCGGCAGAATAGAACCTTTTACAATACCACAGATACCTTTAATATTTTCAAGCTTTTTATTTCCCGGAAAAACCAGCGTGTCGCAGGTGGAAGTCCCGATTATTTTTACCAGCGTTCCGGGTTTTATGCCCGAACCCACCGCGCCCATATGCGCGTCAAAAGCGCCTACGCTGACCGTAACTTCCGTAGAAAGGCCGAATATTCCCGCCCACTTTGGCGCAAGCTTGCCCATCTTTACACCCGCAGGAAAGGCCTCATCATAAAGCCGGTCCCTTAACCCGGCAAGTTCAGGAGCAAGTTTCTTTAAAAAAGACTTCTCAGGCAGCCCGCCCCAGGACGGATTGAACATGGCTTTATGCCCGGCCGCGCAGACTGACCTTTTCAACGTAAGAGGATCGGTATTTCCCGTCAATACCGCGGGAATATAATCGCATAACTCCACCCAGCTGTAGGCCGCCCTAAAAACTTTTTTGTCTATCCGCAAGCAGTGCAGTATTTTCGCAAAGAACCATTCCGAAGAATAAGTCCCGCCGCATTTTTCAAGATACGGCCGCTTTTGGCCGGCCGCGAGCGCGGTTATCTCTTCCGCTTCTTCCATTGCGGTGTGATCCTTCCAGAGCCAGGCAAGAGCATTAATATTGTTCCTGAATTCCGGCAGAAAAGAAAGCGGCGTGCCTTCTTTATTTACGGGAAGCGGAGTGCTGCCCGTAGTGTCCACGCCGATACCGATAACATCCTCTCTTTTGAAGCCTTTAACCCGGTCTGCCAGTTTCAGGGCTTTTTTAACGGAAAGCTCGAGGCCTTTCAGATAATCTGACGGGTCCTGCCTCGCAACATGCGGATCTTTCCTGTCAAGGATAACACCGGCGTCGCCGCGCTCATAATTATAGACCCGGCTGGCGAGCTCCCGGCCGTCTGTGATGTCTATTATCAGCGCCCTGACAGAATTTGTCCCGTAATCAACTCCTATTGCATATTTCTTTTTCATAGCCCTTCTCCCCGGCGGGCAAAAAGAACTCAAAAAACAGGCGTGACTTTTTCTGCCAAATTCTCCCGTTCTTTGCTCCGCGATTTTTCTTTTACTTTTTCAGGCCCGGCGGCCTTTTTATTATTTTTTTAAGGTTATCTATTTTTTCCGCGGCCCCGGAAAAGTTACGGTCTATATCCAGCGCGCGCGTAAAGTTCGACAGGGCTTCTTCATTTTTCCCGTTGATCTCCTGGACCAGCCCCAGGTTATAACAGGCATCAGGGTAATAGGGGTTCAGAGCCGTTTCTTTACGGAACTCCTTTTCAGAACTGGTATAATCGCGTAATTTGTAATATATTTCTCCGAGATAAAAATGCGTCCTCAGGTCCACGGTATTTCCCGCAAAATCGCTGTAGATAAGGGAATCTTGAGTCTGGTTTAGAGCTTCCCCGTACTGCCTGGCGGAGCCGGCTTCTATACCCGTCCCCAGTTTTAGATTTGACCGGAAGAGGCAGAATTGCAGGCCTAACGAAGCAATGAAAACAAGCAGGCAAAAAGAAAGAAGAACCGGCCGGAGCAGTATTAAAGAAAGGCCTTTTTCCCGCAGGGAATGGTTTGA
This sequence comes from Candidatus Firestoneibacteriota bacterium, assembly GCA_903891415.1. Classification (GTDB taxonomy): domain Bacteria; phylum Oederibacteriota; class D2-FULL-39-29; order D2-FULL-39-29; family D2-FULL-39-29; genus CAIYPD01. The sequence continues at coordinate 119,830 of CAITEH010000005.1, forward strand.
CGCCAAAATTCCCAGATAGATAAAAAATAAGGCCGCGGTCGGAGAGAGTTTTACCGGAAAATTAAAGAACATGTGTACCATAAAAGCTATCAGGGCGCAAATAATACCTATATTAATTATTTTTACCTGTATATCTTCTTTAGCCAGCGCCCGTACCGCCCCAAAAATGGTAACTCCTATAAAAACAAGCAATAAAAGGAGTCCCGGCAGCCCCAGTTCCGCGCCTATCTGCAGGTAATCGTTGTGCGCGTCTTTGGTTATAATATGGGAATAGCCCTCAAATTCCGGGGTTTTCAGGAGCCGGGCTTCAACTTCAGTAAAATGCAGGCGGTAGGTACCCGCTCCAAAACCCGTGAGCGGCTTTTCTTTTATCATCTCTTCCGCGCTGCGCCACATAATCCAGCGGCCCCGTTCCGCAAAGGTCTCAAATTTCCCGAATTTAGTGAGTTTCCCGAGAGCTTCTTCCGGCTTAAAAGAAAAAACCAGCCCGCCGGCAACCGAGAGTAAAATGACGGCGGAAATTATCACCACCTTTCTGTATTTTGGAATATATATAATAAAAAGTATAATAAAAATAAGCGCGCCGATAACGAGGCCGATCCAGGCATTAAGCGTCTGGGTAAAAAAAAGCGCGGCGAGCAGGACCACAGTATTTAACGCATGAAAGATCTTAAAAAGCAGTTTCCCTGAAATAAAGAAGAGCGCCATAGAGACCGGAATTAAGAGAATAAGGTACCCTGCGAGAAAATTGGCATTACCAAGAGTGGAAGAGATCCTGCCGGTAAAGTTCGAGACCTTAAAAACAAGGTCAAGCTGAAAGAATTGTAAAATTCCTATTACCGCCACAATAAAACCGGAAAAAAGCGCCGTATTCAGCATGCCGGAAACCACCTTAGTATTTCCGGCGGCCAGATCCACTACCGCCGCAAATAAACCCAGGTATAAGGTCATTTCCAGCGCCCAGCGGAAAGAAACCATTACATTGGTTGTATAGAACACGGACGCATAGGCAAAACCGGTAAATAACAGGAACAAAATCGCGGGCCGCAGACTGAGCTTGAGCTTTCCAAAAAGGTATTTAGACGCCGTGAGCAGAAAAACCAGGCTTAAGACAAGAAAAATTACCATATTTTTAGGTGCGGAGAAAGCATCTTTGCAATCGCGCAAAAGCACCAAAGGCCCAAAGAATAGTACCGTGCATATCAGCAGTAAATTCATTTCTATATGATACTATCTTTAAGAAAATAAAGCAAGGTGATGAATACGAGGGGATGGAATACGAGTGGATGAATACGAGGTTTTAGGTGTTGGGGACTAGGTGAAAGGTGATAGGTCCTTGGTCCTAGGCATTAGGTTCTGGGAAAGACAAGAATTTACAAAAAGTTCTTTAAATCTTGAAAGGTTAAATGCTTTTAGTTTTTCCTAGCACCCAAGCCCCAGCCCCCAGAACCTATTATTTTTATCATTACTAAAAATGAATTGACTATAATAAGCCCGACAATGTATAACAAGAGAAGCAGAAAATCCAGATCGCACTAAGATCTAAAAGGAAGGAAAACTATGCCATACAATAAAATAAATGAGGACATAATAACGCAGTTGAAAGCTATCGTAGGCGCTGAAAACGTTATAACAAGCAAAGAAGCCATGGAGGACTAC
>CAITEH010000006.1 GCA_903891415.1 Candidatus Firestoneibacteriota bacterium
GGGAGTCTGGGCGGCGGTCGGTGCGGGAAGCATATTTTATCTCGCGGCCCTGAAAATGATCCCCGAGGAATTGTACGAAGCCGCGGACCTGGACGGCGCCAATATATTCCAGAAAATAAGGCACGTGACCATTCCGGTGCTGAGGCCCATTCTGTTAATAATGTTTGTCGGGAATATTGTCGGAAGCTTCCAGTCCACGGAAAGAATATTAGCGATGACCGGCGGGGGCCCTTTAAATGCTACGCATGTCTTAGGCCTTGAGATATTTTATAACGCGTATGTGTATCTTAAGTTCGGGTATGCGACTTCAGTTGCCTGGATGATGGGAGCGATCCTGATAGGATTTACGGTCCAGCAGTTGAAGATCCTTCGCGAATCAAAATTCAAAGCGGGACAGATAAATTAAAATATTTTCTAAGGCCAGTATTTATTGCACAAAATATTTCAATATTCTTGTAGGAAACACCTCCTACCTGTTCAATCATGGTGCAGCTTGTGCATTAAAATTATTCAAAGTGTGCATAAGGTCATGTTGATTTGAGCCATTTTTTGCCACAAATCTGCCACATGGTTTTGACATACTTAGGTGTAAATGATCTGTCCCAAAAACATTGTATTAGTTTTCGCCATTTAAGTTGATTTGATGCCTTTTATGGCAAGAAATTGGTAGAGTCTTCCATGTCCAAATTTGTTGTAATTCCGGACCTCAAACTATAGACCGATGGATGATTGCTCCTGGTTTGGCACAAAATTGGCACACTTTTGTTTTTCCGTAAATTCATGAAAGGTAGTTGTCGTTGATGATCAAAATTTTGCCAATATTTGTTTAGGCACAGTTTTGCCTTTATAAAGCTGGTTTAATAATATATAATATGATAAATATTTAGGATGAAGTTCCTGGGGAAAAGCCCTAAAGCGGCTTGGGTGGATCATGAAAAATAAGATGGAGAACGAAAACACGGAATTTAAAGAAAGTTGGCATGATGAATATCTAAAGACCTTAAGTGGCTTTGCAAATGCAGAGGGTGGGAAATTATTTCTTGGTATAGATGATAACGGCAAAGTTATCGGGATAAAAGACCTTAAAAGGCTTTTTGAATCCATTCCGAATAAAGCTAAGGATATTATTGGTATTATTCCGAGCGTTAAATCACAGAAGAAAAATGGCAAGTATATAATTATTGTAAGTATTGACGCTTCGCATGCCGCTGTCTCTTATCACGGAAGATATTATAAAAGAAGCGGCAGCACAACCCTCGAGCTGACCGGAAATGCCTTAACAAGGTTCTTGATAACAAAGACCGGAAAACTATGGGATTCCTTAATAGAAGAAAAGGCAACCATAAAGGATATCTCTCCTGAGACTATCGAAAAATTTAAAAAGTTATCGTCAGAACGCTTTCCTAATGCCAAAAATGAAAAAAGTATTATGACTTTACTTAAGAAGCTTGAATTAGCTGAAGGGAATAAATTAACAAAAGCAGCTATTCTTTTATTTGGCAAAAATCCTCAGCACTTCTTTCATAGTTCGTATATTAAGGTCGGAAAGTTTGTTACGGATTCCGATGTTGTTAGTTCTAATGATGTCGAAGGCAATTTATTCAGTCAGGTTGATGCTGCCGTAGAGATTATTAAGACAAAATATTTGATTTCAAAAATACGATATGAAGGTCTTTATCGGAAAGAAGATTTGGAATATCCAGAAAATGCCTTAAGAGAAGCCATAATAAACGCCGTAATTCATAGGGACTATATCGGCACGCATACTCATATAAGAATATATTCGGATAAGTTAAACATATGGAATGAAGGAATTTTACCGCCTGAAATAAAAATAGAAGACTTAAAGAAAAAACATTCATCCAGGCCAAGAAATGAATTATTAGCGAAAACATTTTACAAGGCGGGCTTGATCGAATCTTGGGGTAAAGGCACGATAGGTATTGTTGAAAGCTTTAAAAAGGCAGGATTGCCGGAGCCGGAATATAAAGAAGAACAATGCGGGTTTTCTGTGTATTTTTACAAAGATATTTATACTGAAGAAAATCTACAGAAAATGGGTTTAAACGACCGGCAGATTAAAGCGGTTTGGTTAATAAAAGAAAAAGGTAAAATAACCAATAGGGCATATAGAGAATTGACAACGACATCCAAGCCTACAGCAACAAGAGATTTGTCGGAATTAGTAAAGAAGAATATTTTAGAAATGTCAGGGCAAGGGAAAAGAGATATTTGTTATAAGATTAGAAAGAGCCTTGAATGAGTCAATTGTGAGTCAAATGAGCCGAAAATGAGCCAAAGCATCTTTATGTTGGAATAGTTGAAAAAACCAATGACTGAAAAAGTAGAAAAAGACGGTTTAAAAGAAAAGATCAATAAAATAGACGAGCAAATCTCTGCTTTGTCTGCTCTCCGCAAGAAATATACCGACGAATTAAATACCCTGCCGGATTGTGAGAACTTTAAAGTGTCCGAGGCTAAGTCAAGCAAGGAATTATCTCCCGAGGAAAAAATCCAACTGTTCAGAAGTTATTTCAAGGGGCGTAATGATGTATATGCGCGACTTTGGGTTAGCAGCAATAAACAAAAGCGCGGGTACAGCCCTGTGTGTAAACATGAATGGGATAGAGCATTATGCAAGAAACCTGTGATTAAATGCTCGGAATGCCCTAGTAAGGAATTTAGCCCTCTTGATGAAGATGCTGTACGACGGCATCTTATGGGAAATCATGTAGCCGGAATATATCCAATGCTTCAGAATGAACATTGTTATTTTCTCGCAATTGACTTTGATAAAGAAGGATGGTTTGAAGATATAAAAGCATTAACAATTACCAGCAAAGAGGAAGGTATTCCGGTAGTTATAGAAAGATCACGTTCGGGATCTGGAGGGCATGCCTGGATATTTTTCGAAAAGGAAATCCCCGCTATACTGGCAAGAAGGCTTGGAAGCTATTTAATAACTATGACCATGAGCAAGCGTTATCAAATAGATATGAAGAGTTATGACCGCTTTTTTCCTAATCAAGATACTATGCCAAAAGGAGGTTTTGGAAATCTTATAGCCTTGCCATTCCAAAAAGAAGCTGTAAATAAGGGCAATAGTGTTTTTATAGATGATGCGGGATTGCCATATTCCGACCAGTGGACTTTTTTAGCATTGATTCGCAAGATGAGTTTTGACGATGTTCAAAAGAAAGTTGATGAGGGTATAAAAACAGGTCAAATTATAAGTGTTTTGCAAAGTCAGGTTGACGAAAACGACGAGCCATGGATGAGACTGCCATCCGGAAAAAGAAAATTTAAGGTTGAATTGAAAGATCTTCCGGAAAGCCTTGAAGTTGTACTTGCAAACCGTATCTACATAAAAGAGAATGCGGCTCCGCCCGCCTTATTGAATCAGCTGAAACATTTGGCAGCGTTTCAGAATCCCGAATTCTATAAAAAGCAGAAGATGCGGTTTTCAACTCATGCAACGCCACGGGTTATTTGCTGTGCTGAAATCTCAGGAGGGTATTTATCCCTTCCTAGAGGCTGCATTAAAGATATTGATAGTCTCCTGAAAGAATATAAAGTAAAACTCAAAGTGCTTGATAAGCGTTTTAAGGGACGGAAAGCTAGTTTTAAATTCAAGGGGACATTAAATGATGAGCAGGAAAATGCGATTAAACACATGCTTTCCTCGGATTTTGGAGTGCTTGTTGCTCCTCCGGGTTCCGGTAAAACAGTATTGGCTGTGGCTGCAATGGCAAAGAGAAATACAAATGTTCTGATTTTGGTCCATCGTAAGCCGATTATGGATCAGTGGCGTCTACAAATATCAGCATTGCTGGGAATAGACAAGAAAAAAATTGGTCAAATTGGCGGTGGGAAAAATAAATCTACAGGGGCAATTGATATTGCAATGGTTCAGAGCCTTGATCATGATAAGAATGTGGATGACAGGGTCGCCGATTATGGTTTTGTTATTGTTGATGAATGCCATCATGTCAGTGCTTTTTCCTTTGAAAAAATCTTGACACAGGCAAAAGCGAAGTATGTCCTCGGGCTTACCGCAACACCTTATCGTAGAGATGGTCATCAGCCGATTATTCATATGCAGTGTGGTCCTATCTGCCACCAAATCAAGCAAAAAGACTCCTCATATCATTTGCCGGAATCTAGAGTCTTGGCGAGAAAAACGATTTTTTCATATGAGTGGAATGATAATTCCAAGATCCATGATGTACTGATAGCGCTGGTTAGCGATGAGCAGAGAAATAGATTGATTATTGATGATGTTGTTAAGGCTCTAGATGATGGAAGGTTTCCATTGATTCTTACTGAGCGTCGAGAACATCTAGAACGATTATCCGAAATGCTGAAAGGGAAAGCTGACTATATTTCAGTTTTGCAGGGAGGAATGGGAAAGAAAAAAGCAAAAGAAGTATTTGAGAATTTAAAAGAGTTTCCAGAAAATTGCAGGAAGGTAATCCTTGCCACAGGTTCATATATCGGTGAGGGATTTGACGAACCAAGACTGGACACATTATTTCTGACAATGCCAAGTTCGTTCAAGGGCAAGATAGTTCAATATACGGGAAGGTTGCATAGGTATCACAAAGAAAAGAAAAACATTTATATTTACGACTATGTAGATTCGAATGTGTCTATGCTGGATAGAATGTTTCAAAGAAGAATGAAGACCTATAAGATGCTTGAATATTCTATTCATACAGAAGCTCAGACTGGCGGTTTATTATAAGTAAGGTTATGAAAAAAAGATAAAATTATTTGGGCTTATAAAAATGTTTTGCATTTAGGTAACGGAGGAGAGTATGGAGGATTTAGGGAGACATCTATAACAGGGTATACTGGTCTTATATATTTTGATTTTGAAGGAAAAGTAATTTATGTTGATCGAAAGAAAGTAATTCCAGTTTTGCCAAATGCAACAAATTCAAAATAGTGTTTTAATTGATGGATAGTTTATGCACCCCCACAATTCCGGGGAAAGGTTGGGAAGGGGAAGGGATTTGATAACTATGAATAGTCAAGAAAAATTGATCAAGAAGATGAAACCTTCGCCTATTCCTAGAGAAATTAAAAGCGTATTCTATGCAGGACTAATTTTTAGTGGTTTTTTTGGCATTTTAATATTTATTTTTTCAAAGAATGTTCTTAATAGCATTGTCGTTATTTTTATTTTTACTATCTTTATGCCAGGTGTAATTATTCTTGCAAAAATTGGGAATTACCTTAGAACAACTATTTATCTTTATGACGATAAGGTAATTGTTAAAGATAATTCCTGGAAACGGGTATTGATTATTGAACGAACACAGGAGATGAAGTTTAATGAAATTGAGTTTATTTATCATCTTAGCAAGGAAAAGGATTACATAAAGGCACTCTGGATCAAGATTAAAAAGTATACAAAAGGCGTAAAGGAAAATGATCTTCGAACCGAGAATCTGGTCAAAAAGTATGGTGTCCCGGCCGAGGTGCTGGAAGAATTCAATAAAGGAGTGAATAAATTATTAAATGATGATACTTCGACAGGGGTACTTATGTTACTTGATAGCATATTTGATGAATACAAAGTTCCTAAATTGACAAGAAAGCCATGATAAGGTATGAAAGTTTCACAGAACAAAATTCGCTGCGCAAAAATTGCACAAATGAGATTCAGGCAAAAGCGGTCTAATTTTCACTTTACAAAAACCCTTGATAATGCTACAATATTCTGAATGTGGGGCTGTAGCTCACCTGGGAGAGCGTCTCTCTGGCAGGGAGAAGGCAAGGGGTTCGATCCCCCTCAGCTCCACCAATTTTCTGTAATAATATGGTAGAGCGATTTAACAATGGAAAACGGACAATAGGCAAAGGGTATTTCGCTTGCGTTTTATTGTTCTATTCTCAAAAAGGGTCTTAATTAATAATTCCGGACTTTTGAGGTCAAATTGCAAACCTGGGTATATACTTTAATAAGCGTAACAATAATCAGCTTAATCTCTTTGATCGGCGTGTTCACTCTTACCTTGAAACCGGGCTACCTGCAAAAAATGATCCTCTACCTTGTAAGTTTTGCCGTTGGGGCTCTCCTGGGGGACGCGATAATTCATCTTATCCCTGAAGCTTATCAAAAACTTGGCAACAATTTAAGCACGGCGCTTTATGTTCTCCTGGGCCTTTTCATTTTCTTTTCTCTCGAGAAGTTTATCCGCTGGCGCCACTGTCATGACGGCCTCTGCAACGCACATCTCAAACCGGTGGTTTATATGAATTTGACGGGGGATGCCGTGCACAATCTTATTGACGGTATGGTGATAGCCGCCAGTTATTCCGTTTCTGTTAAACTGGGTATCGCAACGACTCTTGCCGTGGTGCTTCATGAGATCCCCCAGGAAATAGGTGATTTTGGTATTTTGGTCCATGGCGGCCTTTCCGTTAAGAAAGCGCTTTTATTTAATTTTCTCTCAGGGCTTACTTCTATTCTTGGCGCCCTGGTCATACTTTTTTTGGGGCAGGGTTTTGAAACTCTAAAACTCCTGCTGGTCCCGGTCACAGCCGGAGGTTTTATCTACATGGCCGGTTCCGACCTCATTCCTGAACTTAATCATGAAGGCCGGCCGCTCAAATCTTTACTGCAGATGTTCTTTATTGCCCTGGGAGTGCTTGTTATGGCGCTCCTGGCGGTAAGAGAATGAACTAAAATTACAAAGCTCAAGAGAATTAAAAAGGAGAAAGGGAAATGAAAAAAATAGGGTTTGCTATCGTAGGTTGCGGGAACATTGTTGCCAATCACCTCGCGGGGATACTGGGCACGCCTGAGGCGGAACTTATCTGCGTTGTGGACATTGTGGAAGCCAAAGCAAAGGCGGTCGCGGAGAAGAACAAGGTTAAATATTATACCGACATCAAGGAAATGCTGCGGAATAAAGATGTTGATGTTGTTACCATCTGCCTGCCTTCAGGGATACATATGGAGAACTCCATCCTGGCCATGGAAGCCGGCAAGCATGTTATCTCTGAAAAGCCGCTTGAAGTTAATCTTGAAAAAATAGACAAAATGATCGAAGCTTCAAAACGGACCAAGAAACATTTAGCGGGCATCTTTCAGAGCAGGTTTTATGAATCTTCTTTGCTGATAAGAAAAACTATCCAGGACGGCAAACTCGGCAAGCTGATACTGGGAGACGCTTACAATAAATGGTGGAGATCCCCGGAGTATTATGCCAGCGCGGGCTGGAGAGCGACCTGGGACCTTGACGGCGGCGGGGCCTTGATGAACCAGGCGATACACGCGCTCGATCTGCTCATGTTCTTTATGGGCGAAGTGGAGGCGGTTACCGCGTACTGTGAAACCATAGTGCATAAAATACCCGTTGAAGATACCGCAATCGCGATACTAAAATTTAAGAACGGTGGGCTGGGAACTATAGAAGCGACCACCTCGATAAATCCCGGAGAAGAGAGAAGGCTTGAGATCCATGGTTCGAAAGGGACCATAGTGCTCAATGGCTTTCAGGATATTACCTGGAAAATGGCAGGTGAAGCGCCCAGAAAAGAAGGCGCCGCGGTTGCCGGCGGGGCTTCTGACCCCCTGGCGGTTTACCACGGAGGGCATCTGGCCCAATTCAAGGCCTTTACAAAAGCCTTGCTGGCCGGTGAAGTTCCCCCGGTGCCTGCTTCTGAAGCAAGAAAAGCGGTAGAATTAATTCTGGCGATATACAAGTCCTCCAGGGAAAAGAAAGAGATAAGACTGCCTCTGACAAAATAACAGGCGTTAAAGGAACCTTAAGGGCGCGGATAATGTCCTTATTTACGGCAGTGGTTTTTGCGCAAAACGGAGCTGTAATGAAAAAAATAATTCTTTTGGCGGCAACGGCCGGGCTTGCTTTCTTTTTCAACGGGTGCGCGGGCTTGAATTACCGGTTAACGAATGACGAAGATAATATCCGGCTGGCCGCGCTTGAAGACATAAAGACCCTGGACCAAAAAGGAAAAGAGAATGCCGCCTGGTCTCTGAAAGAATATCTGGTCAATCCCGGTTCTTCCGTAAGGAACCGGGCCGCGGAAGCGCTTTTAAAACTTGGCCCGGAAGCGGCCGTGCCGGTCTTCATTTCTGTTCTGGAAGATAAGGATGCTGCGGTAAGAACGATCGCCGAAGAATACCTGGTTAAATTCCAGGATAAAGCCCTGCCTCTTTTGCTTAAAGCACTTGAAAATCCTGATAAATTTACGCGTACCCACGCGGCCTACGCGCTGGGCGCTATTCTTCCTTCCACTCCTGAAGTTTCAAAAAAACTTTTTTCGGTGCTGGGCGATGAAAATAAAAATATCTGCGCCGCGGCGAGAGACGCCATAGTAAATATAGGCCTGGTGGACCCGGAAGATATACTTGCTGCGCTTAAGAGTTCGAACGAACGCCTTGTTTTTGGCGCTTCTTTTATCGCCGGCAAGAAAAAAATGGTGGACAGCCGCATTGTAAATATTCTCCTGGATAATCTCAACTATTCCAATATTATGGTGCGAAACGCGTCCGAGCTGGCGCTCGTGGAAATAGGTACGAGCTCAAAAGAAGCAGTTAACCTCATCCTTGCCAGGTTTAAGAACGGAGGCCCTGATACCCGGGCGATCCTTACCATTATTTTTGGAAATATCGGGAGCGGGGCATCCGAAGTTCTTCCGGAGATATTCGCGCTCCTGAAAAACGAAAATGATATCTTAGCCGCCCTGGCAGCCGAAACGCTCCCCAAAATAGATAACAGGTCCGGAGCGGTTCTTAATGAACTTATTAATATGGCCGGCGGGGAAAATGTCAAGAAGCGGCTTGCGGCTGTTACGGCCTTGGGCCAGATGCGCGTGGATTATAAGAGGATCGCGGAAGTCCTGGTAAAGGCCTTCAGTGATAATATAATTTTTATCCGGGACGCGGCCGTAAGATCCTTTGTCAAAATTGCCTATTTAAACAAGGAGTCCGCGGACCTGGCAGGCCCACTTATGCTTTCCCCGGACAAGAGAGTGCGGGCCGCGGCTGTAAACGCTATCATCGGCTTATTCGGTTCCATCACAACTGACTACACCGATACACTTATACAATTACTTAACGATCCCGAATTCACGGTCAGGATGGCTGCCGCAGAAACCGTAGGAAATCTTGGGTTTAAGAGTGCGAAAGCCGTGCCCATGCTGGTCCGGCTTCTGGCCGACCCTGATATTGGCGTGCAGTTTACAGCCAAAGGTTCTTTGGAAAAGATAGGCATGCTTTCCGTTTCGGCGGCCAAGCTGATGATACCTTATATAAATGACGAAAACCAGCTGATCTGTAAAGGTACCCGGAACGTGCTTGTAAGGATCGGGCAGAAATCCATATTCCCCCTGATTGCGGCGCTTAAAGAAAAAGATAATAAAATAAAAGCGACGGCGGCTTTCATACTGGGCAGAATAGGCATTGAAAGAGGGTCGCCTATGATGAAAGAGGCCTCGGACAATCTCGTGCTCATATTAAAAGATGAGGACACGGAAGTAAGGACCGCGGCGGCTTCCGCACTGGGCAATATAGGAATTGAATATAAGGAATCTATAATTGCCCTGACTGAAGCCCTGAGAGATAGGGATGAAAATGTCAGAGGCGCGGCGGTGGAGGCCCTCGGAAAAATAGGCCCGGGCGCCAAATCGGCGGCTCCGTTCATCGTGCAGACGCTTAAAGATAAGAGCAATAAAGTGGCAGGCAAGGCCAAGGAAACCATTATCCTGCTTGGTAACGAGGCGGTGCCGTATCTTAGAGAGGTATTAAAGGACGATGATTCCAAGGTAAGATCAGATGCTCTGGACGCGCTCAAAAGGATAGGTACCTCTGACGCGCTTGAAGAGCTGAAGAACTACAAAGCCAGGAATAATTAAGGTAAAAGAAGAAACCGGGAAAACATAAGGATCCTGATGGAAACTGCTCCTTTAATAAAAGCAATTCTTTTAAGAGTCCTGCTTTACGGAACAATTCTTTTTCTTGTTTTTGCCTGGATCTTTTCCAGTATCCTGCTTCACTCCTCCCGTCCCGTAGACTGGTCCACTCCCGGAATTTTTAATATAAAATACAGGGATATCGTTCTAACTGCCTCCGATAATTTTGAAGCACCCGCCTGGGAGATCCCTGCGAAAGGCGATAAATGGATAATTCTCTGCCACGGGCTGGGTGCGGACAGAAATGATATGCTTAACTATATTCCTTTTCTTAACCGTAAAAATTATAACCTTCTGGCCCTGGATTTCAGGGGCCACGGAAAGAATAAAAACAAATTTACCTCGCTGGGTTATAATGAAGTAAAGGACCTGCTTGCTGCCGTCAGCTATTGCAGGAAAAAAGGAGCGGCGCGTATCGGCGTGCTCGGGCGCTCCATGGGCGCGGCTGCGGCGCTCCGGGCCGCGGAAGTCTGTCCGGAAATAAACGCGGTCGTTTCGGATGCTTCTTTTGCTAACCTCAATTCCATGATACGGCGTTATGCCGGCAGGTTTTATCATCTTCCGTATTTTCCCCTTGTTCCGGCAGCCGTTTTTCTTGCCGAAATGAGAAGCGGTTTTAACTATGGGGCAGTCAATCCTGCCCTGAGTATTTCCAGGGTAAAAACACCCGTCCTCATAATACACGGAGAAGCGGATGAGAACATACCTGTTGAGAACGCGAAACTGATCTACGCGGCGGCAGGCGGCCCGAAAAAACTTTTGCTCATACCCGGGGCGGGGCATGTGGAAGCTTTAAGTACCGATACTAAAACCTACGAAAAAGAAGTCCTGGATTTTTTTGAGCTTTACCTGAAATGAACGCCCGGGGCGCAGGAGCTAAAAGGAGAAACTACCATGAACTTCAAGATTAAAAAAATAGAGCTCTTTGGCCGGGTAACGCCCATTGAATATGCGGGAAAAATAAGCAGGGAGCTGCGCGGCCCGGATATATATTTTAAGAGAGATGACCTTACCGACGCGGCTTTGGGCGGCAATAAAGTAAGGAAGCTGGAGTACATTCTTGCCGATGCTCTGGAAAAGGGCTGCGATACGATAATTACGACCGGCGGGCCGCAATCCAATCACGCGCGTATTACCGCCGGGGTCTGTGCCCGGCTCGGGCTCAGCTGTATCCTTGTGCTTTCAGGAAAGAAAAAAGAAGTGCCGGAAGGGAACCTGCTCCTGAACCGGATCTTTGGCGCGGAAATAATTTTTGCCGGCACCTGGGATTTTAAGGCTATTCATGAAAAAATGGAAGACCTGAAAAAATATCTGGAGAAGAACGGCCGCCGCGCTTATACCGTGCCTTTGGGCGGAGCGAGCGGGCTCGGGACCCTGGGCTACGCCAACTGCTTTTTTGAGATAACCAGGCAGGAAAAAGAGCTGAAAATAAAATTTAACCGTATTTACACAGCTAACGGTTCCGGCGGGACCCAGGCCGGGCTTGAAATAGGCAAAGCCGTTGAACACTCCGGGAAAGAGATCATGGGTATCAGCGTGCTCTTTAAAAAAGAAAAGGCGGCCGGCTTGGTAAAAAATGAAATAAAAGAAGGCCTTGGAGTTCTGGGCATAAAAACCGGAAAAGAAATTAAATTGAATATCGAGGATAAATATATCGGGGAGGGCTATGCCGTCCCGGATGAGAGAACGCTAAGCGCTATAAAGTTTGCCGGAAGCAATGAAGGCATTGTTTTGGATCCGGTATATACAGGAAAAGCTTTTGCGGGCTTGATTGAGCACGTGAAATGCGGTAAAATCAGCAAAAATGAGAAGATACTGTTTATCCACACCGGCGGGTATCCGGGAATAGTGAATATGACGGAAAAACACCGGAAGTATTTTGAGGGCCTTTAAATAAGGCCCGGGCATAAAGGAAAATATACTTAAAAGGGGGACAGAATGTTCAAAATATTAAAAAAAAGGGATGTTTCGCCTTCGGTAAAGCTTATCGAAATTGAAGCGCCCCTGGTCGCAAACTCGGCAAAGAGCGGGCAGTTCGTGGTCCTACGCCTCAAAGACGGCGGGGAAAGAATTCCGCTTACGATAGCGGATAAAGATAAAAAGAAAGGCACGCTTACGATAGTTTTTCAGGTGGTCGGAAAAACAACACAGGAATTATCGGTTTACAAGGCAGGGGACTCCATAAAAGACCTGCTGGGCCCGCTGGGAAAAGCGACGGATTTTGGCGGGGCAAAGAATATTGTTTGCGTGGCCGGCGGGGTCGGTATCGCGGAGATCTATCCGGAAGTCAAGGAATTACAGGAAGAAGGAAAAAAGGTCACTACCATAATAGGCGCGCGGAACAAGTCGCTCCTGTTCTTTGAGGAAGAATTAAAGGCGGTAAGCAGCGCCCTCCATATTACCACCGATGACGGTTCCTCCGGTCGCAAAGGTTTTGTCTCGGATGTTTTGAAAGACCTGCTGACCTCCGATAAAAGCATAGACCTGGTCGTTGCCGTGGGGCCGGTCATCATGATGAAGGTTGTCTCCGAGCTGACAAAGAACTTCAATGTGAGGACCATCGTCAGTTTAAATCCGATAATGCTTGACGCGACCGGGATGTGCGGCGCCTGCAGGGTTACCGTGGGCGGCAAGACCCTGTTTGGCTGTGTGGACGGGCCTTCTTTTGACGGGCACCAGGTGGATTTTGGCGGGCTTATGAAACGCCTTAACCAGTTTAAAGATGAAGAAAAAAATTCAGCGGAAATTTACAAATTAAAATGCGCGGAGTGCAGATAAGATGCCTATAAACCCTAAAAAAACAGATATGTCAAAGCAGGCCCCTGAAGCCAGGGTAAAGAATTTTAATGAAGTGGCGCTCGGTTACAACGAAGCCGAAGCCTTGAAGGAAGCCGCAAGATGCCTGCAATGCAAGAAACCCTTTTGCATCGAAGGCTGTCCCGTGAACGTCAACATTCCCGCCTTTATTAAACTGGTGGGCGAGAAAAAGTATGATGAAGCCGCTAAGAAAATAAAAGAAACAAATTCCTTGCCGGCGGTTTGCGGCAGGGTCTGCCCGCAGGAAGAACAGTGCGAATTAAAATGCATAGTGGGGAAGAAGAACGAACCTGTGGGGATAGGGCGCCTTGAAAGATTTGTCGCGGACGCGGAGATGAAAGCCGGGAATATAGAAAAAAACGCGGTTAAACTTCCGGAAAAGAAACTTGCGAAAGTTGTTATCGCGGGTTCGGGCCCGGCGGGGCTTACCTGCGCCGGAGATCTCGCGATGCTCGGGTATGATGTGACCATATATGAATCCCTGCATGCCACCGGCGGGGTACTGCGCTACGGCATACCGCAATTCCGGCTGCCGAAAGAAATACTCGATATTGAAGTTGATTATTTAAGAAAACTGGGCGTAAAAATAATAGTGAACGTGCTTGTGGGCAAGACTATTCCGGTGGCGGAACTTTTCAAGCAGGGTTACGCGGCGGTCTTTATCGGCGCGGGAGCCGGGCTGCCTTCTTTCCTGGGAGTTCCGGGGGAAAACCTGGCCGGCGTCTACTCGGCAAATGAATATCTGACCAGGATAAATCTGATGCAGGCTTACAAATTCCCTGAAACAGATACGCCTGTCAGGATCGGCGGCCGCGTGGCCGTTGTCGGCGCGGGGAATGTCGCTATGGATGCCGCCCGGTGCTCTCTGCGGCTTGGCGCGAAAGAAGTATATATAGTATATAGAAGAAGCGAAGAAGAAATGCCGGCCAGAAAAGAAGAGATAGAAAACGCGGTAGAAGAAGGGGTTAAGCTGCATCTTCTGACCGCTCCGGTGGAGGTTCTCGGCGATGAAAAGACCGGCAGGGTGACCGGCCTTAAAGTAATAAAATGCAGTCTTGGCGAGCCGGATGCCTCGGGCAGAAGGCGCCCCGTCATAATTCCGGGTTCGGAATATGTTATGGAGCTGGATACAGTAGTTTCCGCGATAGGCCAATCCCCCAATCCCCTGATACCGCAGTCCATGCCGGAACTTAAAACCGGCAAGTGGGGGAATATTGTAACCAATGAAGAAACCGGGGAAACCTCGGTGCCCGGCGTTTATGCCGGCGGAGACATTGCGACCGGCGCGGCCACGGTCATTGCCGCCATGGGGGCCGGCAAGAAAGCCGCGGCAAGTATGGATAAATATATAAAAGCCAAATTGGGTATCGGCTAGCAGTTTACAAAGATCCGGCAACTCCATAAGGTCTAAAAAATAAAGTTTTTTCATTCGTACTTTTTGGATTTGACAGATCTCAAAACTTTTAGACAGGGGAAAAAATGGAAAAACATCCAAAGCTTACCGAAGGCAGAATAATAAAATTCCAGACCCGTATTTGGGGCGAGATATATGAAGAAGCCCTCCCGTTAAAAGCCGTCTATACAAGAGACAAAGCGCCGATACCCGTTACAGAGATAAATAAAAGAAAATATAACAGTATAGCCCCCGGGACCTACTGGGGCGGGGAATGGGATTCCGCATGGTTCAAGCTTAGCGGGAGCGTGCCTTCAGGATGGAAGGGTTCTGAGGTCATGGCGTTCCTCGATTTTGGCGGGGAGGCCGCGGTTTTTTCCAAAGACGGTACGCCTTTAGCCGGGCTTACATCGCTTACGGGTAATACAGGCATGGCGTGGGCCGCAAATATGCAGAGGCATATCAAAAAGGCGCTATACCCCGTGGTAAAAAATGCTTCCGGCAGAGAAAAGGTGGGACTGCTTGTGGAGGCCGCCGCTAATTATCTTTTTGGAAGACAACAGAAAACTATTTTTCGCCGGGCCTCCCTGGTCAAATTCAACCGCGCCAAGTGGGAACTCTATCATGACTATTTTTTCCTGGCGGATCTTGCCAGAAGCCTGCCCGAGCATTCGACAAGAAGAAGCAGGCTGCTTTTCGCTCTGAACGAAATAATAAATATGTATTTTACCGGAAGTGAAGCAGAGGTTAAAAAATGCAGAGAACTCGCCAAAAAAGAGATACAAAACGGGGCAAATACCTCCGCGCCGCTTGTTTCGGCGATAGGCCACTCGCATATAGATACGGCCTGGATGTGGCCGCTGCGCGAGACCCGCAGAAAAGTAGGCAGGACTTTTTCAACCGTTATTAAACTTATGGAAGAATATCCCGATTATAAGTTCGGAGCTTCCCAAGCCCAGCTCTATCAATTTTGCAAGGAGAACTACCCTGAATTATATGAAAAAATAAAGAAAGCCGTGAAGGCGAAAAGATGGGAGCTTCAGGGCGGCATGTGGGTGGAGGCCGACTGTAACCTTATTTCCGGCGAGTCCCTGGTAAGGCAGTTCCTCCACGGTAAACGGTTCTTTAAAAAGGAGTTTGGAGTGGAGGTGGATAACCTCTGGCTGCCCGATGTTTTCGGCTACGCGGCCGCCCTGCCCCAGATACTGAAAAAATCAGGCGTAAATTACTTTTTAACACAGAAACTTTCCTGGAGCCAGTTCAATAAATTCCCCCACCATAGTTTCTATTGGGAAGGAATTGACGGCACTGATATATTCACCCATTTCCCTCCTGCAAACAACTACAACAGTATTTATGAGCCGGCCGAACTTATCTTTGCGCAAAAGGAATTTTTAGAAAAAGACCGCGCAAAACGGTTCATCTACCTCTTTGGTTTCGGGGACGGCGGCGGCGGGCCGTCCAGGCATATGCTGGAATTTGCAAAGAGAGCAAAGAATTGCGAGGAACTTCCGAGGGTAGAACAGGAGTTTGCGAAGGACTTCTTCCCGAAATGCGAGAAGGATATAAAAGGAGCGCTTAAGTGGAAGGGTGAACTTTATCTGGAATTCCATCGCGGCACCTATACGACCCATGCCAGAAACAAAAAAGGCAACCGGAAGGCGGAGCTTCTTTTAAGAGATGCGGAACTTCTGCGCGCGCTGGAGATCAAGAACTACCCGGCCGCGGAACTTGATCGCCTTTGGAAGCTGGTGCTCCTTAACCAGTTCCATGATATTATTCCGGGTTCTTCGATTCCCCTGGTTTACGAAGATTCTCTCAAGCAGTACTCTGACATCATGAAGAGCGGGGCAAGTCTCGCGGCCGGCGGGTTAAGTTCCCTTGCCAAAAAAATAGATACAACCGGGGAAGGAAAACCGGTTGTGCTTTTCAATTCCCTTTCCTGGGCAAGAGAAGAAATGGTACGGCTTCACGGGGTCAAAGGACAGCTTTCGGACAATTCAGGGAACACCCTTCCCTGTCAGGAAACAAAAGACGGGCTGCTGGCAAAAGTAAGTATTCCCCCGCTGGGCTATACTGTCTGCCATATCTCCGGCAAAATGGAAAAAGCGGAAACAACTTTGAAAGTTAAAAACAATCTGCTTGAGAATTCACTGCTCAGAGTGGAATTTGGCAAAGGGGGGCAGATCTCTTCTATATACGACAAGGAGAAGGGGCGGGAGGCAGTGAAAGACGGCGGGTTTTTTAACCTGTTCAAAGTCTATGATGAAAAAGGCGAGGATGCCTGGGATACGCATATCTATCACGAAGAACAGCAGTACACAGCGCCCGAACTTAAAAAGACCGAAATAACTGAAGCCGGGCCGCTTCGCGCTTCCATAAGGCAGACCTGGCAGGTTTCGAAAACGTCAAGCATTATCCAGGAGATCCGCCTGGCCGAAGGCGGGAGAAAACTGGAATTTGTGACAAAACTGGAATGGCATGAAGAGGAGCGCCTGCTTAAAGTATTCTTTGAAACCTCAGTGAATTCTTCCAAAGCAAACTATGATATCCAGTTCGGCTATGTCGAACGTCCGGCGATGAGGAACACCTCCTGGGATATGGCCAAGTTCGAGGTTTGCGCCCAAAAATGGGCTGATTATTCCGAGGCAAGTTACGGTATTTCGCTCCTTAATGACTGCAAATACGGCCACGGAGTCAAGGACGGAGTTATGAGTTTAACACTCCTTCGTTCCCCTCTGCATCCGGACCCGATGCAGACGGTAAATGCCATGCCTAATGCTTCACCTTATCCGGTGACCGACCAGGGCTCCCACGAATTTACTTACGTTATCTATCCTCACGCCGGCGGCTTCATCGAAGCAAGGACGGTGCAGGCAGGTTACGAGCTTAATTCCCCGGTAAGGGTTTTCGTTCCCGCGTCAGGGAAAAAAGGCACGCTCCCGAAAGAGCATTCATTCTTTTCGCTCGATAAAGATTTTGCCATACTCGACACGGTAAAAAAGAGCGAAGACGGCAAGGATATTATTCTTCGGTTGTACGAAGCTCTCGGTATGGGCGGAGAGGTTTCACTTTCCATCGCGAAAGAAATAAACTTTAAAAAAGCCCTTCTTGTGAACCTGATGGAAGAAAAGGAAAAGGAACTCAAAGTAGAAAACGGCACTATAAAACTGATACTTCGTCCGTTCGATATCATCACGATAAAACTTGTTTAAAAAACAACGAGACGTGCCAGGCGCTTTTTTGTATAATCTCGATAAAATAGAGCGAATCTTTTAGGTCGCAATTTGTGACATTAAACTCCGGATAAAGAAATAGAGTACGGGATTGAGATTTTTTCGACACTGTCGAAAGAATTGACGCTTTATATGGCTATGGTTTTAGTGACCGTAGTCTTGCTAAAATGGTGAAGTTTTTGAAATCCTTTCCGGAAGGGCGAATTATTGCGCCGGTGTCGCAACTATTGTATTGGAATAGCTTATATATTTCCTGCGTTTGCCGAATGCATTTTAAGCGGAGAGATTGTCGTGACACTGTCACGATAATTGAGTTTAAAGTTATTGTATATTGACAATTACGCGGCTATATGTTAACCTATATATAGCTGGTTAACATATGTTAACCATGATGGTGTATGTTAACATGTGAAAGGCAGGAAAAATATGAATAAAAAGTATATTACCATAGCAGAGCTTGCAAAAATGCAGGGTGTTTCCCGGATAGCAATCTTTAAAAAGGTAAAAAAAGGGGAGATAAAAGCTGAGCTGGCAGGGGGAACCTATGTTATTCCTATACAGCAAGCTGAATACTTTTTAGGGAAAGAACTTTCGGCTTTGGATAAAAAAGAAATAGACTCTGCCGTTAATAAAACAGTGAAAGATTACGGTGAAGTCCTCAAGCTTCTGGGTAAAGAATAATGAAAACCCTGACGATAAAAGATATTGAATACCTGTCTTTTAAATTAGCTCAGGATTTCATGAGTTTTAAAGAACCCATACCGGAATTTTCTTCCAGGTTTCCGAATACCCTGGAAAGCTGTATTTCCGCGCCTTTTTTGACCTTTGGGCGGAAATCGCTCTACCCGGATCTTACCGCGAAAGCCGCGGTTTTATTCTACCTGATGATAAAGAACCACCCATTCCAGAACGGGAACAAACGCATAGCGATGACCACGCTTTTTGTTTTCCTGCATATGAATAAAAAATGGCTGAAAGTCGACACTAAAGAACTATATAACTTTACCATGTGGATAGCCGAAAGTAACGCCAAGTTAAAGACTGAAACGATCAAAGCAGTTGAAAAGTTTTTAAAAATATATATGATAAAGCTATAATAGTATTTGTAGTTGCCTGATTCATCAGGCGCCAGCTTTCTGCCGGAACGGCCTAAATTAAGCAGAAGATTGCATTAAATGAAGAGTGCCAATAAAATGGATGCTGAAAAGAAAGAATATTCTGGTTCAGGCAGAGGATAATACACAAATAGCTCTAAAAAGGACATTATGAATTTTAAACTGTTAAAGAAATCAAAGGAAACGAAGGCGCGGCTGGGGATCATCAGCACAGCGCACGGGGATATTGAGACGCCGGTTTTTATGCCGGTAGGGACGACGGGGACCGTAAAGGCCATGACTATGCGGGACCTTAAAGAGATAGGCGCGCCGATAATTCTCGGGAATACTTATCATCTTTATCTCCGGCCGGGGCTGGAGGTCATAAAAAAAGCAGGCGGGCTGCATAAGTTCATCAGCTGGGACAGGCCCATGCTTACCGACTCCGGCGGGTTCCAGGTATTTTCACTCAAGGGCCTGCGCAAAGTTACCGATGAAGGAGTTGTCTTTCAGTCCTTCCTGGACGGGTCGGAGCACAATTTTACCCCGGAAAAAGTAATGGAGATAGAAAATATTTTAGGCGCGGATATTATTATGACCTTTGATGAGTGCGTGCCGAATCCCTGCGAGAAAGAATACGCGGTAAAAGCGCTTGAGCGGACGACTGAATGGGCAAAAAGATGCAGGAAGACGCATAACAGTAAAGACCGGGCGCTTTTTGGAATTATCCAGGGGAGCGTGTTTCCTGACCTGCGCGCAAGAAGTGCAAAAGAAATTACGGCGCTAGATTTTGAAGGTTACGCTATCGGCGGATTATCCGTCGGGGAAAATAAGGACCAGATGTACGGGATGATAGATGTAGTAGAGCCCTTTATGCCGGAAAACAAGCCCCGTTACCTTATGGGGGTTGGAACCCCGGAAGATATCTGGGCGGCGGTTGAGAGAGGCGTGGATATGTTTGATTGCGTCATGCCCACCCGAATTGCCCGGAATGGCGGCATATACACAAGCGGTGGTAGAATAATTATCCGCAACTCTACCTATAGTAGTGACTTTGGACCGCTGGACCCTGAATGTGATTGTTATGTCTGTAAAACCTTTTCAAAAGCTTACCTGCGGCACCTTATAAGTTCCGGAGAGATCACGGCAATGCAACTCAACACTTTACATAACCTGTCGTTTATGATAAAATTACTAGCTACTATTAAAACTGCTATAAAAGAAGACAGGTTCCTCGAAGCAAAGGAAGAATTCTTCAATAAATACGGGACGTCACCTAAGGACGGGCCTGTTAAAGCAGAAAAGTAATACTAGTCAGGAGGATCTTTTAATGCCAACAGTAATAAGAATGGTAAGAACCGGGACGACCAAAAAGCCCAGGTATAGAATAGTTGTCGCGGATCACAGTTTTCCCAGGGACGGCAGAAATATTGAGATCCTCGGGCACTATAACCCTTTTGATAAAGTAAAAGGTTTCGTAATTGACAGAGGAAAAGTTGCTGAATGGGTAAAGAAGGGCGCAAAACCGTCTAACACTGTGTTAAAGCTTCTGAAAAATATTAAACCAGCTTAATGCATGTCGATGTAATCACCATTTTTCCCCGCATGTTCGACTCTGTCCTCGGTTCCAGTATTTTAAAAAGGGCTGTTGAAAAGGGCAAGCTTTCAGTAAAGGTCCACAATTTGCGGGATTACGCGGAAGGCCGGCACCAGAATACCGATGATACCCCGTATGGCGGCGGGGCGGGTATGGTAATGAAAGTCGAGCCGGTAGTAAAATGCCTGAAAGCGGTGGAAAAAAAGAAAAAAGGTTACAAGATCCTGCTGACGCCGGCAGGTAAGACGTTCGACCAGAAGACGGCAAAAAAGCTGTCCGGAAAGAAAAATATCATCCTGGTTTGCGGGCACTACGAAGGTTTTGACAGAAGGGTTGAGGATTATATTGACGAGGAAATTTCCATCGGAGATTATGTCCTGACCGGCGGGGAAATACCGGCGATGCTCATTATAGACGCTGTTTCGAGGCTGCTCCCCGGGGTGCTGGGTAACGCGGAATCCATAAAGTACGAGTCGTTCATGGAAGAGCTGCTGGACTACCCGCACTACACAAGGCCCGCTGATTTTAAAGGGAAAAAAGTTCCGGCGGTACTGCTTTCCGGAAATCACGCGGCCATAGCCGCCTGGCGGAAAGAAGAAGCGCTGAAACTTACAAAGAAAAACAGGCCGGATCTGCTTGTTAGAACGGAGAAAAAAACCCGTACCGCTGTCCGGCGGACGGGAAGTTGAAAACTTGAAAGTTAAAAAATCGGAGGGAGTTTAATATGAACTGGGAAGAAAAATATAAAAGAAAAGACCACCTGGAATTCCGGGTCGGCGATGAAATAAAGATAGGCGTCAGGGTAAAAGAAGGCGATAAAGAAAGGATCCAGTCCTTTGAAGGGCTGGTCTTAAGTATCCGCGGTTCCGGGCTGGATAAAACATTTAAGGTCAGAAAAACAGCCGCGGGTATCGGCGTTGAAAGGACCTTTCTTTTTCACTCGCATGCTGTTGCTACCGTCAAAGTTTTAAAGAGCGGTAAAACACGCAGGGCGAAGCTCTTTTATCTGCGCGACAAAGTGGGCAAAGGCTCCAAACTCAAAGAAGATCTTACGGTCATTGCGCTGCCGGCGGAAGAACCTAAAGCCGCTGCTCCTGCTGCCGCTCCTGCTGTTACGCCTTCAACGGCTGTTCCCGCAGATGCGCCAAAGTGAAGAAGAGCGCCTAAAACTATTACTTGAGATAGAAAACTCCCTTTTTGCATCCGGAAAAAGGGTCCTGGCGGGAGTTGATGAAGTAGGCAGGGGGCCGCTGGCCGGCCCCGTTATTGCCGCGGCAGTGGTTTTCGAGCAGGAAAAACTCAAAGATCTTTCCAGATACACCGGCCTGAACGACTCAAAAAAAGTCTCCGAAAAAAACAGGGAAAAACTCTCTGCTATCATCATGGAACAAGCCCTTGCTTTCGCCTTTGGCAGTATAGATGAAAAAACTATAGATGAAATAAATATTTTTCAGGCCTCCCACAGGGCCATGGAAACCGCCGTTAACTCCCTTGCCGTTACTCCCGATATAGTTCTTATAGACGGGCCTTACAAAATAAAGATCCCGCAGGAACAACAAGCCCTGATAGGTGGTGACGCGAAATCGTTCGTAATTGCCGCCGCTTCCATTATTGCAAAAGTGAAAAGAGATGGTATAATGAAAGAATACGATAAAGAATTTCCGGTCTATGGTTTCGCCAAAAACAAGGGGTACGGGACCAGAGAGCACATCGAAGCCATAAGAAAACACGGCAGGTGCAGGATACACAGACAATGTTTTGGAAAAAATTTTTAGGGCTGGCCGGTGAAGAGGAAGCGGTAAAATTCCTCAAGCAGAACGGCTACAAAATAATAGAGCGCAACTACCGCTGCAGATACGGCGAGATAGATATTATCGCCCGGCAAAAAGATGTCTGGTGTTTTATCGAAGTTAAAACTATAGCAAAGACGGCCGCGGAATCGCCTTTTGAGACCATAGACAGGAAAAAAACCGCACATATCGAGAATGCCGCGGCCTGTTATGCCTCGGAAAAGAAGCTGGGGAGAGAGAAAATAAGGTTCGACGCGGTCGGCATACGCAAAACGGAAGGAAAAAGCGAGATAAAGCTGATAAAGGATATATTTTGCTAAAGAATGTTTTTGAATATACGGGGAAGAAAGTCACGGTATTTTTCTTTGAAGCCGGGAAAATAACCTCCCTCTTCGGGCAGGTAATATACTGGACATTTAAAAAGCCCTCTGAAGTAAAGAGTATCTTTGAGCAGATGGTAATAATCGGCAATAAATCCCTGGGTGTCGTGACCATTACGTCGCTGTCAACCGGCATGATCCTGGCGCTTCAGACAGGCACCGCCATTGAAAGAAAAATTTCCGGCGCGGCAAATATGCTCGGCGGCATCGTCTCCCTGGCGCTTACCCGCGAGCTGGCTCCGGTGCTTATTGGCCTCGTTATGGCCGGCAAAATAGGTTCAGCAATCGCGGCAGAGATCGGGACCATGAATGTTACCGAACAGGTGGACGCGTTAAAGACCATGGCCACGAATCCGGTGAAATACCTGGCGGTTCCGCGGTTCATCGCCGCGATCTTTATGCTCCCTTTGCTTACTATTTACGCGGACCTGCTCGGGACGCTGGGCGGGTTGTTCATTAGTTTAAATATTTTTGACGGCACAACAGGGAGCTATTTTGAAAGTTTAAATATGTATATGCGTCTTGACGATGTTTTTAAGGGCCTGTTTAAAACTATTTTTTTCGGAGCCATTATAGCGGTTATCGGCAGTCATAAAGGCTTTGAAACCGAAGGCGGAGCGGAAGGCGTGGGAAAATCCACCACTTCCTCTGTGGTTATTTCTTCAATGCTCATTCTGGTCACCGATTATATCCTGACCGCGTTCCTCTGGTAGCGTGCGATGATAAAGCTCAACAATGTCATAAAATGTTTCGGCACCCAGCAGGTCGTAAACAGCCTTAACCTGGAGATTCCGGATAAAAAGACCGTTGTTATTATCGGCAGGAGCGGCTGCGGAAAGAGTGTTTTGCTCAAGCACATGATAGGTTTATTGAAACCGGATTCCGGCAGTATCGTTGTCAAAGGCAAAGATATTGCAAAAC
Organism: Candidatus Firestoneibacteriota bacterium; assembly: GCA_903891415.1. Lineage (GTDB taxonomy): Bacteria > Oederibacteriota > D2-FULL-39-29 > D2-FULL-39-29 > D2-FULL-39-29 > CAIYPD01. The sequence goes on from CAITEH010000006.1 coordinate 23,174, forward strand.
TGGATACCGCCGGGTTGGATGACATAAGAAAACATTTTGGCATGCTTTTTCAGAGCGCGGCGCTCTTTGATTCTCTTACGGTCGCGGAAAATGTCGGTTTCGCGCTCACAAGATTCACCAAAAAAAGCCCTGCAGAAATAAGACAGCTGGTAAAGGAAAAACTCGCGCTTGTGGGCCTTGAAAATGTTGAAGAGAAAAAGCCATCAGAGCTTTCAGGCGGGATGAAAAAAAGGGTGGGTTTGGCCAGGGCGATCGCGATGGACCCGGAAATAATGCTTTATGACGAGCCGACCACGGGCTTAGACCCGATAATGTCCGATATTATCAATGAATTAATAGTAAATCTGCAGAAACAGCTTAAGATGACCAGTGTGGTGGTCACCCATGATATGAAAAGCGCCTATAAAATAGGCGATAAAATAGCGATGATGTACGAGGGCAGAATAATAGAAGAAGGCACGCCCCCGGAAATTCAAAATACAAATAATCCTACGGTACAGCAATTTATAAATGGAAGCTCAAAAGGCCCGATACAGGTGTTGGGCTAAATTCCAATTACTGATAACTGATAGCTAATAGCTGATTGCTGATAGAAAAAACAGAAAGATAATTGCGCGGGAGGAAAATATGGCCTTATCCAATGAAGTAAAAGTAGGGATGTTCACGGCACTGGCCGCGGCGATACTGCTTGCCGGCACCGTTTATATCGGCGGGTTTACCGTTTTTCAGCCGGGCTACCGTGTTAATGTTATTTTTGATTCCGCGCCCGACCTGAAAGCCCGCTCAAAGGTAAAATACGGCGGCGGCGTGGATATCGGCCGGGTCAGCGGGCTCAAGCTGACCAAAGAGAATAAAATAAATGTGGAACTGTTCATTAAAGAAGGGTTCACTTTCCGCAAGGATTGCTACATCTCGGTCTCTTCCACCGGGGTCATGGGAGAAAAGTTCATTAATGTTTCCGGAGGTTCCGAGGAAACCGCTTTAGTCCAGCCGGGAGAGGTCCTCTACGGTAAAAGTTCCGGAGGCATAGATGCCGCGCTTGAAAGCATGTCGCAGGCGTCGGCGGAATTAAAAGATGTTCTGACTGCCCTGAACAAAATAGTAGGCGGAGTTCAGAGCTCGCTGCTCGGGTCCGTAGAAAATGTTAATGAACTTACGAAAGTAACAAAAGATATAATGGACAAAAATAAACCGGCTATAAACAGGTCTGTGGAGAATTTTGAGAAAACCTCCCAGGAGCTGGCGGCTGCTACAACCAGCCTTAAAGAACTAACGGCCCAGCTTAATACCATAGTAAAAGGAGTGAGCAAGAGCGATCTGCCCAAAACCCTTGATAATCTGGGTAAGGTATCGCTCAAACTCGACGAAACGGTAACGACGCTTGATTCTGCCGCAAAAAAAATAGATAAAGGCGAAGGAACGCTGGCGCTGCTGATCAACGACAAGAAAATGGCGGAAGAACTGAAAGCCCTGGTAACCGATGTCAAAAATAACCCCTGGAAATTATTGTGGAAAAAGTGACAAAAACAGACGAAATATTTGTGATACGTTTTTGTCATCCTCGAATGGTTTTATCGAGGATCCAGCGTCTTAGTTTTATCAGTAAAATCAAATTATTCAATTAAATCTAAACAGAGGAATAGATACACATGAAAGAAAAAAGCAGGTTTGTTTGCCAGCACTGCGGCTATGAGTCGGCAAAATGGCTGGGCAAATGCCCGGAGTGCAACAGCTGGAATTCATTTGTGGAAGAAAAAGCGGTGACCGCCAAGAGCCAGAAATATGCCTTTGAAGCGGGCAAAGCCAGCAAGGTCTCGGCCATAACCGATATTGAGAACAAAGCAGAAGACAGGTACTCAACGGGTATCAAAGAACTGGACAAGGTGCTGGGCGGAGGCCTGGTCGTTGGTTCCCTGGTGCTTATAGGCGGCGAGCCGGGTATCGGGAAATCCACGCTGGTGCTTCAGATGTGCGAGGAGTTAAGCAAAAAATACGGCTCCGTACTTTATATATCGGGGGAAGAGTCCTCCACCCAGATAAAAATGCGGGCGGACAGGTTAAAGTTAACCTCTAAAAATATATTTTTGGTATCAGAAACCAACATCAAAGCGATAGAAAAACATATATATGAGACCAAGGCGCGTGTTGTTATCGTTGACTCCATTCAGACCATGTTCAATGAAGATATTCCTTCGGCCCCGGGAAGCGTTTCCCAGGTAAGAGAAAATGCCGCGAAACTTATGTATATAAGTAAGGGCAGCGGCGTTTCTATTTTTCTGGTAGGGCATGTTACCAAGGAAGGCGCCATCGCCGGGCCCCGCGTGCTGGAGCATCTTGTGGACACGGTACTGTATTTTGAAGGAGATAAAAATCATAATTTCAGGATCCTGCGTTCCTATAAGAACAGGTTCGGGCCGGCCAATGAGATCGCGGTCTTTGAAATGTCCGAGACGGGACTGAAAGAAGTGGAGAACCCTTCCGCGCTATTCCTGGCGGAGCGCTCGCCTGACTCTTCTGGCTCGGTCATAATCTCCGCCATGGAAGGAACGCGCCCGTACCTGGTTGAGATACAGGCGCTGGTTTCCCCTTCTTATTTTGGCATGCCGCAGAGGCGCGCGAGCGGGCTGGATTACAACAGGTTCACCCTCCTTGCCGCGGTGCTGGAAAAACGCGGGGGATTTAATCTTGCCAATCAGGATATTTTTGTTAATGTCGCCGGAGGTGTTACCGTGGATGAGCCGGCGGCGGACCTGGGCGTGGTCGTGGCCATTGCTTCCAGCATCAGGGATATTCCGACCGATCCGAAAACAGTTTGCTTCGGAGAAGTCGGGCTGGGCGGGGAAATAAGAGCTGTTTCGCAGGTTATCGAACGTATTAAAGAAGCCGCCCGGCTCGGGTTTGGCAGATGTATCATTCCCGAATCCAACATGAAAGGGCTTGTTGTAAAGGAAAAAATCGAGGTTGCCGGCGCCCGGTATATACGGGATGTAATAAAAACGATAATCACTTAAAGCAAATTACGAATTACGAATGATAAAGGACAATATAATGTAGGCGGAAAAAATGCCGCCCAATTTAATATTAAATACCAGATGGCGGTATTTTTTGCCATCGTACCATATATCGTCATTTGTAATTCGTCATTCGTACTTATTTGTATCGTCAATGTTTTGACAGGGAGTTCTCATGCTAAATACATTCAAAAAAGAAATACTCAAGGAGAAGAAATACATTATTTCCACTCTGGGGAAACTTGTAGCCATTCCCACTATTTCCAATCCCGGGCTTAACTATAAGAAGTGCGTTGACCTTTTGGAAAAAGAGTGTAAAAAGGCCGGGCTTAAGACAAAGCTCGTGAAGGTTACGGAAAAGAAATTTATTGCCGAACTGCCGGAAGAAAACCGGAAATATCCTCGGTATATTCTCCTGGCTTTCCTGGACACGGGGGCAAAAAAAACGCTCCATTTTAACGGGCATTATGATGTGGTCCCCGCTTCAAGCGGTTTTACCGGTGATCCTTTCAAACTTCGCGTAATCGGAGACAAGCTCATGGGGCGCGGCGCGGCGGACATGAAGCACAGTATTGTCGCGATGTTAACCGCGGTAAGAGTACTTAAAAAACTGAACATAAAGCCGGGATGGAACCTGGAATTCAGTTTTGTTCCCGATGAAGAGATAGGCGGCGAATGCGGCTCCGGATATGTTTGCGCTAAAAAACTTTCAAAGGCCGATGCCGTGATAGAGGGCGACGGGGGCGGCGGTAATCAGCTTACGGTAGCGCACCGGGGTATTGTTAACTTTGAGGTAACGGTATTCGGCAAGCCGGCACACGCTTCAGCCCATAATGAAGGCGTGAACGCCTTTCTAAAAGCCGTGAAATTAGTTTCGGTGCTTGAGTACCTGCGGAAAAAAATAGAAAAACGCAGGTCAAAATATTGTGTCACAAAACCGCTAAGCGCCCGGGCTACCCTGATGCTCGGCGGGGTCGCGGGCGGCGGGACCAAGAGCAACGCGGTCCCGGATAAATTTACCTTTACGATAGACAGGCGGGTCATTCCCGAAGAAAACATGCAGAAAGCAAAGGAAGAGATCCTTGCTTTAATAAATAAAACGGTAAAAAAAGACGGTACTTTTAAAGTAAAGATCGTATCCAAGAGTATGACGCATTCAAGTATCGCGGAAGACGCGCCGCTCTGCCGGCATCTCGGCGCCATACTGAAGAAACACTACGGCCGGGAACCGGCAATGCTCATGACCGGCGGCAGGGTGGATTCTTCTTATTTCTTGAAAATTCTTAAAGTCCCGACAGTGGCCTTTGGGGTTGATGGTAAAAATTACCACGCTGATGATGAATTTACCACCGCCGGGGATATTATAAGCACGACAGCCATATACGCGGAGCTGATGCGGACAGCGTATTGAAACCGTCCAATTTTCTGGTCAGAAAAACTTTAATTATGTTATAATACTTTGTCTTTTAAATATTCCGGGGTAGTGTAATGGTAACACAGCGGCCTTTGACGTCGCACTTCGTGGTTCGAGTCCACGCCCCGGAGCCATAAACTATTCGCTGCCGCTCAAGTATATGGCGTGCCATTTTACAAATAGAAACATATATAATGTGAATAGTTTATGCCCTGCACCCGAAGAATGAGTGGTACAGGGGGGAAAAGCAAAATTTAGCCAGCCCGTAGAAATGCGGGCTTTTTTATTGAACAATAAAGCTTTAATCCTTATAATAGAAAACTATGAGGCTGAAAAAATACCCGATACTTGAATATGACAGTTCCAGGAAAGTTATAGTTGCTCCGGGAATGTTTTACAAAAAGGAATTGCCGGAGCATTGTGTTATTTGCTTTTTTGATGATGTTTTAAAGAAAATTAGACGTAAGGGGGAAGGAAAGCTGATCGGACATCTGTCGAGCGAAATGGGAAAACAGCCCATATTTGAGATGTTGATAAACAAAAAACGGCTGGTAGTTTTTCATTCGGCGGTTGGAGCCCCTCTGGCGGCAGGTTTTCTTGAGGAAATAATTGCAAAAGGGTGCAATAAGATAATAGCCTGCGGAGGAGCCGGGGTGCTGAATAAAGAAATAGCCGTCGGCAAGATAATTGTCCCGTCCTCCGCGGTAAGGGATGAAGGAACCTCCTATCATTATATTCCTCCAGGCAGGGAGGTTAGTGCAGGTAAAAAAGGGGTTAAGGCCATAATAAAGGTACTGGAAAAATATAAGATAGGGTATATTGTCGGAAAGACCTGGACAACCGACGGATTTTACCGTGAAACTTTATCAAAAATAAAAGCCAGAAAAGCAGAAGGTTGTATTACGGTGGAAATGGAAGCGGCTGCTTTCTTTGCCGTGGCCAAGTACAGGAAAATAATTTTCGCGCAGATGCTTTACGGCGGAGATGATTGCAGCGGCAGTAAATGGGATTCAAGGCGGTGGAACAGATGTTCTATAAGAGAAAGATTATTCCGGCTGTCCTGTGAGGCCTGCATCTCTTTGTGAGGATTTCTTTCTTTTGTACAAAAATACCCGGGGGAGCAAGCAGGTTCTTGATACCCCAAAAATGGAGTGCCCTGTAATATGAAATTTCACAGGTTAGACGGCAAAGGCAGCGCATATCTGGCAGTTGTATTTATTTTAATTTCTGTTTTTACGGTGACGCAGAAGCTTTGGATACCGGAACTTATAAGGCCTTATTCTTTCCTTGTCACGGCATTTCCGGGATTCCTGGTTTTATTTTTCTTAATAAAACCCGTGCGGCCTTTGGGCCTTTCAAATACGCTGGCCGCTATACTTTTCCCTGTTGCGGCTTTCTGGATACTGGTACAGCATGTAATAATAAATTTTGACCTTACCTGGAAGGCGGGGGTTATTCTGGGAATGACGGCGGCGGGCCCGTATCTTGCCGGGCTTTGTTTTGAATTTATTAAAAGGAAATAGAAGGGAACCGATATTTTGGAGCGTAAAATGTTTATCCGAAAAGCAGAAAAAAGAGATGCGGCCGCTATCACAAAAATATATAATTATTATATTAAAAATACTCCGGTCACCTTTGAGCTCAAGGCCATAAGGCCCGCGGAAATTGCGAAAAGAATGAAGGGCAGTTCCCGGGAGTTCCCCTGGATAGTGGGGCTTGTTGACGGTATTGTTATCGGTTACGCTTACGCTTCAGAGTTCCAGGAGAGAGCTGCCTATAAACATTCAAAGGAATTGACGGTCTATCTTCACAAGGACTATTTTGGACGGGGCTATGGAAACCGGCTTTATAAGAAATTAATTTCAATGTTAAAAAAGGCTGATTGCGCCGTAATGATAGGAGGTATCGCTCTTCCAAATAAAGCAAGCGTAAAGCTTCATGAGAAACTTGGCTTTAGAAAGGTGGCCCATTTCAAAAAAGTGGGGCGCAAATTCGGCAAGTGGATAGATGTCGGCTACTGGGAGAAGATACTTTGAAAAAAGAGAAAGATGCTTTTGGGGCCGCGCTTTACGCTTTTTACAGGCAGGGCGCGGGTTATCTGATAGCCAAAAGGGACGACGGGCTTATGAGCGATGCCGGCGGGCTAAAGGTTTATTTTGACCCTTATGAGAAATGGCCTGTCCGCGAAAAACGCGCGTTAAAACTTATTAAAAAAACAGACAAAGTTCTGGATATCGGCTGCGGGGCGGGCCGGCACGCGGTCTATCTTCAAAATAAAGGGATAGATGTTACCGGCATAGATAATTCTCCGCTGGCCGTAAAGGTCTGCAAAAAAAGGGGCTTAAAGAAAGCAAAGGTACTGGGTATAGAAAAAATCAGCGAAAAGACCGGAAAATTCGATGTGTTGTTAATGCTGTGCAACAACTTTGGTTTGTTCGGCACGGAAAAAAAAGCAAGAAGCTTATTAAGAAGATTCCATAAACTGACCCCGCCCGGGGCAAAAATAATAACCGAAAGTTATGATTCAAACACTCCGGTATTCAGGAACTACCGGGCTTTTAACAGGCAAAAGCACCGCCATCCCGGTTCCTTCCGGGTAAAACTCGTATACGGGCTTTTTGAGACCGGCTGGATTGATTATATCCGCGTTTCTCGGAAAGAACTGAAAAAAATAGTTATAGGAACGGGGTGGAAGATCTCGAAAGTTTTCCCGACAAAAGATTATTCTTATGTGGCGGTTTTGATAAAAGAACGGGCCCAATAGGGGTGCCGTATAAAGGAGGCAGTTTATGGCAACAGTAATAATTTACTCCACCCGGCACGGCGCAACAAAGAAGTGCGCGGAACTACTTAAGTTTAAGCTCTTCGGCTCGGAGCTGGCCGACCTGAAAGAAGCTTTGGACCTGCAGCTCTCCGGGTACGATACGGTCATTCTGGGCGGCTCCATACAGGCGGGAAAAGTAAAAGGTGCGTTTAGAAAATATTGCGAGAAAAATAAAGAGGAACTTTTAAAGAAAAAACTCGGGCTTTATATCTGCTGTATGTCAGAAGACAAACAGGCTGAAGACCAGCTAAAAAATAATTTTTCCCCGGAACTTTATGAAAAAGCACTGGCAAAGGATTATTTCGGGGGTATATTTGATTTTGCAAAAATGAATTTCCTTGAACGGTTCATCATAAAAAAAGTCGCAAAAGTAAAAGAAAGTGTTTTCAAGATCAAAGAAGACAGAATAACAAAATTTGCGGAGAAATTTAAGTAATTTACAGGGAGCGTGTTTTGAAATATTTCACTATTATGGTTTCAGCCGTACTCTTTTTTTCTGGCTGCGGTATGCCGCAGAAAACAATAAAACGTTCGGAAAGCATAATGGGAACCATCTGGGATATTACCATTGTTCACGGGGATGAAAAAGCGGCGAATACGGCCATAGATGAATATTTTGCTGAAGTCAGGCGCCTTGAAAAAATGCTCTCGTTTCGTGATCAGAAAAGCGCCCTTAACGGGGTCAACGCTAAAGCGGGAACAGGCCCTGTCAAGGTTCCCCCTGAAATTCTCACTATAATGCAAACAGCTCTTTATGTGTCTGAACTGTCCGGCGGGGGTTTTGATGTTACGATCGGCCCGGTGGTAAAACTCTGGGGTTTTGCCGGCGGGCAGGAAAAAGTCCCTTCGCCGGAAGAAATAAAAGCGGCGCACGCGCTGGTGGGCTATCACCTGCTGAAGCTTGACACGAAGAATTCCACGCTCACTTTACAAAAAAAAGGAATGCTCCTTGATCTTGGCGGTATCGCCAAAGGGTATGCTCTTGACCGGGCCAGGCCTATACTCAAGAAATACAAGATAAAAAATGCCATGATAAATGCCGGGGGACAGGTTTATGTTACGGGGAAAAATCCCGGCGGAAAAAAATGGAAGATCGGAATAATACACCCAAAAAAGAAAGAGGGCCTGCTCGGAGTTTTTGAGGCCACCGATAAATGTGTCGCAACTTCCGGGAACTACGAAAGGTATTTCAGGGCAAAAGGCAAGCTCTATCATCATATATTTAATCCCTTTGATTCCTTTCCGGCAAGTGATACAGTAAGCGCCACGGTAATGCTTAACGCCGCTGATTTTGAATATCCCAACACGCTTGCTGACGGCCTCTCAACCGCTGTTTTTGTGGCCGGCTGTAATAAAGGGCTGGAGCTCTGCGGAAAAATAAAACATGCGGGCGCGGTGATAGTTTCCGGCACGGAGACCGGAATCAAGCTCGGACTCTCCGAAAATCTGAAAGGAGAAATACAGTTTAATGAATATTAGAAAAATAATGCCATTGTTATTTTTTGCCGTTTCTATATTAATCGCGGCCGAACCGGGAGCGGAAAAAAAACTTGCGGAGAAGGTCTTTGGCAAAGGGGAGCTGAAAGAAACCGCTTTCAAGAAAAGGCCTTATCTTGCTGCCTATGATAAAGAAGGTACCCTGCAGGGCTATCTTGTCCCTGCCGGTGTAAAAGGATACGCAGGAGAAATAAAATTAGTTATTGCTCTTGATCCGGAGGCGCTTTTCCTTGACTATATGGTAATTGAAGCAAAAAATAGTGAAAAAATAAAAGAACTTGAAAAAGCGGATTTTTCCGCTAAATGCAAAGGGAAAAGCAGCTCAGAACTCAAACTGACCGTATTTGATCCCAGAAACGGAAAAGTAGACGCGGTAACCGGAGCCACAAGGACTTCGGCCGCGGTGATATCTTCATTTAAGGACGCAGCGCTTTTTATCGAAGAGCTGATAGATGCAGATATTACCGGGGCGAATGCCGCGGGAATAATAACCATAACCTACAAAAGAAGCAGTGACGGGAAACGGGTCAGTAAGGACGGAACTTATTTGCTGGGCTACCGGACCGCGGTCTGGATAGAGGATAGCAAAGGCAAACTTATTAGGACCCTTTACAGAAGTGTCGGAGGAAAGATCAATCCCTTCCCTGCCCATCTTGTTAACTGGGAAAATAAAAGCGGGAAAATTTCCGATAACACTCCGGACACTTATACCGGGGCCACGGTGCAGGGCGGTAAAGCGGAAACTTCTTATGTTTTTACCTGGGATTGCAAAGATGAAAAAGGCCGGCTGGTCCCTGACGGGAAATATAAATATTTTGTAGAGGCCGCGCTTTATTGGCGGAACAGGGGCGCAAGCGGCGCCCAATCCAGTCTGAATTCGGGAGAAATTGAAAAAGGCAAGAAAATGAACATTTCTACAGGCACGCTGGATGCCTCCGGACCGGCGGTGCTGAGTTCGCTTGGCGCCAAGTTTGAACCAACGGAAACCAAGAAGTGAAGCAGGTAAGCATCTGCTACTACTCCAGGTACGATAATTAACTTCCCGCCTTTATGGACTTTACAGACCTTATAGACTTTTAGACCGCGCACTTATTCTATGACCCCTGTCATATAGAACTTTGAAGTTCGCCTGTAACATTTTAAATAGTCTATTTCTTACAGGGGGGTTTATATGAAAGTACTGATAGTTGGCGGGGTTGCCGGCGGAGCTTCTACGGCTGCGCGTTTAAGACGGCTTGATGAAAAAAACCGGATAATTATGTTTGAGCGCGGGGCTGAAATATCCTATGCCAACTGCGGTATTCCCTATTATCTGGGGGATGTCATCAAGGACCGGTCCCAGCTTACCATTGTTTCCAGGGAGAGTTTCAATGAACAGTTCAATGTTGATGTCCGGATACATTCTGAAGTTATTTCAATAGACCGCAAAGCAAAGAAAGTAAAGGTCAAAGACCATTCCAATAACAATATCTACGAAGAAAGCTACGATAAACTGGTGCTTTCTCCCGGGGGCGTCCCCATACGTCCCGCTATTCCCGGCATCAATAACTCCCGCATTTTTACGATTAGAAATCTTGCCGATATGGACCTTGTTAAAAAATTTATTAACGAAAATACTCCGAAAAGAGTGGCCATAGTCGGCGCCGGTTTTATCGGGCTGGAAATGGCGGAGAACATGCACCGCCTCGGGCTTTTGGTTTCTATAGTTGAACTTGCCGAGCAGGTCCTGAATGTCCTGGACGGGGAAATGGCCGCGGTAATTCACGATCACCTGAAACTTAAAAATATTGAGCTGGTCCTAAATAACGCAGTAACGGAATTTAAGCAAACAGACGGGGGCTTAAAGCTCACGCTCAAAGACGGCTATGAAATAGAAGCCGATTTTGTTATCTTGTCTATCGGAGTAAAGCCGGAAACCATGCTGGCAAAAGAAGCCGGTTTGGAGCTGGGGGCGCTGGGCGGGATAAAGGTTACGCCGGAACTTAGAACGTCCGATCCGGAGATCTTTGCCCTGGGGGATGTTATTGAGACCAGGGACAGCGTTTGCGGCTGTGCTTCCCTGATCCCGCTGGCGAATGCGGCAAACAAGCAGGGCCGGATAGCCGCGGATAATATTATGGGTAAAAAAGCCGCTTATGACGGCACGCCGGGGACCGCTATTGCCAAGGTTTTTGACCTGGCGGCTGCAATCACGGGAAGCAGTGAAAAACTTCTTAAAAAAAGAAAAATAAATTATAATAAATGTTATTTGAATCCCTCCTCGCACGCCGGCTACTATCCCGACGCGTTCCCGCTATATATGAAGTTCCTGTACAGTCCTGCGGATGGCAGGGTACTGGGCGCGCAGATAGTCGGCCCGGAAGGTGTTGATAAAAGAATTGATGTGCTAGCCGTAATGGTCCAGCTGCACCGGACGGTATATGAACTGGCAAAGCTGGAACTCGCTTACGCGCCGCCTTTTTCTTCCGCGAAAGATCCGGTTAACCTGGCAGCCATGATAGCCATTAACCAGCTGGAAGGCAGGAATCCTTATGTTTCCTTTGAAGATGTTGAGGCCCTTAAGAAGGAAAACGCTGTTTTTGTAGATGTAAGAAGCCCGCTGGAGTTTGAACTCGGGCATATTAACGGTTCGGTAAATATTCCGCTTACAGAAATAAGAAAGAGGATGAGCGAGATACCCGGGGATAAAAAAGCAATACTGGTCTGCAATCAGGGGAAGACGGCGTATTTTGCCCAGTCCATATTGAGGAACAGCGGTTATAAAAATGTTTATGATCTAAGCGGCGGTTTTAAACTTTACAAGGTCGCGACCGCGCCCCAGCAAAATATAGGTATTTTCCAGGGCCACTACATAGACAAACGGGATGACCTGAGGACGGTGATGCCGGGAAAAGGGCGTCTCTATCAGCTTGACGCGGGCGGCCTGCAATGCCCGGGGCCTGTTATGGCTCTGGCAAAAAAACTGGCAGAACTTGAAGAGGGGGACGTAGTGGAAGTGACCGCCACGGATGCCGGATTCAGAAATGATATTCCCTCCTGGTGCGAAACGACCGGGAACCTGCTTGTTTCCGTTGAAGAAAAGGATAAAAAAATAGTCGCAAAGGTACAGAAAGGAAAAAAAGCGGTCAAAGCTTTTACCGGGGATATTCCGCATGATAAAACCCTCGTGGTTTTTTCGGGGGAACTTGATAAAGTCCTGGCTTCTTTTGTCATAGCCAACGGAGCGGCTTCCATGGGCAGGAAAGTAACCATGTTCTTTACTTTCTGGGGGCTTAATGCCCTGAAAAAAAAGAAAGCGCCTCCGGTAAAAAAAGGGTTCTTCGATCTTATGTTCGGACTCATGCTGCCGCGGGGCAGTTTCAGGTTAAAACTTTCCCAAATGCAGATGCTGGGCATCGGCCCTAAGCTTATACGGTTCATAATGAAAAAGAAAAATATAGATTCCCTTGAAGCCATGATGTTCGCGGCGAGATCCGCGGGTGTCAGGATAATCGCCTGCCAGATGTCCATGGATATGATGGGTATAGTAAAAGAAGAACTGCTGGACGGCATAGAGATAGGGGGCGTGGCCACCTATCTTAATTCGGCGGAACTGGGGGATACCAACCTTTTTATATCCTGAAATATTTTAGCTAATTTAAAAGGGGAGCTGCTTTTCGAGCGGTCCCCTTTTGTTTTAAGGGAAGCGCAGGGCGGCAAAGGCTTTTGAGGTTTGTCCCGGAAATTCCTCAAGATGATAGAATCGGATGATATTAGAACTGTAGTTGCTTGATTTATCAAGCATTTTGGCCTCATAAATGAGGCAACTACAAAAATTGTCCAAGATGAGGAATTTCTGGGTTTGTCCTTATATCCTTGATAAAGACACACAACAGCAATATAATAGTACGCGCATAATTAGAGGACAAAAGGTAAAAGCAGCATGGAAAATAAAAAAGAACCGGGTTTACCGCGCCAGGTTTCAAATGACTTTCTCTGGGAGATAGTTTTTGGCATTATACTTTGGCTGGTAACCTTTCAGGGCGGCTTGTTTTTAACAGGTTATCTTTTGCATCTCGGAGCCAATAACACGCAGATCGGTTTTATTTCCACGATACCGGTGCTGGCAAGTATAATCGCTCCTTTTGCCTCAAATCTTATCGAAAGAGCCGTTTCCAGAAAAAACATAACATTAAAACTTATTATGCCTATAAGATTATTATGGGTGATCCCGGTTCTGATCCCTTTTTTGATCGTTTATAACGGCCTTTCTCATCCGGTAGTACTATTTGTCGCTCTTTTTATCGTAATTTCGGTGATAAGCGTACCGGCTTCTATTGCCTGGACCAACTGGATGAGCGACATTATTCCCGAAAAAGAAAGAGGTTTTTATTTCGGCAGGCGGTCAATAGTCGCCGGGCTTATTGCTATGATCGCCGGAATATTAATGGGCAGGCTTCTGGATAAGGTTCCGGATAAAAACATCGGGTTTACCTCTATTTTTGCCATAGGAGCCGCGGCCGGATTTATATCTTATTACCTTCTGACCCGGCTGCCGGACGCAAAAAATACTTCGTCCAGCACGGATAGTTTTTCCTTCGACCTTATCTGGAGAAAAACACAGAAAGTTTTTTCCGAGAAAAACTTTATGAACCTGGTCTGGTTTAATGTTTCCTGGGCTTTCGCGCTTTCCTTTATGGGGATTTATCTGAATATCTTCATGCTGAAAGAACTTAAAATGAGCTATACGTTAATTACAGCTTTTGGCATGATAAGCACAGCGTCCAATCTTACGCTCACTCCTTTCTGGGGAAAAATGGCTGATAAGTACGGTAATAAGCCAATAATGTTGATCTGCGGTAACATAGTAGGGATAACGCCTTTTCTCTGGCTGATTACCACCCCTACAAACTATTTTATTGTGATTCCCGTGCTTTATGTGCTGGCGGGAGTTGCCTGGTCCGGGTTCAATATCGGCGCTTTTAATATTGTTTTGAAGCTCGCGCCCAAAGAAGACCGCGCCTACTTCTTATCGGTAAATATGCTGCTTCCCAGCGTAACGGCTTTTGTCGGGCCTGTACTGGCCGGTGTGCTTATAGATTCCATAGGTACTGCGAATATTAATTTTGGCCGGTATTTCGGTTATTTTACCTTTGGGGCTTTCCAGCTTATCTTTATGCTCGGGGGTTTAATGCGCTCCTTCCCGATGAAGCTGCTTAAAAAAGTAATAGAACCCCAGGAAGAGCATGTTGAAAAAGTCATACGTTCGGTAAGAGCTAATATTGCCGGCGGCTTTGTCGAAGGCATGGGTGTGCTTTTCGATTATGTGGTTCTGCCCGTGACTTCTTCCCGCCGGGCCGTGGGAAAACTTATCCGGAGAAAGACAACCGGCCTGCGGCAGGGGCCGCTTAATGTTTTACAGGTGGTTTCTTCCGGCGCTTTTAAGGTTAAGGAACTTAATGTTATTGCTCTTTCAAAACAGCTTGCAAAACACGGGCATACCGTTATTATAGCCGCAAAAAAAGGTACCGCTATTTACCAGCACGCGGAAACGGAAGGGTTTGTCCTCTATGATATTGATATAGGCATCAGGCCCAACCCTTTTAAGATCTATAAGCTTTACAAAATACTATTAAGGCACAGGATACATGTAATTCATTCCCATTCCACTGTTGATCTTTCCAATATTATTCTGGCTTCCCGGTTTGCCGGCAGAGTCCCGATAATATTGAGTAAATATTCCTATACCTCCGGAGCTGAAATGGGGCTCGTGAATACCTGGATGTTTGCCAATGTCGCAAAGGTGATCGCCTCAAAAGAAATATTCAGAAAAAATATTTTAGAAACACTGCCTGTACTTTCCAAACGCACCCTTACGGTCTATAACGGGCTGGACCTTAAATCGGAGTGGGTCCCCGGAAAATACCGCCAGGCAGCCCGGGGAAATTTCGGGTTCCCGGATACCGAGCATATTATTGTTATGATCGCCAGGATAAATGAAAACAAGCGGCAGCTTACGCTTATTGAAGCCGCGCCCTATATCTTAAGAAACCTGCCGGAGGCAAAATTCGTGTTCGTAGGCGGCGCGCTTGACGAAAAAGACAAACTTTACAAAGCAGGCTTGCAGGCAAAAATAGAAGAGCTGGGTTTGAAAAATAAATTTATTTTTACCGGTTTCCGCCATGACATAGCAGCGGTTGTTGATGCCGCGGACTTGATAGTTTCTTCTTCTCTTTTTGAGGACCCGGGAACCAGCCTTATTCAGGCCATGGCCATGGCGAAACCTGTTATCGGCACCCAAGGTGTCGCCGCGGAGATCATCCGGGAGGGGATAAACGGAAA
Organism: Candidatus Firestoneibacteriota bacterium; assembly: GCA_903891415.1. GTDB lineage: Bacteria > Oederibacteriota > D2-FULL-39-29 > D2-FULL-39-29 > D2-FULL-39-29 > CAIYPD01. The sequence continues at coordinate 38,241 of CAITEH010000006.1, forward strand.
AATAGTTTCCTACGGGGAGCCCAAAAAACTTTCAGAAGCGGTAATAAGCATCCTTAACTCAAAGAGTAAAACCAGGGAAATGGGAAAAAACGGAAGAAAATTCGCGGAAGAAATATTTGAGCTTGAAAATATGGCCCTGCAGATCGAAAAAGAATACAGGCGCGCGGGCAGAGGTAATTGAAAAAGAGTATATTTAAGGCGTTACTTTTTCGTGATTTTTGTCATATAAAAGGCCCTGTTTTTCTGATAAAATGAATAATAGAAATTTACCTTAAGGAGGTAATTATGAGAAAGTTAGTCTTGTTTGTGTTACCGCTTTTTGCCGCTTTTATGCTGCTGGGCGGCTGCGGCCAAAAGGCCCCTGTTGCCGGGGAAAGTTCAATTTCAAAAGTAATGTCCATGGCCTGTACCTGTTCAAAGGATTGCAAAGTTTGCGCGAAAGACCCGAAGAACTGCGGCAAAGCAGGCTGTACCTGCATGAAAGCAGATATGAAAGGGATGAAGCACGAGGACATGAAAAATATGAAACAGGGCGAGGTGAAAGACACAAAACAGAAAGACACAAAGGTTCCTGCGCCCGCGAAGCTTTTTGTAAGACAGCCGACCAAAGCAGAGCTGGGAAAAGAAGTTACCTGCCCGGTAATGACCACCGAGAAATTTAAAGTTTCAGTTGCCACGCCGGTAATTGACTATAAAGGCAAGGCCTATTTTATGTGCTGCAAGGGCTGCCCTGAAAAATTTATGGCCAATCCGGAAAAGTACGTAAAGTAATCTGTAAAAGGAGAATACTGCCCCGCTTCTGACTTGCTGTTGGAAGCGGGGTTTTTCATTGTTGAATATGCCGGTTGTCTGGTCTATAATATATTCCTGTGGAAATTCTTTTAAGGACAGCGGTCCTGTAAAATGGATGAAAGTTTAATACAAGGCAGTTACTTCCAGAGGAGCAGAAGAAAATGAAGTTAAAATATTTAGCGTTTCTGACAGGCCTGATGCTTGTTGCGTATGGCTGCACGGCCGCGCAAGCGGAGGAGCCAACAACAAAAAAGCCGGAAGTGAAAAGTACCGCAAACCCGGAAAAAAACAATACGCCTGTACTTGAAAATAAAACTGTTACGGCGGAGGCAAAAATAAAAGGAGAGGAGAATAAGATGGCCAAGACCGTAGTCAGTACGGGGGATACCGTGGAAGTGGAATATGAAGGAAGCTTAAAAGACGGCAGGATCTTTGACAGTTCCAAGGGGCGCGCGCCTCTCTCCTTTAACGTCGGGGCCGGGCAAATGATAAAAGGTTTTGATAACGGAGTTTTAGGCATGAAACTTTCCGAAGAAAAAATAATAAATATTAAAGCGGCTGACGCTTACGGGGAAAGGGATGAAAAAATGATACAAAAATTCCCGAAAGATTTTTTCCCGAAGGATTATAAACTGGAAAAAGGCGCAGAGGTAGGGCTCCGGCATCAGAACGGACAGCAGATGCAGGCTATTATTGTGGATATTACCGCGGATGGAGTCCTTCTGGATTTCAATCACTTTCTGTCGGGAAAAGACCTTATATTTAAAGTAAAAATAGTAAGTATAAAATGACAGAATAACAACCATTATTCTGTCATCCTCGAATGTTTTTATCGGGGATCCAGTGTCTTTGTTTAATTCGTACCCGACAAAGGTGAAGGTTCGCAAACAGCAAAGAATCATTTTTTTAAGGAGGACATTATGCCGGAGTCACTTATACTTTCCCCGAAAGAGATCAACGATACTCTGGTTGGTATAGGCAAGAAAAAAGCCGGTTTGACCCTTTTTGAGCTTTTTATGTACGCGATACTTGCGGGGCTTTATATCGCGCTTGGCGCGGTTGGAGCCTCCGTTGTGCTTGCCGGAGGGGTCGCTGATCCCGGCGTGGCAAAAATGTTCGCGGGAGTTGTTTTTTCCACCGGCCTTATTCTGGTCCTTTTGGCCGGGGCAGAACTTTTTACCGGCAATATGCTGATGACCGCCGGGCTTATTGAGAAAAAATTTTTTGCAGTCCATATTCTCCGTAACTGGGCCATAGTCTGGATAGGTAACTTTATCGGCTCGCTTCTTGTGGTTTTTCTTGTTTTTGGTTCAGGGTATTTTTTAGCGGGAAACGAACTTTCAAAGCTTGGCGCGCTTCTTGTAAAGGTAGGGGATGCCAAAATGGCGCTGGAATTCTGGCCCGCTTTATTAAGAGGGATACTCTGTAATATCCTGGTCTGCCTTGCGGTAGTCATCAGCTTATCTTCGGTATCTACCGAGGGCAAGATCCTTGCGATAGTATTCCCTATCACCGTTTTTATCATTGGCGGGTTTGAGCACTCTGTTGCCAACATGTTTTTTCTGCCGGCGGCTCTCTTGATCAAAGGCCTTTCTTTTGAAGGTGTTCTTTTGATGTTTAATAACCTTATTCCGGTGACTTTAGGAAATATTATTGGCGGGGTGATCATAGTTTTGCTGCATCCCAAGTCCTTTAAGAGATTAAAGAATTTCTTAATAGTTGAAAAACCAAAGGTTTAAATTCCGGGGAAAAAAAATAGTTAAAAAGGCCCTTGTTCTTTGGAGGGTTATTTCACGAAATAGGCAGCCGAGTTATTGCAGAGGAAAGAGAGTATTTCAGAAAATATGGTAAAAACCGTTTCAAGCTGTTCATTATCCTTGATCAGGTAAGGTACTTCCACGTAAAGTTCATCAACCGGCTCTTTTATTGATTCTTTAAACCAGCTTTCATCATCTTTTACCTGTATTAAAAGCTCCTCCTGTTCCATCATCAGTTCCCGGAGGGAGGCATTCCCGAAGATCCCGCGCAAAATTTCTTTTTTGTTGCCCTGGATGATATATTTTTCATCTATATCGGGATACCCTACAATAATATCCTGCATCCCGAAAAATTTCATTTCATTGCCTTGTTTACCTTTGGTGAAGATCTTTATGGAAAGCCGTTCATCATTGAAGAAGGGCGCGCGAAAGCGGGTGTAGACTATCCCGTTGGAGGTATAGGAATCAATAGTTATTACCCAGTCCTGGATATCAAGCTGGAGTACTTTGTTGGTCAAAAAACCGGGATCTAAAAGATTATCCCCGATTCCTTTTGATATCCGTTCCCAGACTGCTTCCCGGATAAGTGAGAACCTTGTTTTAGGTGTTTTCACTTCTGATGCCCCTTATTACCTGGCATTAATATTAAATAATATTACCACAGGATAGCCCGTTTGTCAATCAAGCCGTTAAATCTCTATATAGTACTTTTCGGCAAAACTCACGGGATTATAGGAAAGTTTGGCCTTTCTCAATCCGGGTTCCCCTACATCCTGCTCGCGGTTAACAAATTCGTATTTTGAAAGCAGTTTTTCAGCCGTGAACTGGTTGATAGCCTGGTAAATTCCCTTGAATTCCGTATTGGCTTTTTCTACGTGCCCTACCGCAGTATTCCGGTTAAGCTCCTCCAGCAGTGTAAAGGCCTGCACCTTACCGTCAATAAGGATCGCGCCGCCAAAGAGCTTCCAGTGGGAAAAGTTCTTTAAAAGCTCGAGGACCATCCGGTCTTCCACATTTTCCGATAATTTTGAACGGCAATCCCGCAAGTTACACCATTTTTCATGCAGTTCCAGGCATTCCGGGAGCAGCAGGGTGTCTAAGGCCCTGTATTCGTAATTGTAGCGCTTAACGAAATTGTTTACCAGATTCTTTTTGGCGTGGAATTTTTCGCCGGTCAGCTCTATCAGTTCTTTCACGCTGTAAATATAATCAAAATCATCCCTGTCCGCTACAGGTTTAAAACCGGCTCCTGCAAGCTCCATGGCCGTTGTTTTTGGAATAGCGCCTATGCGGCCGCTGCCAAATTTATCTTTAATATATTTCGCGCATGCAGCAAAAGTTTCTGCATTTTTGTGTTTTCCTATGGGTGAAACTAGCAGATCGTGGCCGTTGTAAAAACCCTTAAAGACCAGATTACCGTTCAATCTGGAAATAGAAAGTTTCAAGGATTCCCGGTAGCCGTAGATGAAGCCGATAGAGTGTTCCGAGATCTCCGGTTGTTCCGTTTTAAGTTCCTTGTTTATTTCGTCGTACAGGTCGCAGCAGATCCTGGAAAACTCAGGGAAGAGCGCTATCTTTCGTTCTGTCATAATATTTATCCTTTTCTTAACAGGTAAAGTACCGGCAAATTGCCCTCTTTGGCAGGAACAGCAATTCCGCTAGCCAATGGTCACGCAGTTCTTTCCGTTTTGTTTGCTTTTGTACATTAATTTGTCGGCCCGGTTGATTAGGGTTCTTGGAGTATCTTTATCTATTGCCAGGGTGGCCCCTATGGAAACTGTAATGTTTATGGGCTTATTCTCCACCAGTACCATAGAAGTACTTACCAGCATGCGGAGTTTTTCTGAAATAAGCGCAAGCTCGGAATTCGTTATGTTTACGAGCAGGACCAAAAATTCTTCGCCTCCCCAGCGGCTTGTGTTATCGAAAGGCCTGATGTTTTTTGAAATAGTTTTAGCGACCATTTTTAATACAAGGTCTCCGTTTTCATGACCAAAAAGGTCGTTAACTTTTTTAAAATTATCGATGTCTATAAAAAGAAGCCCAAAGCCGATGCCGTACCTGATCTTTTCCTGGAGCCTGGAATTCAGGCTGTACTCGGCGTGCCTGCGGTTGCCTACCTCGGTTAAGACATCAAAATAAGCCATTCTTTTTAATTCCTCTATCCTGGCAGGGAAGGCCATTCTTTCCCTGAAGATCTCAACCGCTCCGATAGTTTTGCCCGCAGCATCCTTGAAGGGAATGGTTTTTACATTGATAGGCACCCTGTAGCCTTCTTTATGGTGCAGGTAAATATCCTCGGTAATAGTGCAGTCTTTTTCAATTGATCTTTGTAAAGGGCACTTACCCAGGCAAAGATACTCGCCTGAATCATTAACATGCATAAGAATATTTTCCGAACAATGTTTTCCCGTTACTTCAGCCGAGGTGAAGCCGGTGATCAACTCAGCGCCTTTGTTCCAATAGGTAATAGCGCGGCCGGTGTCAACAAAGTATACCCCGTCTTCGATGGTATCCAGGAGATTTCTTAAAGATACGTCACTTATAGGCATATGATATATATACCATTTTTTACTTAAAAAGTAATGAAATTTGTTAAGCTCCGGATAAACCCCGAAAATGCATACGAACCCTGATATTTTTTGCAGGTTTTTACAGGGAGCTTTGCCCTGTTCTTGATTAACTCCGGACAACATGTTAGAATCAAATAAATAAAAATATCTTTGACCCCTTTTGCTTATAGCCCGCGGGTCCGGCATATAGGAGGTGGAAATGGTCCAAAAGAATTCCGGTGGTTTATCTCAAAAAATGCCGGTGCTTTTCTTGGGGCACGGCTCTCCCCTGAATGCCATAGAAAATAATGAATTTGAAAAGGGCTGGGTAAAGATCGCGTCAGAGCTCCCCCGGCCCCGGGCCGTGCTTTGCGTATCCGCGCACTGGTACACGGAGAAAACATCCGTAACAAATATAAAAGCTCCCGGGACGATCCACGATTTTTATGGATTTCCTGAAGAACTAAATATCCTTGAATATAACGCTCCCGGAGCTCCGGAGCTGGCGAAGCAGATAAAGGAAATATTACAGAGCGTAAAGACCGGATTGGATAATACCCGGGGCCTTGATCATGGAACCTGGGTAGTTCTGCGCAGGATGTATCCAAAAGCCGATATACCTGTTGTCCAGTTAGCGATAGATTCCACGCTGAGCCCGAAGAGACAGTTTGAACTGGGACGGGAGCTGGCAGTATTAAGAAAAAAAGGCGTCCTGATCATCGGGAGCGGAAATGTTGTTCATAACCTGATGCTTATGGATATGGATTCCGGGCCTTTTTCCTGGGCCGTGGAATTTGACAGTTTTGTAAAACAAAGCCTTGTTAACGGGGATACCCGGGCCCTTATCAACATTGAAAAGCACAGGGATTTTTCCCGCGCTCATCCGACCACGGAACATTATCCTCCGCTCCTTTATGCACTCGGCGCAGCAGAAGGTGAAAAGCCTTATTTTTCCGTTGAAAAGATATTTGCCGGCTCGCTCTCGATGAGATGCGTAGTTTGGAAGTAAAATATATAGCAATGGATAATTAATACTGAATGATAAGCGAATCAGATTGCGCTATAAGTTACTGAATTTGCTGAGATATTTTTAAGATACACACTAAAATGTAAGGAGGTTACAATGAAATCAGATCATCCCCGAACTATGCATCGCAAGAACTATGCCCCGGGCCATGAGATCACGGCGTACGGAATAAGAAAAATAATTATGCAGCTGGTCCTTGTGTTCATTGCGCTAGGCCTGGCGGGTTTGGGCGCGTGTGCGCTGAACGCTGATGACCAGACGTTGACTCCAACCAGTATTTTTAAAGCCAAAGATTTTCCCGATCCTGAACCCGGAAAGCCGGCCTGGAAAGGCGATGGGTGGTCTTCCGGGATCTGCGTTTTCGACAAGTGGGTGTACACGGTCAGTTCGGCCGGGTACGTCCTGCAGTTCAAGCGCGACCTAAACACGGCAAAAATGGAATACATTGGCGCTACAGCATTTGGCTTCACGCCGGATCCAACCAGCGGCATAATGAATGCCTTCACCCGCAAACTAGCAAACGGCAATATGCTGTTATACTTCGTATTCGGCAATCATGGCCCCCACGAACTGGTTTGGTACACACTTGATAAACAGACAGGTAAGCCGGCCTTTAAAGGCAAACAGGCGCCTGTGGCCTCACACACATTTTGGAGTTATCAATATGTCTCCTCGGTGGATCGGATCTACGGCGCATTCACGCGGGCAGAGAAGGGACCGGTGGCGGCGTGGCATTTCGACGAAAAAGGCGCCGTAGTTCAGGATGGGCGCATAGCAACGAACGGGCTATCGCTTTACGGCTGGATGGTCGCATCACCCGATGGACGCAATTTTTATCATGTGAACTTGAAAGATAAAACAGTGGATGCCTACACCTGTGATGTTAAAACCGGTGCTTTGGCATATCTTGCTCCGGCAGGGGAAGCGATAGGTGATGATTATCTCGCGCCTGTCACTCCGGATGGCCGTCACGTTTATGCCTTCGGCAAGAAATTAACCATTTTTGAGCGAGATCCGGAGAATGGGAAACTGAAGGTGGTCTCCGGCGGCAATGCCGACCCGAAGTTCCTGGGACTAAGAGGCTGCCAGTATGCAATTTCTCACTTCTGGTTTGCCTTTAGCGCGGATGGTAAAAAAGGCGCTTTTACCGCGGCTAAGGGTTTGACAGGATTCTTCACGCGCAATCCGGTAACGGGCATGTTGACGGTTGGGGCGACTGCGCCTGCCAGTTTGCTGGGCGCAGCGCGCTTGACAATGGACCCCGCGTCCGGCCATTTGTTCACAGTCGGTGAGAATATTGCCTCGTTCAAATAGGAGTACCGGTTCAAGCGGCGGCGCAAACCATGGAGCCCGCACTCCGGCTTTGTATGTTAGGGAAAACGATATATGCCGGAGCGCGTTCGATAAGATGAAGGATTTTGGGGAAATAGCAGAAGTGAAAAGCCAAAAGGCCGGGAACTTGAACTTTTTTTGCATCACTTCCCCGCGTTTTGATATAATAATTGTATGAAAATATTCTCTTATGAACTAAATAGTAAAGCGATACTTGGTTTACAAACCGGGGGAAAAAACTACTGCCTGACCGGATTACTTCGGGCTTACTATTTTCAGAGCGGAAAGATATTGCCCGGGGAAATCGACCTGGTGTCTTTGCTTGGAGCGGAGTTGCTTGACCTGAAAGTCCTTGCGGCAGCTGTAAAATGGGCCGGGGATAAAAAAATACTTGGCCGGTATCTGCTTAAAGACAATTTAAAATTCCTGCTTCCGATAAAACCGGGGAAGATAATAGCCCTCGGGAGAAATTTCGCGGAACACGCCAAAGAGCAGGGCGCGCCGGTGCCGGCCGAGCCCATAATTTTTGAAAAAGCAAACTCTTCCGTCATTGGCCCCGGCCAGCCGGTCCGTTATCCTTTCTTTATGAAAAAAGAATACGGCAAAGAGGCCAGGGTGGACCACGAAGTCGAGCTTGCCATTGTTATCGGTAAGACCGCGTCAAAAGTAAAAGCAAGGGCAGCTATGGAATATGTTTTTGGCTACACCATTCTCAATGACATGACCGCGAGAAATATCCAGGCGCAGGATTTCAAAAAAAACCAGCCCTGGTTCCGGTCAAAGAGTATCGACACCTTCTGCCCGCTGGGCCCCTGGATAGTTACAAAGGATGAGGTCAGGAACGCGAACAATTTAAAACTTGAACTTCGGGTAAACGGGGTTGTTAAGCAGAAAGATTCTACCGGAACTTTTATTTTCAAGATCCCGGAGATGCTTGAATATATAACAAAATACCTGACACTTTTTCCCGGGGATATTATCTCGACCGGCACTCCTGACGGGATCCGGCCGGTAAACCCGGGGGACATCATGGAAGCAGAGATAGAAGGAATAGGGATATTGCGGAATAGAATAGTTAAAGAGCGTTTATAAGGTTCATAATGTTTGTAAAGTTTTTAAGGTTTTAGATTAAGGAGTTATATCAATTTAAATACTACATTAGTGTAAAACATTATAAACTTTATTAACCTTATCTCGCTTTGTCAACGAATGTTGACAAGGATATATAATTCCTGGCGAGAAAAGCTTTGCTTATGAACTGTGAGGACATTCATGGACGAAAAACTTATCGAAGAATTTATGAAGCAAAAGACCTTTGCCGTTGTCGGAGCGTCTTCAAATCCGGAAAAATACGGTCATACAATAACAAAAAATCTACTGGACCGCGGCTACACCGTGTATCCCGTTAATCCGCGGCTGGAGCAGCTGCATGGCGTGAAATGTTACAGATCGCTTTCTGAGCTTCCGGTAAAAGTAGACGTGGTGGATATAGTTGTTCCTCCAAAAATAACCGGAGAAACGGTGAAGGAATGCCTGAAACTCGGGCTTACCCGCGTGTGGATGCAGCCCGGAGCGGAGAGCGCTGAAGCTGTTGAGTTTTGCAATAAGAACGGTATTAAAGTAATCCACGGCGCCTGCGTCATGATGCATTAATACCAATAAACAATAACTAATATCTGATAACTGATTGCTAATTATATGGTTTGTTCCGGCATAGCCGGAGAGCGGATACTGCCTAAATTAGTTATCCGCTGTCAGTAATCAGCAATTCTCAGGAGTTATTATGCGGCTGTCTGTCTGTCAGATAAATACCACTGTAGGGGATTTTGCGGGAAACGCCGCCAAAGTCAAAAATTTTATTGAAAAAGCTAAGGCCTTAAAGGCCGATCTTGCTATTTTTCCGGAGCTTGCCATAACCGGCTACCCGCCTGAGGACCTCCTCCTTAAACAAAAATTCGTTGAGGATAACCTGAAAACTTTCAAAGAGATAACCGCGTTTGCTAAGGGTATTTCTGTGATTATCGGTTTTGTTGATAAAGCAGGAAAAGATATTTTTAATGCGGCTGCTTTGATAAATGACGGCTCTATTGTAAAAGGCATCTATCATAAGATGAACCTGCCTAATTACGGGGTCTTTGATGAAAAAAGATATTTTAAGCAGGGAGAAAGGCCTTTTGTAACGGAAGTAAAAGGCGTAAAAATAGGCATCAATATATGTGAGGATATCTGGCTGGAGGAAGGCCCGGTAAAAGCGGAAGCTTCTTCCGGGGCGCAGGTGATTATCACAATAAACGCGTCGCCCTACCATGCCGGCAAAGTTAAAGAAAGAGAAAAAGTCATTCAAAAGCAGGCGAAAGATAACGGAGTCTATATTATATACGCGAATATGGTCGGCGGCCAGGATGAACTGGTTTTTGACGGTTATTCAATGGTGGTGGATAGAGCCGGAAAGATCCTGACCCACGCGGAAGGCTTTAAGGAAGAACTGCTGGTTGTTGATATTCCTTTTGGTGTAAAGGAAGAGAAACCGGGGATACCTGAAAAAAGATCAAAGATACTTCCTCTGGCAGAGGAAGTCTATACCGCGCTTACGCTCGGGACGCGGGACTATATTTTAAAGACCGGCTTTAAACAGGTCGTTATAGGCCTTTCCGGCGGTATTGACTCGGCAATAGTCGCGGCCATAGCCGTTGATGCTCTGGGCAGGGAAAATGTCACCGGGATTTTTATGCCGACCAGGTACTCTTCAAAGGCCTCAAGAGAGGACGCGGAAGGCCTGGCAAAAAATTTGGGCATTAATTTCAAAATTATTCCCATAGAAGATATTTTTCAACAGTATCTGGAACTTTTAACGCCATTTTTTGAAGGCAGAAAACCTGATACCACCGAGGAAAATCTCCAGGCAAGGATCCGGGGTAATATTATGATGGCCTTATCAAATAAATTTAACCGGATAGTTTTGACCACCGGGAACAAATCAGAGATGAGTACCGGCTACGCGACCCTGTACGGAGATATGGCCGGAGGGTTCGCGGTGATCAAGGATGTCCCTAAGATGCTGGTATATAAAATAGCAAAGTACAGAAATTCTCTCTCACCGGTCATCCCGGAAAACATACTTCTTAAGGCCCCGACGGCGGAGCTCCGGGACAACCAGAAGGACTCGGATTCTCTTCCGGAGTATTCTGAACTTGATCCTATCTTAAAATTATATATTGAAGAGGATCTTGATTGCCGGCAGATAAAAGAAAAAGGTTACAAACCGGAAACTGTCATGAAAGTCGCCCGCCTTGTTGACCTGAGCGAATACAAGCGCCGCCAGTCTCCCCCCGGAGTAAAGATAACCCCCAAAGCCTTCGGCCGGGACAGACGAATGCCAATTTCCAGTAAATACCTGGGATAGTATGATCAAATTCGAAGATTCAAATTCAAAACTCGAAACAAAATAGTTAACGTATTATATTTTAAAAAGCTATTATCTGTGCCGGCTCATTTCTATATGTGTTATCAGCCAAAATTCCAAAATATTTCTTTATGATTTTGGCATAAACCTTTTGCCTGTTCTCCCGTCAAAGAGATGTAAGTTAAAATTACAGGAGGATGCCGTAAATATGAAAAAAATAAAGATTTTGATCGGAGCAGTAGTTGCGCTGGGGATAATTATAGCCGGCGGTTCTTTGTATGGCGCGGAAGGCGGTGGAAAAGCCAAGGGCTGCCCGGAAGCTAAGGCCCTGAAAGTCAAGATCAAGGAGAAAAAGGAAGAACTGAAATTATTAAAAGATAAGATCAAAGCAGTCCGGGGAGAAAAAACAAAGAAAGGAAAGAAAAAGGGTGAAAAAGGAAAATTAACGAAGGAGCAAAAGGCCGCAAAGCTTGAAAAGTTAAAAGCAAAGAACCCCGAGCTGTACAAGTTAATTTCGGAAAAGATAGTACTGCGCAAAGACATTAAGGCACTGAAAGATGAGTTGAAGACAGTTAAAGCCGCCTGCAAGGGAAAGAAGTAAAGAACAAGCACGGATAAGGCCGGTAGAGCTGTTTTTTACCTGTAGGAGTCCCTGCCCCTGCCGGAATCAGAGATAGTGACAAGACTCTCGGGATAAGGCGCAAAAAAAGTTTGTTCCAGAAGATAGGATATTTTAAAACGGGTAATATAGGCCATTGTAAGGAGCGTGACGGCGCTTAAGGGAAGCGAGCCTTTTTTATACTTCTCGAGCTGTCTTAAATAATGCGCTTTTTCCTCTATTGAGATTTCTTTTGAAAAATAACCAAAGGCATGCTGTAATACATTCACCGCGGCGCCCGGTTTTGCCGGGTTTTTGAAAACGTTACAAAGTTCTTCCGCGTAGGCCTTGTAGGTTTCCTCAGCCCGTTTTTTAGCCCCGTTTGCCGCGAGCTTTCCCAGCTTTCGCATGCTGGTTTCATTATACGCAAGAAAAAGAAGTTTATTCTTTGCCTGGAAGGCCGCCAGGTCTTTTATTTTTCCTAATGTCCTTATTTCCCTGAAAGCTGCTGTCGTAAAAAGACGGGTCAGGAAAACTTCACGGATAGTAAAATTCGTAAGCCGGCCTTCATCTTCAAGAGCGGTGAAAGGAAAGTTTTCTGTTATCTTTTGCCCGAATAAACCGAAACTTTTGGTTGTTGTATTCTTCTGTTCCGCTTTCGCGTAATGTTTCACGTTTTTACAGCCGCAGGAAGGGGAACCCTCCTTTAAAATGAACGCATCAACGGCTCTTTTTTTCAGGGTCTTGATAATAGCGGCAGAAAAAATGTCCATCTTTTCCGTAAGATCCAGTCCGGTAGAAGGCTGGAGGAGAAAGACACCCTTGCTATTTTCTATAACACGCACGGGGGCCCGGGGAACCCCCAGTCCTATCTCTTTTTCCGGGCAGGCCGAAATGAAATCAACATAAGGCCTTAGTAGTTCCACTATTTCAGAATGAAGTATCATTCCGTTCCACCTGCAGTTTTCAAAACCCAGGCATTTGCTTGCAAATATTACCGGCCTCATTTATACCTCTTTGAGCAGGACTTATAGATAAAGTATATTCCTAAGCGGCCGGTAGTATCAAGTCCCAAGTTTTGGGACTGATGACACAGATTAAAATGATATGGCACAGATAAGATCAGATGGGGCGAATAGCTGGGAGATGGCACAGATAAGATCAGATGGGGTGGAATGGGGAGATGGCCGGATAAAAATGATATAAAACAGATGGTGTGTTGCTGTTTCCTTGACAAAGGGTTTTTTCTATAATATACTTGAGCGTAATGAGTAAGCAGCGGAGTAAAAAAAGTTTTTAAACAGGAGGAATTTATGAAAAAGCTTATGATAACGGCGTTTCTTCTTTGCTTTGCCTGTTCAAGCGCTGTTTTTGGAGAGGAACTCTCTTCGGCAAAAATAACCGGGCTTTCAGGCCTTGTTGAAGTTTCCCGGCCGGATGAAAATAAAAAACAAAACTGGGCTCCTGCCGGTTTGGGGCAGGTTCTTAACCAGGGCGATGAATTGAGAACAAAAGAAGGCCGGGTTGAGTTAACCTTCGAGGATGGCAGCAAGCTCAATCTAAAGGAAAACACGGCGCTCACTCTTTTTAAAATGCAGGATAAGAACCGGAAAGGGGATACCCTGGTCAAGCTCTGGATAGGGCAGATCAAGGCCAAGTTCACGGTTCAGAAAGATGATTCCACTTTTCAGGTCCAGACAAAAAATATCATAGCGGCCGTCAAAGGCACCGAGTTTATAGTTGATGCCGATCTTAACGGCGGGTTTTTAAAGGTTCTCCAGGGTATAGTTGCTTTAATAGACGCGCTTACCAAAAGTGAAATATTTGTTAAGGCCGGTGAAAAAGCCTCTTATGCCGGCGCTTTCCAGGGCAAGCCGGAGGAAATGGACAAAGCAGAGAAGGATAAATTGGACGAAGAATGGAACGGTAAAAAAGAAGAACCCAAAAAAGCTCCGGAGTCTGCTGTTGAACCTGCCAAAGAAGAAAAAAAGGCCCCTTCTGCCGGCGGTGCCGGTGACAATTTTGGCGGTTCTTTCGGCGCGGTTTCCATTGACGGCAACACCTATTACATGATGAGTATTTTCTATGAGTTGACACTCGGAAAATTCGGCGTGGGCTTTGATGTCAGGCTCCTCTGGAATGATGACGGGATCAGAGAAGATGACTGGAAAAATTTGCAAAGATCGCTGGAGAGCATGTTTAAATATGTCCGCTATGGAATAAAAGGCGAACCGTTCTACTTAAAACTTGGAGTGCTTGATAACTCGACCCTTGGGCACGGCTTTATGGTGAGCAGGTATTCTAATGTCGGTGTGGATGTCTATAACCGTGTCTTTGGCGCGGAAACGGATATCAGGCTGGGCGCTCTGGGTATAGAAGGATTTTGCAATGACATTACCTGGGGAAGACTGTATGCCGGTCGGATTTATTACGACATTATTCCAAGTTTCCTTCAAGCGGGTGTTACCGGGATTTATGACTACAACCCGGCCAAGGATAAATATGTCCTGGCAGGTGCCACAAAGGTCTATTTACCGGAGCAAGCCCCTCTTGTCGCTTATGGCGCGGATCTCGGGATCTCGCTTATTAAGACCGGCTTGTTGAGCGTGCTTGTTTATGCCGACTATGGTGTTTTCCGCAACGGCGGCGAAGGTTTTGCAGCTCCCGGAATAATGGGGAAGGTCGCGTTTTTTGACTACCAGTTAGAATACAGGTCCATGCAATCCAACTTTGTGGCCGGGCTCTTTGACTATGCTTATGAGGATAGCCGTCCGGCTCTGCTGCCTGCTGCCGGCGGCCCGCGGGTCAAAGGTGTTTTCGGCCAGCTGGGCGCGCGTCCTTTACCCTGGCTTAATTTAGTAGCGGCCTATCAGCAGTATGAGGGGGAAAAACCCTATGTAAGAGGCGAGGCCTGCTACAAAGGCAATTTCATTCCGAAGATATCTGAAGTCGCCATTGGCTATGAACAAAAAGATATAGATATTGTCACTCTGAAGAGCCCGAATACCGTTGCCTACGGCAGGGTCGGCATGGAAATGGCGCCGGGGGTCATCTTCCTCTTTACCATGAGGCAGACCTATGATCCTTTACTTTCAGATTATAAGCGGTCAACTATTATGGCAATACAGATGAGGTTCTAGTAGAAAGATTCCACTGCTTACGGAACTTTAGGATCACGCTGATAAAAGAAAGAACAGCTCCGGGGCCCTGGCGGGTCCCGGGGTTTGTTTTTGGAGGAAAAATGAAAAAGAATGTTGATATCAGAGGAAAAATATTTACTTTGCAGGACTTTGTGGAATATCAAGCTGCCGCGGTTGTCAGCAGGGAAATACTTAACAGAAAGACCGGGACGGTTACAGTTTTTTCTTTTGGGAAAGGCGAGGGGTTGAGCGAGCATACAGCGCCGTTTGACGCTCTAGTTTATGTAGTGGACGGAAAAGTAAATATCTCTATTTCCGGAAAAACCCGGCTTGTGAAAAAAGGAGAGTTCATTATTTTGCCCGCGGGCAGGCCGCACGCGCTCAAAGGAGCGGGCAGGTTTAAAATGCTTCTTGTTATGCTGAGAGATAAAAAATAAATGGAAGACTTGCTGATAATCGGAGGCGGTCCCGCGGGCCTTATGGCCGCAATAACAGCTTCCGGAAATAATAAAAAGGTCCTGCTTATTGATAAAAATCCCGTCCTTGGGAAAAAGATCCGCGTATCCGGCAACGGTAAATGTAATCTTACCAACTCCGACTTAAACCTTGGTAAATACTCCGGTGATAAAATATTTTTGGAAAAAATATTTTCAAAATTTGACAATAAAAACCTGATGGACTTTTTTGAGAAACGCGGAGTCCTGTTGAAAACGGAATCTTTTGGGCGGGTCCTTCCTGTAACTGAAGATGCGGGGACTATTATTGATTGTTTAATAGGAGA
>CAITEH010000007.1 GCA_903891415.1 Candidatus Firestoneibacteriota bacterium
CGCCGCGATCGGCGGGATCTACCCTGTTTGCGACCTGCGCAGTTATCCCAAAATGGAGCTTGCCGGCAAAGCGTACGGGATGAGCAGGACCGAGCTGGAAGAGCAGCTTGTAAAACACAATCCTATCGACCGGCTCGAACCGCTGGCCCGGTCACATATTCCGATATTTCACGTTCACGGAGACAATGATAGGACTGTTCCGCTGGAAGCCAATTCCGCCGAACTGGCCAGGCGCTACCGCGCGCTCGGAGGAAGTATAAAGGTGCTTGTCATCCACGGTAAAGGCCATGAAGTGGCGGAAGAATTTTTCCAGTGTAAAGAACTTGCAGATTTTTTGATCAAACAAGCCCAAACAGCAACGGGGGTTGCTGCAGAATAATTTGATTCAACGGTTGTTTGCAGATAAAAACAAAGCCGGTTGAATTAAAACATTTCCATAAAACAGTTCAAGAATTTGTCAATAACAGCGGGTTTTTGTTGAAATTTTGTATTTGTTGACTTCTACTTTATCGTTTGCTACAATTAAAAAAGCATATATTTTCAAGTGTTTAATTGAATTTTCAGGCAACGGGGAAAAATGGAGCGCAAATTGAAACTTACAGTTAAAACCTTTGTTTTACTGTTGAGCGCATTAGCCATATTTTTTATTGAAATAATAGCTGTGCATAAAATTGCTTATGCGCAAATAAGCGCCTCAAATCCCGTAACAGGGGAAGCTTCAAGACCGGAGAGTATTGCCCCGCAATCCGGGGAAGTAACAGCAGAGAAAAATACGCAAGCTCAACAGGTTACCCGGGAACTGAACCCTGCTCAAACGGAAAGAAGTATTGCCCCTCAAAAACTTGAAAATACCCCGGAAATTAAGGTTCCGGCTCAGACGGTTATTCTAAACAATACGGTAACGCCTGAAATCAGGCCTTTGGCCGCACCTGCAACGGGAGATCTAATAATTGCCGCACCGCAGACAACCGGAGAACTAGCTGTTCAAAATAATGCGGTCACAAGTGACCTTAAACCTTTAGTTTCGGCTGTTACAGGAGATCTGACCATTCAAAAAAACGCGGTTACGGCGGAACTTGGTCCGGCCAGGCGGGAAGCAACCAGGGAAGTAATTCCTGAGGGTTTTGGAAAAATTGGTATTGATCTTCCGCTTGAATCAAAACTCGAGATCACCGGCAGGAAAGGGGTTGCTTTAAATTACGGAAATGTTGTTAAAACAAATCCTCCGGCAGGAGTTCCGGCGGTCGGCGGTAATTCTGCCAGCGGAATAACCAGCGGTTTTTCTCTTTTACAGGACCTCCAGGTAAGGTTATCAGGTACGGTCGGCAAAAGGGTTACCGTAAATGTCGATTATGATGACACCAAAGAGCAGCAGCGTGATATCTCCCTGATCTATAAAGGTGCACCTGATGAGTTGATCGAGCATGCCCAGTTCGGGGATGTCATGCTTACTTTACCCAATACAGAATTTACCGGCTACAGTAAAAGTATATTTGGAGGAGACGTTCAGTTAAGATATAAGAACTTGAACCTTAAAGTGATAGGCGCGCAGACAAAGGGTATTACTAAAACGGTGACCTTTACCGGCGGATACTCCCAGCAAAAAATTGATATTCAGGATGTAGCTTTTATAAGGCAGAAGTATTATAAGATACAGACAGATGTGACTGGAAGTATTCCTACAGGCCATCTGCCTATAACTCCCGGCTCTGAACAGATATGGCTGGATGATATGAACGGTTATAACAATAATTACCCTCCGAATTATCCGGCGGACCGGGGCACGGACATAACGAAATATACTCAAAAGACCAAGACCGAAGCTTTTTCACTGGATTATCTCCACCCCGGCACAGACTATACTATTGACTATACTACCGGAATAATTACGTTCAATAAATCCATTCAGCAGAATTATGTGATCGTTGCCGCGTATAAATACAATAACGGTTCAAGTTCCGTAGGGTATGATACAAACGGAGTTTTTGATTTTGATGATAGTGTGGTTTTAGGCAGCCCGGATCCCTCGCCGGATGATACTTTGTTTGGTAAATTATTCACTAATAGGTTTGTACAGCCGCCGTTAGGCAGCAAGTATTACTATGACTGCCAGATCATGAATTACTATAATCTCGGCAACAAGAAAATACTTCTGCCGCTCTATGACCCGGACTTCGTGTTCAGGATCTATGATCAGAATAATATTGAACAGCCCATAACAAACTACCGCTGGGCGCTTGATGTTGACAGCGGTAATTTAAATATTTATACGAGCACTCTGAATGAAAAACCGTTCACTGCCGTTTTTCCGCCGGATGCCTATCCCAGGGTAGCTTCACAGACCACGCAAACCAGATATAAAATGCATTTAGAGTATAAATATAAGTTCAAAACCTACCAGCTGCCAAATTTCAGTATTGTAAAATACAGTGAAACTATCATGATGGATGGATTAAAAAAAACCAGGGACCTGGATTACACCATCGATTATGATTCGGGGTTTATTTTCTTCATGAACGAAGATAAGATAACCGATAAGACCCAGATAATAGTCACCTACGAATATATGCCTTTTGGAGGCGGTTTCCAGAGCAATCTTTTTGGCGCCCGGGCTGAATTAAAACTGGATGCCCTGTCTTTTGGTTCAACTTATCTATATACTGGCGCGCAGTCGCCTTCGGACGTGCCTGTTGCTGGTTCCACGCCTCAGAGTTTGAGCATCCTTGATGTTGACACTAAAATGACGGCCGGACAGGCCATGATAGATTCAGTTTTTGGCCGGCTTTTCTTTCTGCCCACTGAATTGAGCTTCTCCGGAGAAATAGCGAAAAGTATTTTCAACCCGAATATTTACCAGGCGCAAGCCGGAGAGCCGGGTACCGGCATGATAGACGGTATGGAAGCTTCCGACAATATATCCGGTTTGTCCAGTGATTATAATTCCTGGTTCAGTTCAAGCAAACCGCCCGCAGACACTTTTGATTTTTCTTTTACGCCGGACCCGACAAATAGAGGGGAAAGATTTACTTTATCAAATTATGACGATTACGGGCATGATACAACCTCCACTGTAAAAAAACAGTTACTGCAATTGGATTATAACCTGGGTGCCGGACAATGGGATTCCATAAGGTATGTTGTTTCCGCTTCCGGAGCTGATTACAGCAAGTTCAGGTACCTGGAACTCTGGGTTAAAGCCAGTGACTGGACGAAAGACGTCGATGTAAACATAAATATAGGGACCATATCCGAAGATATTAACGGTAATAGCGTGCTGGACACTGAAGATACCAATAACGACGGGGTCTTGAATGCCGGTGAAGATACCGGTATCCCCGCGCAATTTAACGGGATAACGGTTAATGCCGGAGCCGGTAACAACCGTCTTGATAAAGAAGATCTGGACAACAACGGAAAACTTGATACCGATGAAAATAATTATATATATTCATTTAAGCTCAGCAACCCGAACGCTTCAAATTATGTCGCAAGCACTGTCGGTGATTGGAAACTGCTTAAAATACCTTTGAATTTTTCGGCGACCGGGACGAGTCCCGTAACAAACGGTTCGCCAAGCGCTTCTTTGATAAAACATATCCGGTTATGGATGAAAAGCGCGACCGGGGCGGCAGGTTCCCTTGTGATAGAATCCGCACAATTTACCGGCAATAAATGGGAATTAAAGTACCCTTCTTCCCTGGCCGTCCTGGATGTCAAGGCGATAAACCAGATCCTGGATCCGACCTATATACCGGTAAATACTTTTTTCACGGGCTTAACCACCGCTGATCTGAACAAGGAACAGTCTATCAGCCTGCTCTACACCAACACGAACACCACCCTGTCGAGCGTGCCTTTTGTTTTTAAGACGCTCAGCAAAGCAATAAACTTTATGGATTATAAAAAAATGCGGGTGGATGTTTACAAGAAGAAAACCTCGCCGGGGGATATCCTTTTCATAAGAATAGGCAGTGATGATAATAACTATCAGGAATACCGCGTGCCGCTGGACGGGCTCGGCCAGGGCTGGCAGACCGCCATTATCAATATTGCGGCTCCGGATGCCTTCGGGCCCAGCAATAGTTTTTATTTGAACAATGTTAAGCAGATCAGTATGGGTGTTTATAGTTCCGGCTCAGGCAACGAAATTTGGCTGAATAACCTGCGCCTGTCTGATCCCGTAATTAAGGAAGGCCTTGCCTACAGGCTGGGCGGTACTGTCAAGTACGGGGATTTCTTTTCGACCACCGTGGATTATAAAAAAATTGACAGCACATTCAACTTCTTTGAAGATGCAAGCGTCAATAGCGCCCTTTCGGCCCAGCAGACCTATGCCAGCGTAAAACAGAATCAAATGTATTATGTTGTTTCCTCGAATATTAAACCTGCTGATTTTATGCCTTTAAGTATAAATTACAGAAGGGATGAGATAACTACAAGCGACGCGGACAAGAACAATCCCACCTATGCTTCGGCGCCGCAAAGGGCTGTTGATACCTATGGCTCAAATCTAAACCTTTCCCTTTTAAATCCGCTGAATATAGCCGTGACGGCCAATTACAAAAAAGAGGAAGTACAGTATCTTGCCGCGCAGCCCGGTTGGGCTGATCTGAAGCTGGACAGCACTTCCGGAAAAACTTATAACGTAGCTACGAAGGCCACACTGAATCTGCCGCGAAACTTTCTGGGACTGATCCCATTTGGCGGTAACAATTTCGAAGGTGAATTTAAATACGCGGATGAAGCAATCAATCATTCGCTTTACCAGGACAGGAATTCCGATACTATAAGCCGTGATACCTCGGGTAAATGGACCGGGGATTATGAACCCTTGCCGGGCTTTAATATTAATCCTTACTATCAGCTTCAGCAGAGCGAAAGGAGAGGGAGTAATTTTGCCTATAATGCGTCCATTGCTAATTCAATAAGTTATCTGGATGATTTTACCCTGCAGTCTATTTCAAGAGGGGCCGGGCTGGGCGCGAGTTTTTCAAAGCTTCCCGGGCTCACGCCGAGAGTAAACTACGTCGGAGCCATGCAGAGGGATTATAATATTAACCAGTTGAGGACAAATTCTTCGATTGAAATTTCAACCGATGTGCGGGCCAATGAGTGGTTTGATTTTCTTGCGGCTGCCGCGCCGACCCTTAACATAAGCCATAAGATCTCGGCCAATGCGTTATATGACAAGTATTCCAGTACCGACCCGAAGGCTCCTATCAACAGTATTACCGATATGGATATCTGGGGTTTGGTCCCGCAAAATTCCCTGGCCTATAACAGCTCCCAATTGATCAATGATACCGCCAACGGCAGGTTTAAAATAGCGTCACTAACCTTTAATCCCCGCGCCAGCCTCAGTTACGAAGGCAACATGCAGTCACAATTCCTCACCAGGACCAACGTTTATTCTCTCGGGTCAGGCCTGAATATTGAAAATCCCCCGCTAATCTCTTTCCTTAACCCGCAAAGCCTTGACCTGCAGTATGATTATAAAAATATCGTAAAAAAAGACAGCAATGATATAATTATTTCCAATTCTTCTTCTCACACCGCCAATATGCTGCTTCCGTTCAGGCTCTCGGACAGTTTCAACGGTTCGATAACTTTTTCAACTATCATGGAAGACCGGCTGGAGAACAATGTTAATTATATGAACCGCACCTATAATCCCGGTATTGATATCTATCAAAATCTTAATTTTACGGACCCCATAAAACTTCCTGATTTTCTTTTTGGGGGTGCTGTGATAAAAATTGACCAGACCGTAAGGATAAATTACAAGCTGAACGTGGCCATGGCCAGGAATTCTTCAAACAGCGTGACGGTAATTTCCAATGTAAATACAGACACCTATATTGCCGGGGCCTTTATTCAGTACGGCTTCTCAAAAAATATAAGAGCTGATATAGGCCTGCAATTCAATTATTTTATTGATAATATTTCCAATGTAAATAATTATTATGCTTACGGGGTAAACATCAAAGTAAGCGCGGTTTTTTAATGAAAACTTTTCTTGCCGGTATCCTTGATGCCGTATTTCCCGCCGGCTGTAAGTCCTGCGGCAAAAAACTGGGGTTAAACCGTGAGTCCTGCTTCTGTGAAAGCTGCTGGAAAGAAATTCGGCTGATAAAAGAACCTTCCTGTATATATTGCGGAAAACAATTATATAATATTAATGAACATTTTTGCGCCGCCTGCACGCTGCGCAGGCTTTCTTTCACGGATAACAGGTCTGCAGGCGTCTATGAAGGCGTCTTGAAGAAGGCGCTTCATGAATTTAAATACAAGGGAAAAATGTCCCTCGGAACGCCTCTGGGCGGGCTTATGGCCGGATATATCAGGGGAAACGGCGGAGTGGAAGATATTGATCTGATAATTCCTGTGCCTATTTTTGAAAAGAAAAAGGACAAAAGAGAGTATAACCAGGCGGAATTATTGGCGGACCATATTGGAAAAACCTTTGCTCTGCCTGTGGTTAAGGACGTGCTTATAAGGTCCGCGGATACGCCTCCACAGTATAAACTTGAAGTCGAGGAGCGTTTTAAGAATGTTAAAGGCGCTTTTTCGGTAAATAATACAATAAAAATAAAATGGGCCTGTATTTTACTTATTGATGACCTGCTTACTACCGGCGCAACCGCGGATGAATGTTCAAAAATGCTTCTGGGTTCAGGCGCAAGCCAAATTCGGGTCTTTACATTAGCCCGTGGTTTATAGTAAAATGAACATCGATGAATTTTGGCAGAATAATGACGTTTTCATAAATGAAACTATTGTTTTTGGAGGAATTAGTGAATATAGCTTTACCAGGAGACGATTATTTACCTTCTGTAGACGGTGCGGTTACTTCTATTATGGCCTATACAAAGGAATATAGAAAACTTGAGCACCGCGTGTATATTCCCTGTCCGGAATACCCCGATCTAAATGATCCTAAAGTAAAATATAGGGATAATGAACCTGACGTGATAAGGTATAAATCGCACAAAGCTCCGTTTCCGCCCAAATACAGGCTTACTTTTACCTGGCAGACAAAAGTGGACTGGAAAGAATGGAAACTTGATCTTGTGCATTCACAATCGCCTTTTCCGCTGGGATTTCACGGGATAACCTGGGCAAGAAAACTGGATATCCCGAGCATAAACACGTATCATACCCTGTATCCCGAATACATAAACACCTATATGAACATCAATATTTTACGGAAACCTTTGTCCGCGATTACAAAGATCTTCACCCGCTGGGTGCTTAACAAAAGTGACCTGGTAATTTCACCTTCATCTCAAATGAAAAAAGCCCTGCTTGCCTACGGGGTCAAAACTCCCATAGAAGTGGTTCCCACCGGAATAGATCTTGATATGTTCGCCGGCGCGAAAGCGGAAGATTTCAGAACCAAGTTCAATATCGGCCGGGAAGAGAAAATTCTGCTCTGTATGTGCCGTTTGGGCCGCGAGAAGAATGTTAATTTTCTGATAGAGGCCATGCCTTTAATTCTAAAAAAAATACCAGAAGCACGGCTGGTTATTTCCGGGGAAGGTGTCGCCAAACAAGCCCTTGTCGAACAGGCGAAGCAGCTTGGCATAGCGGACAAGGTGCTTTTTCTTGGTTTTTTAAACAGGCAGGACTGGAAAAACGCATACGCTGCTGAAGATATTTTTGTTTTTGCTTCCAAGACGGAAACGCAGGGTCTGGTACTGCTTGAAGCCATGTACTTTTCCAAACCGGTCGTATGCATAGGGGAAATGGGCGTAATAGATGTTCTTGACGGATTTGAGAAACAGAGCGGGGGTTTTCTGACAAAAGACGATCCGGCTGATTTTGCCAGCAAAGCAGCCCTGCTTTTAACGGATAAAAATATTTATGAAAGCAAAGCAAAAGAAGCGCATGCCAAAGCGCTTGAAATGTCTTCTGAAAATATCGCCAAGAAGATGCTCAAGATCTATGAGCGTATAATTGCGGAGCATAAGAGGAAAAAAACTGAAAAGGCGTAAGCTGTTAATAACAGTGTTTGCGGTATTTTTGTTCTTTGGAAATAAGGAAGCGTTCCCTGATAAGGGTATTTTCAGCCATCTTGAGAAAGAAGCTGCTTTCCCGCTGCATCTCGATACAGAAAGCGGGCTTATACTGGCAGGAGTCGCGGCAGGCACGGCGGCCTGCCTGTTACTTGACGATAAAGTAAAAGAAGGCATGCGTTCTTTAAATAGTCCGGTGCTTGACTCTTTGCAGAATATGGATGTTTTTGGAGACGGCTTTTTTACTCTGGGAATGTCGGGAGGGTTTTACCTCTTGGGGGGAGAAAAAGAAAAAAAGGTCTGCTGCCTGCTGATAGAATCTTTTATTGAAACGGGGCTGATAACAACCGTTTTAAAAGCCGGCTTTGGCAGAAAAAGGCCCGATAGCGGTTTTGGCCCCGGGGCTTTTAGCCCGTTTACTTTGAGCAATGATTCTTTTCCTTCAGGACACGCGGCAACGGCTTTTTCTTCGGCAGCGGTGCTGGCGCGCGCTTATGATGCCGGCTGGATTACTTATCCTCTGGCGGCCTGTGTGTCTTTCTTTAGAATATATAAGGAAAAGCACTGGCTCTCGGACGTATTTCTGGGTTCGGTAATAGGCCTGGCTATCGGCAATATGCATGTTTTGGACAAGGACAGCAAAGCGAGTGAGCTAAGTTTCGGATTTGAAACAGCGGGCAGAGTTACGGAGGTTGACGGCTCCGGCCTGTTTTATGTAATGAAATTAAAATTTTAAGGAGGAGGACAATATTATGGCAACGAAAGTGGCAATAAATGGTTTTGGCAGGATAGGTAGAATGGTGGTCAGGGCTGCGGCACAAAATCCTGAGGCCTGGAAGGCTCTTGATATAGTCGCTGTAAATGATCTGGCTAAGGGCGAGACTCTTGCGCATCTTTTTAAGTATGACTCCGTGCACAGGACGTTCAAGGGTGAAGTAAGATTGGAAGGGGATACTCTTGTCATAAACGGCAAGAAGATCAAGATAACTTCGGAAAAAGACCCGTCCGCACTTCCCTGGAAGGCTCTTGGCGTGGATATCGCCATCGAATCCACCGGAAGATTTCTGGACAAAGAAAGCGCCAGCGGCCATATAAAAGCCGGAGCAAAAAAAGTAATAATTTCGGCTCCCTCGAAGAATGAAGATATTACGATAGTTATCGGAGTCAATGACAAGACCTATGATTCCGCAAAACACAACGTAATTTCCAATGCTTCCTGCACTACCAACTGTCTCGCTCCCGTGGCGAAAGTAATAATGGAGAAATTCGGCCTCAAGAGGGGTTTGATGACCACCATTCACTCCTATACCAATGATCAGAGAATACTGGATTTCGAGCACAAAGATCTTAGAAGAGCAAGAGCAGGCGCTATTAATATGATACCGACTTCGACAGGCGCTGCTAAAGCGGTAGGGCTGGTGTTACCCGCGCTTAAAGGAAAGCTTACGGGCTTTTCAATGAGAGTTCCGACTCCAAATGTTTCTGTAGTTGACCTGGTCTGTGATGTGGAAAAAACTACGACCGTTGAAGAAGTAAATGCGGCTCTAAAAGCGGCTTCGGCAACAATGCCGAATATACTCGGTTATACCGATGAACCGCTTGTTTCCATGGACTTCTGCGGGGATCCGAGATCTTCTATTGTTGACGCGCAGTCAACCCTGGTTATTGACGGAACGATGATCAAGGTAATTGCCTGGTACGACAATGAATGGGGCTATTCTAACAGGGTGGTTGATCTCACACAGATAATAGCGGCAAAACTTTAAGAGAATACCCGGGTGTTTAAAACCGCCCGGGCAGGCATAATATAATTATATCACTGCAGGGGGAACTGACAGTATGGCTAAACTTTCTTTGAAGGATCTTGCCGTAAAAGGCAAGCAGGTACTGGTGCGGGTGGATTTTAACGTACCCCAGGATGAAAATCTTAATGTCCGGGACGATACCAGGATAAGAGAAGCGCTGGTAACTATCAAATTTCTGATCGAGCACGGCGCCCGGGTTATTTTAATTTCACATCTGGGAAGGCCTGACGGAAAGATCGTGGAAAAAATGAGAATGGCGCCGGTAGCGAAAAAACTGCAGGAACTTTTAGGCAAACCGGTACTTACAGCCAAAGACTGTATAGGCCCGGAAGTTAAGAAAATAGCCGCGTCCATGAAAGACGGGGAGGTCTTACTGCTGGAAAATGTAAGGTTTCATCCCGAAGAAGAGGAAAATGACCCGGGTTTTGCAAAGCAGCTTGCGGAGCTCTGTGATATTTATGTAAACGATGCTTTTGGTACCGCGCACCGGGCGCATGCTTCAACGGAAGGGGTGGCGAAATTTGTAAAACAGGCCGCGGCGGGTTTCCTGATGGAAAAAGAAATTAAATACCTTGGCATGGTACTGCATGAGCCGGCCCGTCCCATACTGGCTATAATCGGCGGCGCAAAGATTTCCTCAAAGATCGACCTTCTGAATAACCTGCTAAACAAGGTGGACAGCCTTATTATAGGCGGCGGCATGGCGTACACCTTTATGAAAGCTCAAGGGAAAGGGATAGGCAAATCGCTTCTCGAAGCGGATAAGGTCGGGGTAGCCAAAGATATTCTTGAAAAAGCAAAGAGTAAAGGTATTAAGTTCCTGCTGCCCGTGGATCACGTTGTTGCTTCGAGCAAAGATGCGGTCTCTGATGTTAAGGTAGTCGTTGATATTCCGGATGACATGACGGCTTTCGATATAGGGCCGGAAACTATTTCCGCGTTTGCAAAAGTTGTAAAAGAATCGAAAACAATATTCTGGAACGGGCCGCTGGGTTTATTTGAAACTGATATTTTTGCGAAGGGAACGATCGCCATAGCCAAAGCCATAGCCGAGAGCGGCAACGTTTCAGTTGTTGGCGGCGGTGATTCAGTCTCCGCGCTTAAAAAAGCCGGAGTAAAAGCAAAGATAACCCATATTTCCACCGGCGGGGGCGCCTCTCTTGAATTTATTGAAGGGAAAGAATTACCCGGAATTGCAGCTTTGACAGACAAGTAAAAGCCATGGTAAGCTCTAATTTTCCTGACTGGCTGAAAAAGAGACTGCCTGCTGCCGGAAAATATAATAAAACTTTTGATTTATTGAAAAAGAACCGCCTGCATACGGTCTGTGAGAGCGCCGGCTGCCCAAATATGGGGGAATGCTTTTCAAAAAGCTCCGCTGCTTTCCTGATCCTGGGTAATATTTGCACGCGGGGCTGTTTGTTCTGTGATATAAAGACCGGACAAGCGGAATTGCCGGATAGCGGGGAGCCGGCAAGGCTGTTACGAACCGTAAAACTGCTGGATTTGAAATATGTTGTGATAACTTCGGTGACCCGGGATGATCTGCCTGACGGCGGAGCGGAGCATTTTGCAGCAGTTATAAAGACCTTGAAAGCCGGCGGGAATATCGAAGTGGAAGTGCTGATACCTGATCTTAAGGGAGACCCCGCTTTGCTTAGCAGGGTTCTTTCTTCAAAACCTGATGTTATCGCGCATAATGTAGAAATGGTCAAAGAATTATATCCCAGGTTAAGGCCTTTACAGTCGGACTATAAAAGAACGCTCAGGGTACTGAAAATTTTAAAGGAAATAGACCCGGCAATCGTGACCAAGACGGGCTTTATGGCAGGGCTCGGAGAAACAAAAAACCAGCTGTCCCTGCTTATAAAAGATATTGCGGCAACCGGCTGTGATATACTGACCATCGGGCAGTAC